>DIKH01000064.1 GCA_002424495.1 Desulfobacteraceae bacterium UBA5623
AAGGGAAATCTCATCATGCCTGGAGACATAAAGGGAAATCTCACTCAGGTACAGCGCAGTTTGATCTTTTGGCGGCCCTCAGCGATGCGGATTTCGACGCCCTGTTTCAGGATCAATCCATCCTTTATCTAGTGGCGGACTGTCATTACGTTTTCGACAAAGCCGTCCTGCACCTGGAAGCCAATAAGGAGGCTACTCCTGTCCCTGTTCCCGGCGCAGCATGGCTTCTGGCTTCAGGTCTGCTCGGTCTGCTCGGTATAAGACGAAAGAGGTATGAGCGGTAGGTATTTTTGATTTAAAAACTGGTGATCAAAATGGAAGCAGGGGGTCAATCCTGCTCTTGACTTTAGGTGACGGTAATTTCGTGGGCAGTGTTCTGGCTTCTGCTGAAGAAGCGATGGAAAAGCGCTATTAAGCATATTCCGGATGGTCCCGCCAGGGCTGGATTGTCTTTCTTGATCTTTGACAAAATTTAATGTATCAAAACCGGCCAGGAGTTAATCACTTAAATATTACCTAATGGCAGAAGTAAAAGTCCTAATCACAGGTCATCACTCAAAGGACAACGAGAGCAGGCCAAGCATAGGCTCAACCGTTACCTTGATCAAAGGCCGATGCAATATAATTGTTGATACAGGGTCGTTTCTGGATAAAGACAGGCTGGTTCAGGAGCTTGAAAATGAAGGATTGAGGCCTGAGGACATTGCCGCAGTTATCATCACCCACCTTGATCTGGACCATATAGTCAATACATATCTATTTAAAAATGCCAAGGTATTCTGCAAATTCAGGGGAGGCCAATACCCCGGGCAAACCCATTTTCCTTCCGAGGGCAGGCTTGCGAGGACTAATCTCTTAAAAAAGGACCTGATTGACAAAGATGTTGAGATCATACTGACGCCGGGGCATGCGGAGGACATGATATCTGTCATTGTCAACACCGCAGAAGGCAAGGTGGTTGTCGCTGGGGACGCCTTGCCCAGTAAAGAATGGATTGATTTTAAAAGACAGCCAAGCCCCCTGATAACCGATATCGAAAAATTCAACCATAGCAGAAAGATGATATTGGAAGTCGCGGACTATATCGTCCCCGGGCATGGTGAGATGTTCAAGGTGGAGGACAAGGCCGCTTACTTGTCTTTTGCAAAAGATTCCAAAAAACATTGATCTTCGATTGTTTGCTCACCTATGGGAAAGATATGCCCTCTTGTGTGAAAGCAGGTAGCAAGGCAAGCCTGACCGGCAAAAGGCATTGTCATTTGTGTACTGGTGCTGTAATGCTTAGAAATGGCATTCAGAAGAAATCGAAGGGAGTTGGCAAGTAACTGCAACTACCAGAAAACATTACATCTGCAAAATTTTAGCTTTGAGATGGTAATGTTTAACATTCCGCTTCAGCCGTTTATCGGCTGCAAGCGGTGGTTGGCGTGTGCGGGAAATAAGGAAGCTGTAAGGTTTTTCATTTCCTATCAGCTGTCAATCTTACCAATCTGAACTATGCAATTTTGGTGTGAAACTTCAAAATCTTAGAGCGTTGTCACCCACATTCCACACCCAACAACCCTTCAGCTATGGCTTATTTGAGTCTAAAATTCCATCAACATTATTACACCAATCGAGTGCTTCTGATGTGCAGTCTGTGCAGTTCATTAAAAGGCCGACCCCATACCTCCATTGATTAGTCTGTGTTGTAAGGGGTAATTTGAATATCTTATCTTGAAGCGCTTTTACCTTTTCATGATTTTTGCGCAGATTGTTTATGCAATCAGGGGAAAGTGAACCACGATAAACCTCCATTTTCCTTCCTGCCTTAACTAACAACTTCATATTATTCCATATGTCCAACTTTGTTTTCTTGTATCTTTGTATTGACTCTTTGATTTGTTGCGGGGTCCCGACATTCACTTTTGTTGTATATTTTATATCGTTGCAACCGGAATCTGAAATGGTGACAAGCTTGCCTATTAGAAATTTTCCTTTTTGTCCAATCAATTCTTGCACTGCAACCGGCTGGATATCTGGGTTTAATAACGATATTTCAATAAGATACACGCCATATTGGAAATCTCCAAATGGGGTTATTTTTATGGGCTTAAGCTTGGATGATGACACGGTGCTTTCTTCGAGATATTGATTTCCTATTTTTTCTTGCTCAGCCGACACCACAAGCTCTGTGTTGTCTGGCAAATTTGTCTCCCCGGTAATGTATATATTATTTTCCTTATCGACTTTAATATCTGTCCTCAAGAAAGCATTGATTTTTTCTTGTGAAAAGGCAGTTGAAGATATAAAAAAAGAGAACAGAATCATAATTACAGAAAACAGGCTTTTCATTTCCAACCTCCCATTATTTCCCCAACTGAATAAATAGCCAACGCACCCACAGATGGTAATCTGCCAAGGTTAGCCCTTCCGCTCTTGTTTCATAAAGGTATATGATATTGGGGATGCATAGTCATATTTTTTATTGACATCCAAAGCAAATCTCTTAACACGGTTTTTTTTAATATTATCTCTTAATAATTTAACAACCCTGCCATTAGGATTAACTTGAAAGCCTACAGCGTTCTTCACAGCGCCTAAGAAGATATACGAATCGTCAATGATGGGCCATTGCGGCATCTCTAATATGATTTCATAAACAAAGTCTTTTGGTGTATCAGGCCGCAAATTATATAGGCTTTGAGCATGCGCTATGCCAGTTGGCCTTTCCATGCCGAAAAAGCATTGCGATTCAGAGTAAACATCATAGAGGTTCCCTATTGTTGGCCAAAAATAATCCCCCTCGACTCTATAAAAAGGCCCATAAATCTTTCCGCGAAGTAATTTAAGGCCAACATACCAATCAAATGAATCGAGAAACCAATCTCTCGGTTCTGGAATTATCGTGGGATTCATCTTTGGATTTTCTTCAAGCCCGTGTAGCTGGATGTCTGGTATTTTACCACAACACAAGTTAATGAAAGTGTCATATCGCTCTGTGAATTTCATCTTTAAAGCTCTCTCATTCCTATGCCAACAATTTAGTGAGTTGACCAGGATATCTTCCCAAACAAAAATTGCTTTTACAAACTCTCTTTGAGATCTTATGGCAGTTTCTAACAGTATATTATCCTGACTTCATGAATATAATGTTAACCAGATACCCACAAAACAGCTCATGCCCACAAAAAACGCCCGCCACAGAGATGGGATATTTCTTCAAAAACGCTGCTATCATATAGAAATTGAAACAAAACCACGACACTCCAAACTAAATTTTACTTGGCATTATCTATACCTTGTCATGTGTCTGCATTTATTAAAGCTTACGTCCGGCAGTTATAGCCCTACTCAATCCTCCACACCCTGACGCCATTTCCTTCCTGGTCCATCAATGTCTTGAACTTCTTGTCTGTCTTATCGCCATAGTACCGGGCGGCGGGGCCGACCTTAGGCTTTAGATTATAAAGGGATTCTCCTTCCTCTGCCTGTATCAAAACTGAATCCCCGACCTCCATCTGAGACCAGGGATATTTGTGTTTTGAATGCACTGCCGGAAGCTCCACTTTATTTTCGATTTTGCCTATTTTCATTATAACTCCTTTGAATAGCGTCTAATGAATAGACAAGATGGATTAAGTTGGATTTTTCAGCGTTTATTTTTTTAAGGCTTATCCTGCTTGATACAGACTAAAAAATCAAGGAAATTTATGAGTTATGCCATTTGCGGTCGCGTGGCCAGGTTAAACAGGGGGTGACTACTCAGGTAGTTTAATAAAATGGCATTGAAAACTCCAAAAATATATGTAAAATGGAGCTTTGAAGGCCCTTCCGGTTTTTTTATGGATCATAGGGCCGCAGCCCTTAAGAATCAGGATTTGCGAGGCAGAATTATGAGCCTGGATAAGTTAGTTATGCGGAAAATTGATTTCCCCTCGGATAAGAGCTGTTTCCTTTTTGGCCCCAGAGGGACAGGGAAATCTTTTTGGCTGAACCACCGGTTCAAAAACAGCATCTATATTGATCTATTGGACTCTGAAACATTTTTTCGGCTCTCCAGTTCGCCCGAAAAACTTGAATCCTATATCCCTGAAGGTTTTTCAGATACGATTATTGTTGATGAAGTTCAGAAAATTCCCAAACTCTTAGATGAAGTCCACCGGTTGATTGAAAAATATCGATATCGTTTTATATTGACCGGCTCAAGCGCCAGAAAGCTAAAGACACAGGACATCAATTTATTGGCCGGCAGGGCCTTGACTCTTAATATGCATCCCTTCTGCTGTGAAGAGCTTTCTTCTGATTTTGATTTGGCGCATTCACTGAAATACGGTCATCTGCCTTGTGCATATACCGAGAAGGACCCCGCGGCCTATTTAAGTTCATATGTGGTTACCTATTTGAAGGAAGAAATTTTTCAGGAAGGGTTAACAAGGAATTTGGGTAATTTTTCAAGATTTCTGGAAACGGCCAGTTTTTCGCAAGGAGAGGTCCTGAATCTTACAGAAATAGCAAGGGAATGTTCATTGAACAGAAAATTGGTCGAAAGTTATTTTGCGATATTGGAGGACCTGCTGCTTGCTGTTCGGCTGCCTGTTTTTACCAGGAAGGCAAAAAGAAGTATGATACAGCATCCAAAATTTTATCTTTTTGACGTAGGAGTTTTTCGCGCCATTCGACCCAAGGGTCCGCTTGACTCTCCAGAAGAGATTGAGGGGGCTGCCCTTGAAACGCTTTTCATGCAGGAAGTCAGGGCGATAAACGACTATTACAGACTTGGTTATGATATTTTCTATTGGCGGACATCGAATCAGATTGAGGTTGATTTCATCATATATGGTGAGCAAGGGATACATGCCTTCGAAATCAAAAGAAAGTCCAGATACACATCTAATGATCTCAGGGGATTGAGATTATTTTTAAAAGACTACCCGATGTCCAAGGCCTATTTGTTGTACGGCGGAGCAAAGAGATATTATGAGGAAGGGATTCAAATAATTCCCATTGACGAAGCAATCCATGAAATTCATCAAATGCTGACAAGCCGATGTTAAATACACAGACAGATCCCGTCAGGGGCTCGTTAAGAATAAAATGCATGAAGAGATTTAGGATTGCTGTCATGTGGATGGCGCTGATTGGCCTGTTTGTTCCGGCTGGCGGTCAGTGCCTTCAGGTGGATTATGATATACAAGGCAGAGTTAAAACCCTATTTACTTTACGGGATGATGATGGATTAAAAAACTCCGCTTATGACGACATGAGGGGAGCAGGCTGGAGAAACGAACTCCAATTTGATGTGACAGGGAACCTTGCATATGAGGGAGAACCGATAGTCAAGATCGAGAAGTTCTGCTTAAGCTACAGGGGCGCATATGACGCCATTTTTGATCTGAGAGACCACCGGTATGAAAATATCCAGAGTCATCAGTCCGATGATTACGAACCCGGTTGTCGGGATATTGAGACGGAAAACGACCTGCGGGAGGTCTTTATAGATTTTACCGGAGATTTCGGTGAGACCCGCGCGGTCCTGCGTCTCGGAAGGCAGATCGTCAGGTGGGGCGAGGCGGCATTTTTTAATATGATGAATGTGGTGTGCCCTATGGATGTCAGCCGCGCATCACCCTTTGCCATGCCGGAAGATTTGGAGACCCCGCTTTACATGGCGCGGCTCAACTATTCAATTTTGGATGTGGGTTTGCTTTATTCCTTGGATGTTGAACTGCTGGCAGTGCCGGATATAAGGCCTATGCTTCAGCCACCGCTGAATGCAGAAGGAGGTGGGGTAAATTTTGATGCCCCCTACGCTTTTACTTTTTCGGACTTTTCAGCATTTCCCGGCATGACAGGAATACGCGAGGATGTCCCTGGAACTGGTTGGGATAACATGGAATACGGCGGCAAGCTAACGGCGCAGGTTGGATATTTTCAGGGTTCGATCCATTATGTTGCACATTTTCAGGATGCACCTGCGGCTGATTTTTCTGAGTATTGGAATGCCTCATTTTCTGGGTCTGCTGGTCCGGTATCACTAAGACATCCCAGGCAGAGGACATATGGATTTACCTTTAATAATTATATCCCTCAAATAGATATTATTACAAGGGGTGAGGCGGTATGCACGGATAAGGAGTGGATCAATGATAAGACAGATTTCATTGCAGTGTCCCCTGCCTTTGGCGGTAAAGGTTTTAGCTGGATAGCTGAGCATAAGAGCTATCAATATCTGCTTGGAATTGACAAGGACTGGAAACATCTGCCCATCGGCACCTTGTCCGGTTTGAGTACTGCCATAGAATTTTATTGGAAACATTTCAGCAGCCTTGAAGATGACTATTCAGATATTGGTGTGTTTGGCAACAGACGTGATCAGCAGTTAATCACTTTTGATATCAGGACCGATTACTGGTCAGGCCGAATCAAACCCGGTATTTCACTGCAGTATGATCCTGAAGGAATCTGGTGGAGCCTGGTCGGCGTTAAGTATCAGAAGGCGAGGACATGGTGGTGCAGTGTGAATCAGATGACCTTTTGGGGGAATGAAAGTGCGTCTAATAAGTGGGCGGCATATAACATGCTCACCAAGACCGACATCTTTTTTGAGTTTGGGATTCAATTTTGATGGATTCGTAAAAGTCGAATTCATTAATTTCACTGATCAGTAGTCTTCCTGAAACAACATGGTTCTTTTGTACCGGGCAGTGTCACTTCAATAGCGCCGCCTTTGATTTTGCCGATGATGATCCCTCCGGACTTGGTACTCAGCCAGATCTCGCTGTCTTTTATGTCCCATCTGAAAGACACTTCATCATCCGCCACCCTCCAGACCGCCATGCCCTTTTCCCTGAGTTCCAATTGACTGTTGTAACATTTTTCGGATTTTCCTCCCTGTGCGTTGTATATGCCTTCATATAAGTCTTTGGATGTACATGAAGATGCCAGTGCCATGAAAAGGCACATAAGGGCGGGCAGCAAAAAACTGGAATATTGTCGTTTTAACTGCATGGACAATTCAGCCGAAATAGAGATTTGGGAAGAAAAGGCGTCCCCGATCTTTGGCAAATCTCTTATGGTTATAACCGGCCATTTAAGTGGCGGAGAGAGAGGGATTCGAACCCTCGGTAGAACTTTCGCCCTACACTCGCTTAGCAGGCGAGCGCCTTCAGCCTACTCGGCCATCTCTCCGTGGATTTTAGCACTTTTTTATTCAGGCGGCAACCTTTACTACAGATACAAAAAATCAATGGCGGAGGGAGTAGGATTCGAACCCACGGAGCTTTGACACTCAACGGTTTTCAAGACCGCCGCCTTAAACCACTCGGCCATCCCTCCTATGCGAATAAAAATAATAACATCCGGCGGACAATAATATCAAACATTCTTTGGGCGGAGTGGCGGTTTAAAGTCGCTCGCCCTGACCACATTAAACAAAAAGGCACCTCATCAATCGCCGATGAAATGCCCCTGTAAGTATATTACGGCAGATTATACCTTACTTACGTTTTTGGCCACAGGGCCTCTTTCTCCATCTTCCATATCGAATTTTACCCGTTCACCCTCGTTGAGGGTCTTAAACCCAGCCATTTCAATGGAAGAATAATGAACGAATACGTCTCCTTCTTCTGCTTCGATAAAGCCATACCCCTTCTTTCCACTAAACCACTTAACTACTCCTTCTGCCAACGCAAAAACCTCCATCTTAATTAATTATCCCAACCCATTTCATCCGGTCTCTACTCTGGCAAAGGTCTTCCCAA
Organism: Desulfobacteraceae bacterium UBA5623; assembly: GCA_002424495.1. Taxonomy (GTDB): domain Bacteria; phylum Desulfobacterota; class DSM-4660; order Desulfatiglandales; family Desulfatiglandaceae; genus UBA5623. Next base: position 7,743 of record DIKH01000064.1, read on the forward strand.
TTGTTTCAGAGCAAAGCTAATCCACGAATGTTGCCGGGCCGGAGGAATTATTATAGTACGAGCCGGATTTGTCAAGCGTCAATTGCCATCTAATAGGGTGAGGACATCCTCTCACGCATTAGTTGGATTGTCTGTTTATAGTCTCCGCTGTAAAAAATAGCCGAGCCTGCAACAAAGACATCTGCTCCTGCCGAAGAAACCTGCCCGATGGTTTCGGGACCTATGCCTCCGTCAATCTCAATTTTCGTTTTCAGATTTTTTTTGACGATCATTTCCCTTAACTTGTGGATCTTGGGGACCACCTCAGGTATAAATTTCTGTCCCCCAAACCCAGGGTTTACGGTCATCAGCATTATGATGTCCAGGCCCTCCAGTATATATTCAAGGATATTTAACGGCGTTGCAGGGTTCAGACAGACGCCGGCTTTGACCCCTTTGGCCTTGATGAGTTGAATGGTCCTGTGGAGATGATTTATTGTCTCAGGGTGTACGGTTATAATATCCGCACCCGCATTTGCGAAATCATCAATATATCGGTCAGGTTCAGATATCATCAGATGGACATCAAGGGGTAGATCCGTAACCCGGTTGACCGCCTCAACGATCAATGGACCAATAGTGATATTGGGTACAAAATGCCCGTCCATAACATCAATGTGGATGTAATCGGCCCCTGCCTCCTGAACAGATCTTACCTCTTCACCGAGCCGGGCGAAATCTGCTGAAAGGATTGATGGCGCTATTTTTCCCATGCGTATATTCCTCCTTATTAAACTTGTTTCTTAAACAAGGCGGCAAAAAAACCATCCATCCCGTCAACATCAGGAAGGGTCTTAAAAAAGCCTTGTTCATTAATAAAGTTATGCGCGAATCCGGGTGCACGATCTCTTAGGTCTACCTGGATCATCCCTTTGTTTGCCTTCAAAAACGTTCTTACCGTTTCTTCATTTTCTTCCATAGAAAGGGTGCAGGTTACATAAAGCATGGCCCCCCCCTTGCTAAGAAGGCCGGCCGCCTGGTTCAGGATCTTTGTCTGCAGGACGGAAAGCCTCTTAATATCGCTTTCATCCCTTGACCACTTGATGTCAGGGTGTCTTGAGATGATACCCAACCCGGAGCATGGCCCATCAACCATGATCTTGTCAAACGATTTTCTAAAAAGATTCAAGATGTTAGTGCCAGCATCAGCAACAACAGGCCTGATGCAACTGATCCCTAGTCGGCGTAAGTTGTTTGAGAGCCTTGCAAGCCTCCCCCGGCTGATGTCAATGGAGACTATCATCCCGGTGTCTTTTATCAGGGCCGCCAGATGAGATGATTTTCCCCCGAGGCCTGCGCACATATCCACTATCGCCTCACCCTCGCAAGGGCATAGGAGATGGGAACATATCTGGGCCGCCTCACCCTGGACCTGGAACATGCCGCTTCTGAATGCCTTAAGTTCGTTGACCGGTCCTTTCAGTCCGTCAAGCCTAATTCCCTCCGGTGAATATGAGGTGGGAGTTGCATTCACTCCCTCTTCCTTGAGCAGTTGAATCAGGCCCTGACGGTCTAATGCCAGGGTATTGGTCCTGATAACCATGTCAGGGATCCGATTCTGTGCCTCAATGATGAGGCCTGCGCAGTCAGCCCCGAATTCTCTTATCCATTTTTTGACCAGCCATAAGGGGTATGACTTAACAACCGACAGGTAGCTTGCAGGGTCAGCTTTTGGATCGGGAAATTCGATCTGATTTTTGTTACGCAAGACATGCCGCAGGATACCATTTACAAAACCAGATGTATGGCCTCTTCCAGCAGCCTTTGCCTGCTTTACCGCCTCATTGACAGCGGCCGATTCAGGCACCCTGTCCATAAAAAACACCTGGTAGAGGGCAATACGCAGGATATTCAAGATGGTTGGTTCAATCTTCCTGAATGGGAATCGAACTGTCTGTCCAATAATCCAGTCAAACCTGAGCCGCCATCTGAACGTCCCCTGGACCAGGGCAATAATAAAGGCGCGATCACGTGCTGTTAATTGCGGATTTTCGTCAAATGCCTGCTCAAGGAAGGACTCGGGAAGACCCTGCCTTTGATCCAGGCTGTTTAGCGCCGCCAATGCAATATCTCTGGCCTGCATCAATCAACTGAGCCTGTGAAGGGCAAGGGTGGGTGACATCAATGAAATAATCTGCTCTGTAGTCAATCTACGGTTCATCATCCACCTGGCAGTCCAAAAAGATGCTTATTCCCTCTTTAACCAAATTGATATCTATGTCTGTATCAAAGCAAGGCCCAAAAGGTCGCTGGTTCAATATGCCAAAAACAGGGATAGGATAACTGTGCTGGATTCCGCTGGTAAGATCCTGTTCGCAGGCAACCCCAATGATTACCTCTGATTTTCTCTCCTGTACGATCTTTCTTGCCAGGGTCCCGCCGGTTGCAACGAACATAGGGATTTGATATTTCTGTGAAATTTCCACCAGATCTTTTATCTTGCATTTCCCGCACCCTTTGCAGTTGTTGACGTCCCCTGTAATCCTCAAGTTGCACAGATGATTCTGAAGACAGTGGGGCAAGAGCAGCAGCAATTTGTCGGGGCTTATCTTCTTTGCCTCGGCAAGCACCAGACGATTATTGATGGCCACAAATGATCTCCTGATCTCTCTTGTGTTGATCCCTACGAGCCTCCCTACCACAATCAGCAAAGGGAACAGTATTCTGATTACAACGCCCCTTATCCTGCGGTTAAAGAAGAGATTCTTGCCCCGGACAATGGTAAAGACAAGGGTCAATGCCCCTCCAAGCCCAAAAAGCACCATACCGCCAAATACGAGCGCCAGTATTAGCGGGAGGTCAGGGTGTATATTGGTAAGACCGATGTAGGGAATCCACCATAGAATAAAGGCAAAAACTGTGAGCACAATACAGGTAAGGAGCAGCAGGGAGATAAATATCCCTTTTTTTGGAGGGGCTATCATATCGCCGTGGTCGTTTATTGAAATATCTGCCGGTATGCTCATCCCAACACTGTATTGTTTTTAATGGGAAATCCTCTGAGAAAATCCCTTACCGGGAGCCTCTTTTTTCCCTGTGCCTGCAAGTGCCCTATCTGTATGATGCCTCTTGCCGTCTCAACTTCCAGGCCGTCTTTTGAACAGCCCAAAACCCTACCCGGCATCCCGCCGGTGCGCTTTTCATCCAAGACCCGTGATGAAAACAGCTTTATCTCCTTTTGATTGAGTATGGTATAGGCGCCCGGCACTGGGTCAAGCGCCCTTATCAGCGCGGATATGGTGCGCGCTGATTGATCCCATTTGACCAGAGCCATGTTTCGGTCAATCTTTGAGGCATATGTCGCCCCGGCCTCGTCCTGGGGGATTTCTGGCAGACTTCTTTCTGAAAGGCCTTTCAGGGTGTCTATCAGAATGCCGCCTGAAAGTTGAGAAAGCCTGTCATGGAGCTCGCCGGCTGTCTCGTCTTTAAGGATGGCCACTTTTTCCTGCAATATAATCGGGCCTGTGTCCAGACCTTCTTCCATCCTCATAGCTGTAAGACCGGTGTGGCTTTCATCATTAAGAATCGCCCGTTGGATTGGGGCAGCCCCGCGGAGCTCCGGCAAAAGGGAGGCATGGATGTTCAGCGACCCCCAACCTGGGATATCCAAAAATTTTTTTTTGAGTATCTGACCAAAGGCCACAACCACACAAATGTCCGGAGAAAGGAGCCTTATAGCCTCGCAAAATTCCTGATCAGATACCCTTTCCGGCTGCAGGACCTCCAACCCATAACCCATCGCAGCGTGCTTTACAGGCGATGAGACGATTTGTCTGCCCCTGCCCTTTGGCCGGTCTGGTTGTGTAACTACTGCAAGGATATTGTGACCACTGTCAACAAGCGCCTTAAGGGAGGGCACAGCAAATTCCGGCGTGCCCATAAAGATTATCCCAGGCCGTTTGGGCAGTCTGTCTCTAGGCTGATGCTTCACTTTCTTTCAATCTTTTTTTGAGCCTTTTTTTGTATAATGATCTCTTGAGGCTGCTGATATGATCAATAAAAAGGACGCCGTTTAGGTGATCTATCTCGTGTTGAAGGCAGATAGCCTTGAGATCTTCTGCCTCCATTTCAACAACATTGCCCTGTCTGTCCAATCCCCTTGCCTTTATATGAGATGCCCTGGTGACATCCGCCGCATAATCAATGACACTTAGGCATGCCTCTTCAGAGGAGATCTTGCCTTCTGAGACGATGATTTCAGGGTTAATCAGGACCTGAGGTTCCCCCTTTTTTTCCCTGGGAAAACCCTCAAATACAATTACCCGCTTCAGCACACCGACCTGATTGGCGGCAAGGCCTATGCCGGGCGCCTCATACATGGCCTCGATCATATTATCAATCAGATTCTGGATATCGTTATCAATTTTTTTAACCGGTTCGGCATGAGCCCTTAAAACCGGATCAGGGTAGGTATATATCTTCATTTTTCCGGACTTTCCTTAATACAATAACAGCCTCTTTGATATTAATCGCTGCAGTAACAGAAATCAAGCAGATACACCCAAGAAAACCTGCTTGACTTTTCAATGGCATAAACCTATTCAGAGGACGTTGATATAATTTTGAATTTTTAATTTTTAATGTTGAATTATTAGTTGTGGATCTTGAGTTTGCGTCGAGACCTTTGAAAAATGCTCGATTTTGTGCCAAATCAAGAAAGACGATCCCGCCATGGAGGGATTAACCACAGGAATACATTGAGTATTTCGAGGATTAATCACGCCATGGCGTGATTGAGTCTGATGCTGAGTTGGCGAAAAAAGGGGCGTTTTTCAAAGGTCCCGCGTCATGGAGAGCCCTTCATGAAAAGGCTTGTGGAATTTCTGTTTGAGGTGGGGATGCTGAAAAAGACCCCTCGCACAGGTTATCAGTTTCTTGGTTCCG
>DIKH01000156.1 GCA_002424495.1 Desulfobacteraceae bacterium UBA5623
AATTTTCTAACCGGAAATTACTGCCTCAAACCAGGTCACGCCAAATTTTATTAGCTCCTCCTAAGAAGCCTGCTCCTTTGTTGGGTTCATTGGGCACGTCTCACCGGTTGGCCCAAAGACCCAACGGTCTTGTAACTTGTTACAAAGGGAATTATGCATTTATCATCAATGGTAATATTAGTGCCAAAATTTAATGGATCTCCAAAAGAGCTGCCTGAAACCAACAGAAATGCAATTACTATGACCGACAAAAAAATATTTTTAATCTTTATTCCATTTTCCTAATTTTGGGGATCATCACGGCTGATCCTCAGCAAACATTTTATCTTTTCTTATGACAAGCTTGACGACTTAGTTGCATAGATAGGCAATTAACATGCCATAAACAGGCTGGATACAAAATTAAAAAAAACAAGTGCCAGCCTAATTATGCCTTATGTTTCAATAAGTTAAAATAACAAAATTTTATTGGATTTTTGCAATAGGCCGGGTCTTGAGATCGGATCAGGCAGATGTGTAATTTTTTTCCACTTTTATAGTGTAATTATTTTCTATAATATAGCATAAAATTACGCAACACTTCTTTGGGGACCAAAGGCGGGAAGGAGCACATAGGCACCTACTGTATCTATATTATGGGTTCAAAGTTTCATTATTCGCAGACCGGGTCATCTGACCCGGGCCCTATTGCCGCCAAGTGTGTTCACCCGGTTCTCACTAAGAGCCAACAGCACAGGTTTACATATTACTCCGATGGGAGGCGAAGCGTATTTATACCTCCACGCCACAATCAAAATTTGAGGCTGACGAAAAAATTGGGCAAAAGTGGGCTTTTTGAATTGATTCGTCATTCTTTCAGAAGGTCAGCATAGTCCTCGGGTGAATCTATATCCCGGTCGTCATATTCATGCTCCGGCTCCACAAGACAGACTTGACCTGCGTGGCTGGAAAACAGCTCTTTTCCCCCCACATCTCCACTTAGTCTGTGGATTTCGTCATATATCACTTTGTTGAATATTACGGGGTGGGACCTCTTTGTTCCGATACTGACAGCGCCAATGGAGAGGCGAGAAGCAAGATATTGACGGAGGAGCTGGTTAATCAGCCTGGAGTCAATGTGCGGCATATCACCAAGTATAATCATTACATGCCCGTAGCTTTCCTCTACTTCTCTAAGCCCGGCTATTATCGAGGAACTGATCCCCTGAGTGTAATGTCTGTTTTCAATCACCACCAATTTGGGGTGCATAATAAGCCTGCCAAGCGCAGAGAGGATCTCATTAGCCTGATGTCCCAACACCAGGACAATATGATCAAGGTCAGAGGCTAGCGCTTCGTTTAAGACCCGTCCAAGGAGTGTCCCGCCCTGAATCAGGAGCAGTTGTTTTGTCCTTCCCATGCGGACGGACACCCCTGCGGCCAGGACAATGCCGGCAACTTTATCTGTAATGATCTGGTCGTTCATAGGTTCAAAAACTTTAATCGCTGAGGAAACATAATCCAGGGGCCAAAATAAAAAGCATATCCTTATTTGATTTTCATGAGTTGTTTAGAAGGCTTACCCTTGACTTGTCGCCCTTGTATCACTTAACTTACTTTTTGCGGATCATCTCCAATTGTCATCTTCTATTATAGGAAAATCAAATAAAAAACAATTCCATGCCTTGCATCTGTCAAAGACGGCGTGACTTATGGAATGCTAAAATTCCAAATAATTCTTGCATACAACCTAGAGGAGGACTTCTATGGCGAAGCGCATTCATTTTTGTTGGTTGGCTCTTATGGTGGTTGCATTCATTTTCATATCAGTCACTAATGCGGGTCATGTCCTGGCCTGGGATGTGCCGGAAAACGTCCCGGGCGATTTTGAGGGTAAGTGGTATGGAATACATTGCCCGGACGTGCCCAAAAAGGAGATTGTAGGCCTTGTTGATGGCCAAGAGGCCTTCCCAAGCCAAACGATTATGGATTCATGGGGTTACAAGGCCAAGCCCATAGAACAGATCAAAGACCTCCTCCCTGAAATATATTTTAACATGTGTTCTCATCCAGGGGACTGGGGTGATATCAGGATAAATGAAACCGCCTATATCCCTATCGCTAAATGGCCTGGTGAACATCGCAGGCTTATGGATGAAACTACCAAAAGGAATTTGGGCTCCGCTCATCTTGATGAAAAAGGGCATATCGTCAACTACAAAAACGGAGTGCCCTTTCCAGGGTCCACAAATGGCCTGGAGCTGGCATGGAATTTTGTATATTCCCGCATCTCCGCTGATGAACTGCTTAGCCGATTCTATATTGCGGTTGTAGACAAGACCGGGCATACGAGATACATGGTGGGGGAAGTGGCAAGCCTTGCCTGGAAAGGGAGACTCCACGGCGAAAATACGCCTAATCTTGAACCTAATCCAAAGAATTACGAGAGTTTCTTCTCTTTTGGTTTTCGGTCACCCTATGATCTGAAGGGACTTGTAGGTTCAACGCATCGTTATGATTGCGCGGACAAAGAGGATGACCAGTGGCTTTTTCTGCCTCAAATCAGAAGGGTCCGCAACAATTGATATTATCTGATTAAGGAAAATCATGGGCCAGGCCGCAGTGACTTTACATCAGAGTGATCTCCACTACCGGATAGCCCACTTTATTGCAAAGAAGGTGGTCGAGAACAGATTTCTTGTCTTATTATTCATGATAGGCATGACAATCTTCTGGCTTTATCATTGTTCACACGTCAAGATATACTTTTTTACCGGATCTCCTTCCCGAGCATCCCTACATTGATCTTGCCAAAAAATACCCATTCGGGGCAATCAATCGGATATTATGGGAGATTCGCGTCCAGGAAGGGACAATATTCAATAAAAACACGCTCCAGAAAATCATCTCCATCAGTGATGACCTTATTTTCATAGAGGGTATGGACCGGAATAAAGTCATCTCCATCGGCGTACGCAAGATCAGGAATATACAGGTTACTTCCTGGGGGTTGCGCTTTCCCTCTTTGATGTTTCCGCATCCACCGCAAACAGATGAAGACATGGAGCAGCTTAAGTCCGACATCTACTCCAACCCCCTGTATTACGGACAATTGGTTTCACCGGATTCTAAAGCGGCATTAATAGTTGGGGAATTCTTTAAAAAAGGTGTTAATTATGAGCTGGCCTACAATAAATTGCAGGCGATTATTTCAAAATATACGGATGGAAACAATCAAATCTATATCACGGGCAATCCATATCTCTATGGCATTGTCAGTCATTATATCGGTCAGACTGTCAAGGTGTTTATCATATCCGGCGGCATCATGCTCCTTTTGGCCGCAGTCTATACTAGGCATATACGTCTTACCCTGCTGCCCTTTGCTTCGGCCGTTGTTGCAGCTATCTGGGGGATAGGTTTTGTAGGTCTTATGGGGTTCAACCTTGACCCTATCATTCTGGTAGTGCCTTTACTGATAAGCGCAAGGGCGGTAAGTCACTCCATCCAGCATAACTGGCGCATTAACGAGGAATATGTAAAAACAAAGAATATCAAACTGGCATGTGAAAACACCATAAAGGCGCTTTTTTATCCTGGGATGGCCGGTATTATCACAGACGCCATGGGGATCTTACTGGTAGCCTGTATTCGTATCCCTCTGATGCAGAAACTGGGTATAATCTGTTTTTGCTGGGCCATGAGCATGCTGTTCGTAGTCCTGATCCAGGACACCATCTTTTACCTGTATCTGCCGGTAATGAAAAAAATTGATGTCTGGCATGAAAAAAAGCGCTCCGGACTTATGGAAAAGGTAATGAGGGTAATTGCCTTGAGCGGAAAAGGCAAAGGAAGGCTTATTATACTGACAATAGTTGCGATAATAACGGCCATAAGCGGATATTTTACACTTCAGTTGCAGGTGGGAGATATCCACGCCGGCACGCCATTGCTCCGCCCCGCATCACCTTACAACCTGGCCTGTAATGTTATGAAATCTGATTTTCCAGGGTTAATGGACCCTCTTTTTATTGTTGCAAGGCGTGACGGGGAAAGGGGAATAAGCTCGGCCAGACTAATGGAAGAGCTTTCCCAATTCCAATTCTATCTAATGCAGCACCCTTTAATAAAAAGAACTGTTTCAATCGCCGATCTGATCAAGACAGCAAATATGAAATTATTGGAAGATGACCCGCAGTGTTATATCCTGCCTGATAATGATCAGTCAATAGGCGCGCACCTGTTGGGGTTAATGGGTGGAGGCGCGGAACCGGATGATTTTGATCAATATT
>DIKH01000043.1 GCA_002424495.1 Desulfobacteraceae bacterium UBA5623
TTGTGGACCCTGACACTGAACAGGTTAGAGAGGCTTACAGATGCGGCGCAGACATAGTAGAGATCCACACGGGCCACTATTCCGAGGCAAGGACGGAGGCGGAAGCAATCGAGCGATTCCGCCGCATTGAGGCCACTGTTGCGTCTGTCTCTGATATCGGCCTGGGCATCAGTGCGGGCCATGGGCTCAATTATCTGAACATCGAACCTTTTGAGACACTGCCTCAGATTAGAGAATACAGCATCGGGCACAGTATTGTTGCACGGGCTGTTCTTGTTGGTTTTGAAAGGGCAGTACGCGAGATGGTCAAACTTGTGAGGGATTACTAAGACTATGTTGACTGCATGCGACATCATGACCACCGAGGTCATCACTGTAAAAAAGGACACGAGCATCCAGGAACTGGCAAGGATTCTCTATGATAACCATATAAATGGCGTTCCTGTTGTGGATGTCAAAGGCGCTGTCATTGGTATCATCTGCGAAAGCGATCTGATACGAAAAGACAAAAAACTCCACATCCCCACGGTAGTCGCTGTGTTTGATGCGGTCTTTTACCTTGAAAATCCCAAAAAATTTGAAAAGGAGATACAGAGGTTTAACGCCACTACTGTAAGTGATTTGTATACCAAAGATGTTGTTTCCGTAAACGAAAAGACCCCTGTTGATGAGATAGCGACCCTTATGACCGAAAAGAAGACCTACACCATTCCTGTTATGGATGGCAAGCGTATTGTTGGAATTATCGGAAAGGCCGACCTGATAAGGACCCTTGTGTCTTGACGGAAAGATCCATCACATATCGTACGATCTCCGGTAATGATACAATCAGGCTTGGCCAAAGGCTTGGCTCCTTACTTAAAGGAGGAGATGTCGTTGCGCTTGTGGGGGAATTGGGGAGCGGAAAAACCTGGTTTGCAAAGGGCATAGGCCTTGGGCTGGGCGTGCCGGCAGATACGGTTGTTGCCAGCCCGTCATTTTCCCTTGTAAATGAATACGAAGGCAGTTATTCATTTTATCACATTGACGGATATCGCCTTGATGGACTTGCTGATTTCCTGGCAGCCGGGCTGGATCAATATTTTTATATGGAAGGCGTTGTGGCAATGGAATGGGCCGACCGCTGGCCCGAGATACTGCCGGAATGCAATGTCAGGGTTGAAATAATGATTGAAAACGAGATAAGTAGAAAATTCACACTGACGGGGCATCATCCCAGGGCTCTTGAGATCCTGGAAGAAATGACAATGCTTAATATTTAATTTTTAATTTTGAATGTTTAATTAAATGAGGTATTCCATCCATTAAAAATTCAACATTAAAAATTAAAAATTATATTACTGAGGAAAGATATGGCACTAGTTGTTCAAAAATACGGCGGCACATCAGTGGGCAGCATTGAAAAGATAAAGGCCGTTGCAAAAAGGGCGATTGAATATCATCTGGAGGGCAATCAGGTAGTGGTGGTTTTATCTGCCATGGCAGGTCAGACAGACAGCCTTATTCGCCTTGCAGGCGAGATCTCTCCTGATCCTGACTTAAGAGAACTTGATGTACTGATATCAACGGGCGAACAGATCAGCGTAGCCCTTTTTGCCATGGCTGCAAAATCCATGGGATATGATGCCTGTTCCCTCCTGGGCTTTCAGGCTGCCATTCATACTGATGATGCCTATGGAAGAGCCAGGGTCCATGACATTGAAACCGAACGGATCATAAGGGAACTTGAAAATGGCAGGATTGTCGCTGTGGCTGGTTTTCAAGGGCTTGACGAGCACGGCGACATCACAACCCTGGGAAGGGGTGGATCTGATACAACGGCAGTGGCCTTGGCCGCGGCCCTTAAGGCGGATATATGTGAGATCTACACAGACGTGGACGGAGTCTATACCACTGACCCGAATATCTGCCCAAAGGCCCGGAAGCTTAATATGATCTCATACGATGAGATGCTTGAAATGGCCAGCCTCGGCGCAAAGGTCTTGATGATCCGCTCTGTGGAATTTGCAAAAAAATTTGGTGTTGCTATTCATGTAAGATCAACTTTTACCAGAGAAAGGGGTACCATGGTGGTCGCTGAAACAAAGGATATGGAGAAGGTCCTGGTGTCCGGGGTCGCATACAACAAAAATGAGGCCAGAATTACAATCAGAAAGGTGCCTGACCGGCCTGGAATCGCATCCCGGATATTTGATCCGGTCTTTAAGGCAGGCATTATTATAGACATGATCATACAGAACACCAGCGAAGATGGTCTTGCAGACATCACATTTACCGTATCAAAGTCTGATTTCAATAAGACCGTGGGATTGGTGTCAGGCCTTGCCAAGCTCATTGGCGCTGAAAAGGTGCTGGGAGATGAAAATATCGCCAAGGTCTCAATTATCGGTGTAGGAATGAGAAGCCACGCCGGTGTAGCCAATAAGATGTTCAGCACCCTGGCAAAGGAAAACATAAATATTATGATGATAAGCACCTCTGAGATAAAAATATCCTGTATTATAGAAGAAAAATACACAGAGCTGGCTGTTCGGGTGCTCCATGACGCCTTTGGTCTGGAAGGTGAAGCAAACGAAGATAAATGACACCGCGGCCGGGGGCCTTTTACTTTTGCTTCTTCTCCTTTTAGTCCATGCCTTATGTTGCATCCTGGGCACAAGGGCGGCAGTTGATGTGAGAGGCGATAAATGGGCCGAACCGCAATGTCAGAATGGACTATCGGCATTTCAGAAGATTACGCTGGGCCTGCCAATATCAATAAACACGGAAAACGCAGACGGCCTGACCGCGGTCCCATGGATCGGCCCAAAGATTGCCGCCTCTATAGTTCTTGAAAGAAAAAGGAGGGGCAGGTATATGAGTCTTGATGACCTTAGATCAATCAAGGGGATAGGGCCGGCCATACATAGAAAAATAGCGCCTTATCTGGCATTGTAACTGTAGATGGCTTTGCAGATCCTGACAATTTCAGCCTTGTAGGATTATTCTCCACATTCACCCTCCCGGCATTTTTCAGTTCAATGCCGGGGCGACCCAATTGCCACATGCACAACCGAGATCTCACTTCCCTTTCATATCTCATTGCTGTTCTCAGGCCGCTGATATCAGTTTTATTCTGTATTTTTGTCACCATAATCCTCCCGAGGTTAAAGACGACAACAGGCACGGCTCTGTCTCTTGCCCTTCTTATCTGCTATATGTTGGCAATATGGTCTTTGTATACATTATCAGAGCCTGGTTTTGAGACCATACTGCCCATATTGATTCTTGTTGTGGGTTATGTGATATTTGTTGCAACACGTCTGTCATCCGGAGATCAGTCCCAGAAAACCCCATTATGGCATCTGATCCTTCACCGCAAAAAGGGTGTAGGTCAGGGCAATCGCGTAAGCAGTCCTGTTGCGCAGGGACCGGACAGCCAAGCTGTCTTGCCGGAACAAGATCATCCAGAATTTACCCTTGGCAACTATAGGGTGTTTGAGGAGATTGGGCAAGATGCCATGTGGACTGTTTTTAGAGGCGAGGACATCAAAACCTGCCGTCAGGTGGCAATTAAGGCGGTTGAATTGTCATCGCTGAGCAAAGAAAATCAGGAAGAAATAAAAAATCGCTTTCTTGGCACAATAAAGGATTTATCTCTGTTGACCCATCCCAACATCGTCACAGTTGAAGACTGGGGAGAAGACCAGGCAATGCTATACACCGTTATGGAATATCTTGACGGAGACTCTCTCGATTATTACACCCAAAATGGTCATCTGCTGCCGGTAAGGGATACATTGAATATCATTGGCTGCGCGTCATATGCCCTGGATTTCGCCCACAAAAATAATATCATTCATCAGTACATAATGCCTGAAAATATCATAATCACAAAAAAGGATAAGGTAATAAAAATAACCAATTTCGGGTTTACCCAGGGATCAGGCGCCATCAAGGCCGGCCAGGATTTTTTCCCTGGATATTCATATTACATGTCACCTGAACAGATTGCAGGTAAAAAAGTGGATGGCAGATCAGATATCTTCTCCCTGGGAGTCGTACTCTTTGAGATGCTGACAGGCAAAAAGCCCTTTGAAGGTGAAGACCTGGCAACGCTTATGCTCATGATTTCCAGGCAAAGGCCTCCCTCGCCAAGGTGTCTTAACCCAAAGATCCCGGGTGTTATTGAAAAGATCATTTACAAGGCGCTTGAAAAGGACAGGGAAAAGAGGTATCAGATGGCGGGTCAAATGGCAGGGCATCTTGACAAGGTCGTCGCCAGGATAGACGAGATTGTTGCACTTAAAAAAAACGCCCTTAACAATACTTAGTTTTCTAAGACGTTTTAATGAATATTCTGGGAATCGACACCTCCTGTGATGATACATCGGCTGGGATAATTGCAGACGGACGACTGATCCTGTCCAATGTGGTTCATTCTCAAATCAGACTTCATTCTCCTCATGGAGGCGTAGTCCCCGAGCTTGCATCACGGGAGCACTTAAGGAACATAATGCCGGTGGTCCGGGAGGCGCTCTTGAGGGCAGGGCTTGGAATGCAGGACCTGGATGCCGTTTCCGTAACCGTTGGCCCCGGTCTTGTAGGCTCTCTTTTGGTAGGCCTGTACTATGCAAAAGGCATTGCCTATACCCATAACATTCCACTTGTGGCCATAAACCATTTGGAAGGTCATATACTTTCAATCTTTCTCGAGGAAAACACCCCCTTGTTTCCGTTCATTGCCCTTACCGTATCCGGCGGTCACACCAGTCTGTACCATGTCAGAGGATATGGGCAGTATAGCCAACTGGGTCAAACCCTGGATGACGCGGCTGGCGAGGCATTTGACAAGGTTGCAAAGATCTTAGGTCTCGGCTATCCGGGAGGGGTTGCGATTGAAAAACAGGCGCTTCCGGGCCGCAAAGACAGGGTTAAGTTCCCGAGGGTATACCTGTCAAAAAAATCTCTTGATTTCAGTTTTAGCGGCTTAAAGACCGCAGTGGCCTTGTATATAAAAAAATGGCGCGAAACCGGCATCGAAGACAATGATGTGTCACAGGCGGATATTGCAGCGTCTTTTCAGGAATCGGTTGTAGATGTCCTTGTCCGCAAGGTAATGATGGCGAGTGAAAGGACAGGCATATCCACAATAGTTGTTGCAGGAGGCGTTGCATGCAACAAGGCGCTGAGAGACAGGCTTTTAAAGGAGGCGAAAGACCGGGGCCTCCAAGTATATTTTCCTGGCCCACAGTATTGCACTGATAATGGGGCCATGATTGCATTTGCAGGCTATCGGAGATTTCTTGCAGGGGAATTTGCTGATCTGGCAACAGATGTTAGATCAAAATATCCCATTAGCGACCTTCCCCCTGTCAAGGCTTGATAAATGTCATTCCAAAGTCATATCAGGTGCTATTAGTTGCGACTTATCCGTTAGATAACAGTTTGGAGAGAAACAGGAAGAAGGTATAAGGATCAGTAATTGACGCACAGCGATTATTTTAAGTCCACCGCCGGAATTCGACCAAGAAAGGGTCTTGGGCAGCACTTTCTGCGAGATCGCAAAATCATAGATCAGATCATTACCTGTT
>DIKH01000254.1 GCA_002424495.1 Desulfobacteraceae bacterium UBA5623
ATTAAAAGCAAGTTCTTATCAATTTGCTTATACTGACGACAATTAAAAGCAAGTTCTTATCAATCAATTCAATCAGCAAACCTTGGAACCCACAAAGATGAACGTGCATTCTGGGATAGCCTGAAGTGTCATTTCAATTTGGACAGGATAAGCGCATTGCTGGTCATTGATGACTTCGGCGCTAACGAGGGCAAGAAGAGCAGTTATGAAGAACGCGGCAAGGTTGATCGTAGGAGGCAGAAAACTATTGCTCTTTTAGAAGAGGTATTTTCCGCGCCCGTACAGGTGGTAACTTTTCATGCGGATTGTATCTCGAACAGTCAGTTGATGGCCTTTTTTTTGCACACACAGGATGTTATTGAGCGTTTCCTGGGAACAATAGATTGAGCAGGTGCAAGATTCAAGGAATCTTTAACCATTTAACGATACATAATTACAAGAAGAGCAACCGTTGTTTCCAGTTTTTCGGAATAAAAATATAGCTCCCCGTCGGTGTGGAAGACAACTATCATTGGACGGAGGCAGAGTTTGACGGAATGGGCGACGCCCTTTCTTTTCCTTGACACAAGGTATGACCGGTAAATTACATTGACTTACAAAATGATTTTTTATAAATTGCTTATTGAAATAAAGTCTTGTGAAAGGGGAAGAGTATACGACTACTAAAATTATTAAAGGTATAAGACTTATATCTGTGCGCCGATTAAAGCTTCTGCTGCTTGTCTTAGTTTTCTTATTAAGTTCCTGTTGTCACTGTCCGTGTGAGCAGGTTGTTACGCAGCCGCTACAAGATCAACAAAACAGCGCCGCTGTTACACAAATTTATTTTTATCCGATCAAAGGACAATCAATCGAACAGCAGTCACGCGATCACTATGCGTGCTATAACTGGGCGGTGAAGCAAACCGGCTTTGATCCCAGCGTTTCATCGATTGTTCCCGAACAGCGGGTCCGTGTTGTGCCTATGCCGCCGCCGGGACATGACACCGTTATCATGTCTATTGCGGGAGCAGTTTTAGGCGCCCTGATCGGCGGGTATCACCATTCAGGAGAAGGGGCTTTAATCGGAGCCGCCAGCGGCGCCGTGGTAGGGGCCGCCTCTGATGTTTACCGTGCGGAAGCAGCGAAACAAATAGAGGAAGCTTATCGGAATCGCGATCAAGCGCGCGATCTACGCAAGGAGAAAATGGCCCTGCAATTTCGCCGGGCGATGTCAGCTTGTATGGAAGGCCACGGATATATCGTGAAATAGTCGAAAGAGGAGGTTGCCATGCTATTCGATTTTAATTTGAAAAGATGTTTTGCCGTTGCACTGCTAACAATTATGCTGTCAGTAATCAGTGTTGCCGGTGTCGCTGAGCCTGGGCGGCGGGCAGGATATATTGATTCACGTTATCATCATAACTGATCATATCCAATGCGGGGAGGATCGTTCAGAACTATTCCCCGAGGCTACAGAACAGCAAGATGGGATCATTTACGGTACTATCATCATCACGGTGCGTGGTACCGTTATTATGGCGGACGATATTTTGTGGTTGCCCCGCCGGTCGGCTTGTTTGTTCCTTTTTTGCCTTCTTTCTACACAACTGTCTGGTTTCACGGCACACCTTACTACTACGCGAATGAGACATATTACATATCAACACCGGGAGGTTATGTTGTCACCCAGCCGCCTCAAGGCGAGGTAAGTGAAGCGCCGCCGGAGTCAAGTGAGGCTATGGAAAATAAACTTTTTATTTATCCCCGCAAGGGCCAGAGTCAGGCACAACAGGACAATGACTGTTATGAATGTCACAAATGGGCTAAAGACCAGACAAACTATGATCCCACAACCGCAATCCCTCAGGGAATGTCCGCCAATCAGGCTATGCAGAGACGGGCTGATTATCAAAGAGCTATGGCAGCATGTCTTGAAAGCCGTGGATATACTGTAAAATAAAGGCAAAAGGGAGAGTTTGTTAATTTTGTTCGGGGATTTTTAAAATCAGGGAATATATTTTCTTTTTGACAGCCTCGTTTATTCCTATCTCATTGCGTTCAGATGTCATCCTGAACGTAAGGGGAATCAAATGTAACGGTCCGTTGAGGCCAGTCCTTGACAACGTCCAAAAGGATTAGAGTGACCAAATATCTTGAAAAGCTAACTCCTTTCCTGCCAACAAGAATCATCGAAGAAAAGCTCAAAAGAATTTTCTCTTTGATCTCTTCTGCGCGACATCTTTTGCGAGGCAGCGGGACGCAAAAATCCTGTTTCCAAAACAGCAATAAGATATTTTGAGGGGTTTAAATCGTTGGAAAATTACTGTAGAAAAAATTCAAAACATGAGACAATCGCTTCTAAAGTTGGAATAAATTAAAGTGAAAAGACGATACTTCATAAGTTTATTTGCGCTTTCCCTTCTGCTTGCTTCCTGTCTGAGTTGGATCATAAAAAATCCGTCTTTTGTTGTTCACGATGTAACTATCAGAGCCCGCTCCTTTACGGAAATGAATCTTATCGTAGGACTGGAGATAAAGAATCCCAATCGTTTTGATCTGACCATTGAATCCTTTGAATACACAATTTATCTCAATAACGAAGAATTCGGCAATGGCTCGTTGGAAAAGAAAATTCTGCTTCGTTCATCATCCGTAACGCCGGCGCATCTGCCTGTTATGGCGAAGCTCAAGGGACTGGAAAATTTGAAGACAATTATAACCGGCAAGGACCTAAACTATAAAATAGTGGGAAAAGTTAATGTAAAAACAGTTTTGGGACGTTTTAATTTTCCTTTTTCAAAAGAAGGAAATATAAACTTAAGGAAATCAGTCACCCTGCAACACTCCATAAACCACCGCCTAAAATCCTCTTGACACACATTCAATGAGGAAGCGAGACTATGGTGAGAAAGGAGAGAGGCAGGGGCTTTTGGGGGCAGGCCAAAGGATGTCTATCCGAAGCAATGACCGTGGAGGAGTTGAGGCAGGCGCAAGCAGTAATGTGTCCGAGGACGGACTTGACTTGACAGTTAGATAAAAAAGGTGGTCAGTACCCTCCAGATTGTTTAGCCATAAACAAAAAAAGGAGGATAACAAGATGAGAAGCTTATCAGAAACAAACTAAGTTTCCTAGAGCTAGCGGAGTATTTGAAGAACGTATCGGAGGCCTGTAAGGTAAACGGCGTATCACGTCAGCATTTTACGACATCAAGAAAGCATACGA
>DIKH01000042.1 GCA_002424495.1 Desulfobacteraceae bacterium UBA5623
CAAATCTGTCGCTGTAGTATTAATTCATCCATCGAGTATGATTACCACCTATCTGTTGTCAACCACTGCAACATTGCCGCTTTTCCTGACCATCATTCTTTAATGCATGAAAATAAGGCGGGGTCGAATCCTGGGATCAAGGCGTGTCAACCCGGCTTTTTTTGCTGCATCAACAGCCTCTATGTATTCTGCGGCAGTCAGACGACGGTTGATGGTTTCATCCTCATGGGCCGCGCCGCATGGCCTGTATTGATCCATCACATTTACATAGGTATTTTTGGAGATCTCAGTTGCTAGAAATTCCATGATCTCCTCTGTCCCGGCGATATTGTTTGGCATTACAAGGTGTCTGACAAGCAGACCTTTTATGGCGATGCCTTCCTCGTCCATCCTGAGGTCCCCCACCTGGCGGTGCATTTCCCTGATCGCCCTGACTGCCCTGGCCGGATAATCTGCGGCATTACAGTATGTCTCGGCCCTGGTGTAGTCCCAGAACTTGAAGTCGGGCATGTAGATGTCAAAGATTCCGTCCAATAGGGCCAAGGTCTCTTCGCTGTCATATCCGCCGCAATTATATACCAGAGGGATATCGAGTCCCTGTTCTATGGCGGGGATGAGCGCCTCAACAATCTGGGGCACAACATGAGTTGGGGTTACAAAATTTATATTGTGGCATCCCATTTGATACAGATGGATCATCATGGAGGCCATATCTTCAGGACCAACTTCTTCGCCCTCGGCAAGGTGGCTGATCTCGTAATTCTGGCAAAAACTGCATAACAGGTTGCAGGAGGAGATAAAGATAGTCCCGGAGCCATGTCTGCCTACCAGGGGGTCTTCTTCGCCAAAATGTGCATTAAAGCTTGCCACCTTAGCCCTTTTTCCGGTGCTGCAAAAGCCGGTCTCACCCATCAGGCGGTCTACCCCGCAAAGTCTGGGGCATAGACGGCAGGGAGACATCATCCCAAAAAGGGTCTTGACCCTGGCGGCCAGTTCTCCATTGCGGTAAAGTCTCAAATAGGAAGGCTCTGTCATACCTGTGCCTCAAAAAAATCCCCCTGAAAGGCCATTGTGTCTGACAGGGGGAAAGAATATCGGGGAAATATTAATGTCCCAAGGAAGGTTGTAAGGGATACTATTCCCTGCTTTGCCCGAATATCCTCAGGAGCATCAAAAACAGGTTGATGAAGTCAAGATAGAGGGAAAGGGCGCCAAGGATCGCCCCTTTTCTTATTACTCCTGCCTCAAGGTCTGCCGGCTGGGTCAGGGCCATATTCTTCAGCTTCTGTGTGTCATAGGCTGTGAGGCCGACAAATATGATGACGCCCAGATAGCCGATGACATAATGCATTGTGCTGCTTCCGATGAACATATTGACAACGGAGGCGATTATGATGCCAATCAGGCCCATCATGCAGAATCCTCCCACGGATGTCAGATCCCTCTTCGTGGTCCAGCCGTAGATACTGCATCCGGCAAAAGTGCCCGCGCATACAAAGAATGTCCTGGCGATGGAGGTATTTGTATAGACAATGAATATAGGGGCCAGCATGACGCCCATAAGTGATGAATACAGGACAAAAAGACCGGTCGCAGTGCCCGCGCTAATCCTGTTGACCATCCCGCTGATGGAGACCACAAGGCCGATGGTGGCGATAAAAAGGACGATCTGAGCCAGGGGTGAGACGACCAGGTTCAGCATGGCGGGGTTATTGGCGACATAAAAGGCTGCAAATCCTGTCAGCCCAAGCCCAATAGCCATCCAGTTGTAGACGCTTCTTACAAAGCTATTGACCAGAACCTCTGATCGTGGTCTTGATACCGAATATTGATCCATGTATTACCTCCTCAAACGAGACTGATAGATTTTAACAGACAATCTGAATGTTTTACTATTATAATTGCTACCCGAAAAACTTCAAGTACAATGACACCTAAGTTGAGCGATTAACTGTTAGTGATTCAGATGATACCATGAAAAAGAAAAAGCTTTATATCATTATGGTCGGTCTACCTGCCAGGGGAAAATCCACTATCGCCAAAAAATTGAAGGAAAACCTGGAGAAAGACAATATCAAAACCAGGATCTTTAATAACGGAGACCTGAGGAGGAGACTTTTAGGGGATGAGACGTGGAGGCCGGAGTTCTATGATCCTAAAAACAAAGAAGGCGTGGCCTTAAGGGAAAAAATTGCATTAATCAACATAAATGGAGCGCAAAAGTATCTCAGCACTAAAGGACAGGTCGCCATCCTAGATGCGACAAATGTCTCTCAGCGCAGAAGGGACAAAATCGTTGCGATGTTAAAAGACCATCCGCAACTGTTTATTGAGTGCATCAATGACGATGAGAATATCCTGGAGGCGAGCATCCTTAGAAAAATTTCCCTCTCTGAATTCAATAAGCTGGATACACAGACGGCAATCAACATATTCAAGCAGCGTATTAACTATTACAAATCCATATATAGCCATCTGAAAAATGAGAAAAATTTCGTAAAACTCCATTCACTCAACAACCAGATCATGGAGGAAGAGATAGGACAAGATATCCCATTTTACCACAGGATAAGGGATTTTCTTGTCACTGACACGGTCAAAAATATGTTTTTGATCAGACATGGCGAGACCTATTTCAATCTGGAAGACAGAATCGGCGGCGATTCCGATCTTACTGACAATGGAAAGGCCCAGGCACGGGCCCTAGCCTTACATTTTAAGACCAAAAAGATCCCATTTATATTCACCAGCAAGATGAAAAGGACCATCCAGACCGCGGAACCCATCAGGCAGTTGCAGAAAGACTGCGCGATCATTGCCCTTGAAGAGTTCGACGAAATTGACAGCGGGATTTGTGAATGCATGAGCTATGAAGAGATCCGCAGGGAAATGCCCCAGGTGTATTCAAGGAGAAAGGAAGACAAATACAATTACATCTATCCTAAAGGAGAAGGCTATGTATCCATGAAAAAGAGGATAGACATGGGCATCAAAAAGGCACTCTATCTGGCCAGCAATTCCCAAAACATCATGATCGTCGGCCATCAGGCGGTAAACAGGATGATTCTTTCACACTTCCTCTATCGGCGCACTGAGGACGTGCCCTATATTTATATCCCTCAGGACAAGTACTACCATATCATCGCCACGCAGGACAAAAAACTTTTTCAGTTGAGAAAGTATAAGGATTAGGAAGCCTTAAGGGCCGCGGGTAACTTCTCAAAAGTCCGGGTGCGAGCGGGCAGGGGTGGGGGTCTGTTTTGAAATGGCGCATAATTTT
>DIKH01000273.1 GCA_002424495.1 Desulfobacteraceae bacterium UBA5623
GGGCCTGTTTACGGTTGGGGTGGACCTGCAAGGACAACGGCTTTTCAGATGCAAGCACCTTGAACAAAAAGGGCAACTTATTTGAAAACCTCTCAGCAACCCTTTTTCCCAGTATTGATTCAGGGTCTTCCTCAATTGCCTTATCCAGGGTGAGCCAATTTTCTTTGATCATCACCTGCGACGGCGCCTTTGGATGCGCCCCCATCCATAACTCTGCCATGGATTTGCCTGAAGATCCGCGATCTCCGATGATCTTCTGTATTTCCGTCCTGGATCCCCAGTCATATGCCTGCACGGGATTTTTCAGGATGCTGATCTTGTCCATTTGCTCAGGCCGTGAAAGCTAATATTTGTTCAAGAAAGTCTTTATGATTGTCTCCACTTCGTCTGTGCCTCCCCAGTAAAAATGATCTATCCCCGGGATAATTCTAAATTCCGCCTCCGGATTCCAGGTGGGGAGCATCTTTTCTATCATAGAAGGTGGAGCAATCTCGTCATTTGAGCCTGCAATGACCAGTTTGATCTTGGGGCTGTAACCCAGGAATGAAAAATCAATAAAGGCGACAGGTGGAGACACCATGACCATGTTTTTTACTGTATCAAAGCCTGTGAGCCCAAGGGCGTTTACCCATGAGCCAAAGGAGTAACCTGCAAGATCAACAGAGGTCTTCCCCAACCCGGTTAAGTATGTCAGGGCGGATCTTACGTCTTCCTGTTCACCGATGCCCTGGCAGTGACTCCCCTCGCTCAGGCCGACACCCCTGAAGTTGAATCTCAGGGTTGTGTAGCCCTTTTGCTGATAGGCGTTGATTATTGAGTGGACAACGTTGTTGTGCATATTGCCCCCATAGAGAGGGTGGGGATGGGTGACGACCACCGCCCCTTCGTCTGCTGATTGATGCAAGAGACCCTCGATCTTCAGGCCTTCCGACGGAAAAAATATCTTTTCCTCTGACATAACTTGAGATCCCCTCTCTGAAAAAGGCTTATCCGGACGAAGTTGTTGTGCGGCACCTGTTGGTAAGCCGTCCAATACCCTCTATGTCCACGCTCACCTCATCTCCGTTTTTCATATAGACCGGTGGGTCGCGGAATGCGCCAACGCCATGTGGGGTGCCGGTCAGTATGATATCGCCAGGTAAAAGTGTAAAGTGTTTTGAAAAGAAGCTTATCAGGGTGGGCACCTTAAATATTATGTGAGCTGTGCTGCTGTTCTGCATCTGCCGGCCGTTCAGAAGGCACCGGATCTTTAGCGAATGAGGATCAGCCAACTCGTCCGGGGTTACTATCCATGGACCAATGGGGCAGAACGTATTGAGGGACTTTCCCCTCACCCACTGGCCGTCACCGAACTGGAGGTCCCTTGCGCTCACATCATTTGCGCATGTGTAACCGAAGACGCAGGTCAATGCCTCCTCCTCGGTGCAATTGTAAACTTCTTTTCCAATTATGACGGCAAGTTCCGCTTCAAAATCCACCTTTCTGGTCACAGATTCATCCCATGTGATCTCGGTATCCGGACCTGTGATGCTGTTTGGAAATTTGGCGAATATAAGAGGAACCTCTGGAAGCTTGCCCTTGCTCTCGTCAGCATGGTCTTTGTAGTTCAAGCCAATGGCAATGATCTTGGATGGCCGGCTCACGGGGGCAGCGATCTGCACATCGTGCAAGGAAATAGCGCTGTCCTTGGTCGTAACGCCGTGCCCGCTCCTGATAAATTCTATCATGTCCCCATCAAAATCAATCGGAATAATACCCTCGGACCGGATCAAACCCAAACGGATCTTTTGTTTGTCGTAGAATTGTGCGATCTTCATGGCAGGAAAGAGTAATTTCTCCTCAATAGTCCCTTAGTCCTCCTCAATACATAGCTTTATGTATTCGCCATAATCTCTTAGAGTGTATGACCTGTCCATCACTTCCAGGTTGGGGGCATATTCAAAGGTCGTCTCCAGCTCCTGGGCCTCGGATATCTTTTCGAGGATGGCCGAGACGATCGTTCCCATCAATTGGAAGTCAACCACTACGAGATAGGCAGGCATCAAAATCTCTTTCTCATCAAAATTGGCGCGGATACCTGAAGTTACAAAGGCCTGTTCGTCGGGGAGATACTTAATTGCGATGATCTGTGATGGGTTATCTTTGTTCTCAATTGTTGCAATTATTCCGTTTGTGTTGTCAATTTGTGTTTGATCTTCTAGCATTATTTGTCCTTTAGAAATCTTTGGAAGGTTGAGCCCTTCTTTTTGCGGTAAAGGGAAAAAACATAGAAGTTTATCCCTTTGTATTCAATAGCATCAATGTACTATCTTAAAACAAGACTGTCCAAATAAATTAAAATTCTTATTTTAATGCTTATATTTAAATAAGTTATCAATGGCAACCATGAGAGCCAACTAGGCGGCTACACCTTTTTCCAAATGTTGGATTGCAAATATGTCAGAAGGTTGATGTCGAGGTTGGTAATCTTTAGTCCTATGCGTTTATGTTCCAATAGCAGTTAATTGTGCCTTGCGACGTTCTTTGTATCTGAGCGATTTCCTTGGTATGTAATCAATGCCGGATCACATTGCAGGTCTTGACTTCCGTCGTTGTCGAAGAAAGAATTTTCGTAGTCAGTGATTTTTGGTTGTATGAACACTCATTGCAAAGCGGCCTTGATTAAGGAATAAGGCAAGGCCGCTTGCTGATGAATGTAAGGGTCGTGACCTTAGAATGGAAAATCAAGCCGGACAGGCCATAATCATGTCGCAGACCACCCTGCAGACATCGCTCAGCCTGAGTATGCCGACTATCTCCTTGCCCCTGAGCACAAGCAGCGACTGGTGGTGCCCCACGATCATCTGGTGGACTGCCTCATCAATGCCTGCATCCTCAATAACGTATTCTCCCTGCCCTGGCTTGTACATTATATCTTTTACCTTGATCCTCGCGGCCTTTTTGCACAGATCGCCAAGGGGGTGTTCCCACAGCCCGTATTTCTTCACCTGAGAGCGGATAAAATCACTGGTGAAGCCAAGCTGGGATATGCCCTGGATATGTCCGATTTCATTGTACTTGGGTTCAAGTCCCCTGATTATGTCCCACTGACTGAGTTTACCTGTAACAGCGCCAACTTTATCCAGAACAAGTATTGCCCTGGGATTGTCCTTGTCCTGATCAAAGCTTTGCCGGGCCTGTCTGAGGGTCGCGACCGCATCAAACAGGCTGGCGTCCACAGGTACTGTAACGTATTCTGAAATCGGAATCATCAAATCTTTCACCTTTGGTTCACTCATCACAATCCTCCTCTAGTCTGTCTGGCCCAGGCGCTAGTGCTAAGTCCATGCCCGCAAAAGATCATTTCATATCATCCAGTATTTGTAGCGGTGATTTAAAAGCCTTCCGTGTCTGAGCTACCCTGATTTTTTCTTCAACCTTTGTCCTTCTTTCAAAGGCTTCCTCTGCCTTCCGGATAAGCTCATCAATATCCGCCGGTTTCATTAAATAATCCGTAGCTCCTGATTTTAGTCCATCAACTGCCGACTCAACTGTGGCATGCCCTGTGAGCATAATAACCTCAGTCATGGGAAAACGTCTCTTGATGGCCCTGAGAGTATCAACACCGTCCATACCTGGCATCTTGACGTCCAGAATAACCACATGGATATTGTGTTTTTCGAGCTTTTGTAAAGTTTCTTCTCCACTTGATGAGGTAAAGACTTCATAACCTTTTTTGGATAACAGCTTTTGGGTTGTAGAAAGAAAACGTTCCTCATCATCAACAAGCATCATCACTAATTTCTCCATTATATGCACCCCCTTTACGATAAACTTCCTCAGTTTACACACAGAATCCGTAACTTCTCAAAAAGTCAGAGTGC
>DIKH01000037.1:0-9162 GCA_002424495.1 Desulfobacteraceae bacterium UBA5623
CCCGCGCTCACCGGGCGGCGAGCTGACCCCGGAGCAACTGATCGTCATGGGCGAGGTAGCCAGGGAGTTCAATCTCTACACCAAGCTCACCGGCAGCCAGCGAGTGGCGCTGTTCGGCGTGCACCTGGAGGATCTGCCCAAGGTCTGGGCCAGACTCGGAGAGGTCGGATTGGAATCGGGCCACGCCTATGCCAAGGGCCTGCGTATGGTGAAAAGCTGTGTCGGGGATTCCTGGTGCCGCATGGGCATGGGCCNNCCGTCGATTTCGCCATCGAACTGGAAAACCGCTACAAGGGGATGCGCTCCCCGCATAAGCTCAAGGCGGCGGTCTCCGGCTGCACCCGCGAGTGTGCCGAAGCGATGTGCAAGGACTTCGGTCTGATCGCCACCGAGAACGGCTGGAACCTCTATGTCGGCGGCAACGGCGGCGCCTTCCCGCGCCATGCCGACCTGCTGGCCACCGATCTCGATCGCGAAACCGCCATCCGTTACATCGACCGCTACCTGATGTACTATGTGCGCACCGCCGACAAACTGGAGCGCACCGCCACCTGGCTGGGCAACCTCGAAGGTGGAGTGGAAAAGCTAAAGAAGGTCATCATCGATGACTCCCTGGGCATCTGCGCCGAGCTCGAGGCCGACATGCAGCGCATCGTCGATACCCAGCACGACGAATGGGCTGTCACCCTCGGCAAACCGGAGCAGCTCGAGCAGTTCCGTCACTTCGCCAATGCCGGTGGCAAGGCCCCGGTGCCGATGATCAGTGTGCGCGGCCAGGACAAACCGGAGCTCTGGCAGAAAGAATATGCCATGCCCGAAATCGAGCCCGAGGTACTGGAAGGTCCCCGCGATTGGGTGAAACTCGGCCACGCCTCAGCGGTACCCGAAGACGGCGGCGCTACCTTCCGGTATGGCCGACACCAGATCGCGGTGTTCAACTTCGCTCACCGCAACGAATGGTACGCCTGCCAGAACCTCTGTCCGCACAAGCAGGAGATGGTTCTGTCCCGCGGTTTGCTCGGCGATGCTGCGAGCATTCCTCAGGTGACCTGCCCGATGCACAAGAAATCTTTCTCACTCAAGGACGGCAAGTGCGCCAACGACGAAATCTATACCATTCAAACCTTTGAAGTGAAGGTCGATGGTGATGACCTCTTGGTCAAACTCCCCACACAGGAAAATCTCGATCGTTTGCACATTTGCAAGAGCAACGAACCTTGCACCTGCTTCGCTTGAGTTTGGGTAAATCAGGGGGAAAGCTTCTTTTGCCAGCCAAAGCCCGTATATTAAGCGCTGATTGATTATAAATGTTGCAAGCCCCCTTCATTTGAAAAATGGAGGGGGCTTTTGCCTGTAAAACCATCTCTGTTTTGAAGCCGTGAGCTCCCTACTAAAAAGTCAGACCAAAATTTGAGAGCAAAAACTGCGGTCCAGACATTTAAGCAACTGTGGTTCATTGGTCTCTCAAGTCTTGCTTGCGGGCCTTGTCTTCAGGTTCTTCCTGCAAACCTACCAATTTAAGATATTGGCAACCTAATCTGGTTGGGAGATTAAATCAAAGAATGATTTTATCCGACAAGTCGTCCGATTGAATTTCACTTATTGCCGGAGAACCAACCTCTCCACATCTCGGAACCCCTGCAACCCGAGAAACGCCCACCAAGGTTCCCTGGTGGGCGTTTCATGTCTGATGAGTAGTGATTTTTGAGACACCTCAAGTATTTTTCACGGGGGATAGCTATGCTAGGGCGTAGGCATTTGAGGTAGGTAGATTGAAAAAGTGGTGCCTTCGCCAGGAGCGCTGAAAACATCTATATGGCCGCTGTGGTTTTGAACGATGGTATACGCGATAGGTAAACCCAGACCGGTGCCTTTACCCAGTTCTTTGGTGGTGAAAAACGGTTCGAAGATGTGAGACAGGGTTATGGCATTCATGCCGCTGCCCGTATCGCTGACGGCAAGTAGCACATAAGGACCAGGTTCTAACCCAGCGGGACAGGAAGGATCAGTGTTAGCGAAATTGACATTGTGGATCTTAATGGTTAGTCGCCCGCCCTCGGCCATGACGTCCTTTGCGTTGAAAACCAGATTTGTGATGACCTGTTCAATCTGGCTTCGATCGGCCCTCACTGCCCCAAGTACCGGATCGGAATCAATCGACAGGGCGATATGCCGACCGAGCAACTGCTGAATTAGTTTTTCCAGCCCAGCGACTACAGCCCTAAGGTCCAATTCTTCAAGGTGGCCTTTCTGGCCACGACTCAAGGCCAACAATTGTTCAGTCAGCGTGGTAGCACGCTTCCCAGCAGTGTAAATGTTTTCAACCCACTGGCGCAGATCTTCGTTCTCAAGGCGGTTTAGCAGCAATTCGCTGTAACCTTGCACGATCAGGAGGAGGTTATTGAAGTCGTGAGCTAGGCCGCTACCCATGCGGGCAACAACTTCCATTTTTTGCGACTGTAAAAGTTGCTCTTCGAGTTTTTTGGGCCGGGAAATGTCAACCATTTGCTCTGCAACAAATGCGACTTTACCTTCTTCGTTAAAGAGCGGGAAACATCGGATTTCAAGAGGGCCAGCCTTGGGGTGGTGCTTTTCCACGGTGATCGGTCGCCCGGTTCGAAACACTTCCTGCACATGGCAAGGGTTGCATGATGTCCCCTGTCCTGCGTAAAAGGCATCATAGCAGCACAGGCCTTCTCGTCGGAGCTCTTCGGGGATATGGTCGCATGCGCCCGCCCAATTACAAAGGACGATGCGCAGATCCTTGTCAACAACGATAAGACAATCAGGGATCAGGTGAAAGATGCTTTGATAAATCTGAGATATTTCCATTGCAGACTTGTTCATACTTCCTCCCGGTCCAGATAAGTATTATTGATTTTCTAGGAGGTGGTTGTTCCGGGACTTCGTTTTTGCTGCAAAGCCGTATCCTGTTTTAATAATACCAAACTTACTTAATGTTCGACATCGAATCACCCTAGTTTTCTAGGCACCCCTGACATGTGCGAATCATCGAAGGCAGAAGTGTTTATATATCATCCCAGATTGTTAACAGCGGACAGATGTGGTTAAAAACAAGATTCTCATGAACCCTGGATTGCGAGAAAACCCCGTCTGGCGAACCGGATGGGGTTTCTGTGTTTTGGAACTCGTAACTTGTCATTTTTCACTAAATACGACGCGGATCTCTATGGAACTAGGTCCGACTCACATTACAAATTATGCTTCCAGTTGAATGCAATTGCGGCCGGCCATTTTAGCGCGATAGAGCGCTGCGTCAGCTTGTCGCACCAGATCAACAGGAAGGCATTGGTTTGATGGCTGGAGGATAGCCACACCAAGACTCGCAGTGACGATACCGGAAAATGAGTTAGCGTGGGGTATTGCAAGTGACAAGACCAATTGATGGATGTGCTTTGCAGTTTCCAATGTAGCTTGTTTGTCCATGTTTGGCAACAGGATGGCGAACTCTTCACCTCCATAACGAGCTACTAACTCACCTGCACGACGTCCCGATTCCGCTAACCCCTTGGCCAGGGTCTGTAGGCAAGCATCTCCGGCTAAGTGGCCATATAGGTCGTTAAATCGTTTGAAATGGTCAATATCCAGCATGATAAGCGCCAGCGGGGTACCGCTACGTTGGCCTCGATTCCATTCATTGATAAGCATTTGATCAAAAAGGCGGCGGTTACCAATGTTGGTCAAACTATCAGTGTTACTCTGTATTTCCAGCAGCCTGTTAGCCTCAGCCAATTCTTTCGTCCTGTTTTGGACAATCTGTTCAAGTTCTAGGTTGCGTATTTCCAGTCGAGACATCGGATAGATTTCACTATCATTAGCCAAGCCATAAGGGATCGAGATCCCGCTGTGCACAATTTTCCAATCGTTATTCTCGTGCCGGAAAATGAGCACTAGCCTGGCAGTCTCGCGCGAAAGTATGTGCTCGGGTACTGGTAGGTGAATATGGAAAAAAGCAGTAACGGCAACAATGTCTTCCGCAAGGTCTTGTAATGACAAATTAAGCATTTCTATATGAACTTTTCCGGGTATTTGTGCAAAATCTTGCCTTGTAACCCGGACCCACTCATCCTTGCTTGTGACGAGAACGTCGCTGCTGCCCGCATAACCACTAAAATTGTCACTAAAGCGTGAGGTCAGTCGGTCATCACGTGACGAATACATTTCAATGTATTCGTCAAATAATGAACGGATCAGTTGCTGGCGCTCAAGCCGCATAGATCTATGCTCCATATTAGGAACGTAAAAACGTTTCTAGGGATTTACCTGATCTTGCCCCACGGACTCTCAGAAACTAAACAATGTAGTTTACTTGCAATTTACTTCAGCCGACCAAGAAGGTCAACAAAGTGTCGCGAAAGTTGTGTCGGCAACTCTGGTGGATAGAACTCGGTTGACTTACGACCTATCCTACGGTGGGTGTCAGGGCATTTGTCGCCCCCGGCCCATCATGGGCATCGATCCTGTCTCACATGTTGTGTTGTTGATTTAAAATGTCGCCAGAGGTCAATGCTCTGGTATTCTTACTGATCCTGATTTTTTGAAAATTCGGGGGAGTGTCCCTATTTTTTGCAATAACAAAGACAGAATTTCGTGTAGGGCATGCCTCCCCGGACTTTCAGATGCTCAAATCAAGTAGCACCCCCAAAAAAAACAGGGCCTGCAATTTTTTGCAGGCCCTGTCAAGGTTAAGCGTTTACCAGTTTAGTTTTCCAACTCTCAGCCGTCACCATTAGGTCTTTTCATGTATCCCTCCGTTTCAGCCTTTGTCTTGATAATACGACTTTTGCTAAACTTGTCAAGAATTTTATTATAAATTATTTTAATTTATTAAGCTCTCATCTCGTTACCTTCACGTATAATCGTTTCAATAATTTCATTATCACATAGTCCCTGCTGTAAAGAATTTTCCGCGAGAGGAATCAAGCGATCAAGTATCCTATTACGCTCTTCACACCTTCCTAGGTAGTCATAAGCTTTCGCCAAGGTATCAAGGGTATCAATGTCTTCGCTACTATCTATATCGAAACTTTCACTCAAATTATTTAGGTTTTTTTCTATAGAGTCAACTATGTCTTTTTTAATTTTTATGGCGCTATACATACTTTTGACCTTAATCATATCTAGGGCATAATACAACAGGTTGTTATATAAATTATAGTTCCCATCATCATTTTCAAGACACTCCAAGGTTAAATAATAAGCCTTTTTAAGCATATTAACTTTCTTAATAGCATTTTTTACACAATCCAATTTTACTAATTCTGACTTATGCCAAAGATAATATCCGTATACCTTCGGAAGATATTTCTTGATGTGTTTATAATCAGATTCGGGTATTTCAACTGAATCTTCAAACCCCTTTTCTTCTATTTCTTTATATATACTATATGCTTCATTGCATTTTTTCAAAGATAGGTCTACAAGCCAATTTTGTCCATAAGCCTGGGCAAGTCTCATTTTGACTAGCAAAAAATCTGGGAAAATTTTTTCGATCTGCTCATATAAAATCAATGCGTCTTCTGCCTCTTTTTTTAAATTTGTTGACAAAAGACAAAAGGCATAATTCATACTCGAATAATAATAGAATAATTTTTTATCTTCATACTTATCGTCAGCATATTTAAGATAAAGATCTTTGAATAATTTTCCAGACACAGAAAGTTTATCTATTTTTTCATTGTTTCTATCGGTAGAAAGGGACAATCCCTCCTCCCGTAAGCTCCTCGCTTCAACATATGTATCTATGTCACCCTGATCAATATTATGTTGTATAAAAAGATCAATAGTTTTTTGGTCAGATCCAACAGATTTCAGTTTTAAATGGCCCACTTCTTCACAATTATCATCTAATATTTCAAGATGTATAGCATCAGCATATTCACCACAAGCATCAGAAAATTTCTTTAAAATATCAAGGTGTCGAAGAATGCTATTTGGATTTCTTATTTTTAAATCACTATTTTTCCCTTTATTAAAGGAATAACCATACTTGTGGTCAACCTCTCCCCATGCGTCTTCAAACACCGTCCTTATTTGTATCTCTACAGGTAAATAATATGTTTTTTCTTGAGAACTAAGTTTGTTAATTTTTTTATTAAGCCTTGCTACTATATGAATGCTAGAATACTCACTACCTCTTTGCACGACGTTATAAATGCCATCTACTTCTAGATTTACTGATACATCCCTAAGCATTAAACCTATTTTATCGTTAAATCGGTTTGAATAAAATATAAGTTCTTCTAGGCCATCCTTTTTAAAAGGATTAGGATCTAAACTGTTATTTCTAAGAACAATATTTAATAATTTTTCAAAGATATTTACCATATCAACACGAAATAAAGTTATCAGTCTTAGACCAATAACATCCGTGACATTTAGAATATCGTAATCAATTTTTCCTTCTTGTTTTTTTATAGATACCTTTTCAATCAATTTTTCTTCGGTTTTAACTCTTGTTTTATATGCATAACAGTCCGAAAGAACCCCGGCTTGTTTAAGTGCATTTATTAGGAGTTCCTCTCCTTTTCGACCTTCGCTTTCAAGAAGCAACGCACTATATTCCAATTGATTCTCTCCTTTTTACAAACTTTCCTAAATTTGATAACAAAAAACCTGAGTTGGCTGCTCAGACTGAAGATCCGAGGGAAAAGAGGACTCTTCCCGATTTTTAATCGTTTCCCCATCCTTAGGTTTATAAAATCCTGGAGGCGTCCCCAGTTTCCTGAAAAAATAAATAAACCGCCAGTCGGCTAATGCCGATCTAACGGTGCGGATTTCGATTCCTAAAATTTTCGGTGATTTTGATTCGTCCAACCACGTCCACCCTCCTGAAAACCCACCAAAATAAGAAGAACTAAATGTATAGCATTTAAAACCAAGGGTCAAGTTTATCGGCTTTCCAATAAGTTATCTCGGATTGCTTTTCGGTCGATCAAACGAATATGGGCGGGTCTTCTAACAACTCCTGATCAATAGGAAAGGCCCTCCGATTTTCCTGGCGGGCCTTTCGCGTTTGGTGAGTGGTGATTTGTCTGGGATGTAGGGATCCCTAGTACCTACCATCGTTCGATAATGCGCAAATAGGAGGACAGACCTGCCTGTATAGTGAGTGCGGCCTGGTGACGCATTAATGCTCGCGCCCTGGAAGGACAGGTCGGATTCATGAATAAACTCCCTATTTTCTCCAAAATAATTGAAATAATGATGAATTTTTGCGATTCTTCTCAAAAGAAGAAATGCGCTGAAAAATGGATAGGCAACACAAGTGTTGCAAACCTCCCCCTCCAAATAAAGCAACTTATTTGTTGCATATTTGAAATAAAGAAACTTATGTGTTTCGTTTAGCACAAAAAGCAATAAAGGAGTTTCTATGGAAAAATCTCTGCTGCAGCAGATCAAAAAAAGACGATTGATGCTGGGTTTCAAGCAACACGATATGATGATGCGCATCGGCGTATCCCGTCAGCAATACCAACGTTTGGAGGCCAAGGGCAATCCGCAACTAAGTACACTGGAACTGATTGCTGAAGGCCTTAACAGCGAACTAATGCTTATTCCCAAAGAAAAAGCGCTGGCCGTGATAGCTGTGCTTGAAGGGGCGCAGGAAAGGAAAAACCTGTCTGACGACCCGTGGCAGGGCATCCTTGATGATGCTCTATGAGCTATCACGATAGATGTTTTGACCGGGCAAGTTTCGCAACCTTAGTTACGCATAACTTGTTGCGCCATCGGATCAGACCGGGTGCTGAAATTCCTGCAAGCCAGGACATTGCCAGGATTCAATCAGAATTGGTGGAGGGTTTTGAGCCAAGAAGCCCCGGCGGGTCTAGAGCAATAACAATTGGCGGTTTTGGTGTCAGAAACCTTGGTGGTTTTCATAAGAATATGCACTTTGTGCGCAACCGGAGCCGACCCCCAGGCCCTTGATTGCATTTCCGTCTGTTTTTCGTTGTGTGACCCTGGACTCTTAGTCATATTTTTTCGGTGAATTTTTCATTTTTTCATTTCATACAGAAAACGATGTAAAATCATATTGTTGTCCTTTAGACCTCGAAAGTAAACCCCTTGCCTTAAGTCTGAGGGTAGCAAAGGTCGCGACATGGACCACCTTATGGTTATAGAGAGTTCCAAGCTTTCTTAGAATTGATCTCTGTCGAGGTAACGGCGTACGGCCAAAATACCTTCTTTTTTCATCACATCAAGAGGTGTCGCACCGTCAAAATGTCGATTGGACTGGGTAACCCAGCGATAGGCCAAATCAATGTTGTGCGGAAAGGTGATGCGCAGGGATTTATGTATGCCGAGAAGATGTCCCGCCCTTTCAAATAGATCCTGACTATCATCAAACGGGGCTCCGTTGCGATATTTGGAAAGGGAGTCAACGGACAAGCCGAGCAATGCGGCCTGATCTCTGGTGTCCAACTGCCAGAGATCAAAAAGTTGGAACACTATCTTTGCCAGTCTTTGTCGGCCCTCGGATTCATGCAAATCGACTTTAAAGTGACCATTTAGCGTGATATCCTCATCAATTTCGCGATTGATTTTTTCGAGACAATACTCAGCAAAGCCACTTTTCTCGCCTTCTATAAGCGCCTTGCGCAAGGCCTCCTTTTTGGCAACATCCTGGAGGATGATCGATGCGAGTATTGTTATCCCCTCGTCTCTGACATGCAGGACCTCCCCTTCCGTAACTTGAGAGGTATCAAGGTCTTCAGCAGAATATCGATAGACACGCAAGGGGTTTTCCCTATCCCCATCCGGCGATTTAGCATTGTGGCCTGTAACACGCAGAACCTCCTTGATGGTACCTAAGGGGTTCTGTATTTTGATGCTGATTTCAAAAGGCATAACGTTACTCCACCGATTCGTCTCCCACTGAAGAATTATGTTTGGTTAGTGCAGGAGCAATCATGCTCCTCGAGCGTAACGCCCTTCGCATTAACACTGACACCGTAACTGCAATATTTCATAATATACTCGGGAGTGCCTACGAAACTAGTGGCGATCCAAAAGAGTCACAACGGGCGGAAATACGGAGCCTCTAGGAGTGATTCCACAATTGGTTAAAAATCGCATGATTACAGTTGGTTGTCATGGCTTGCGGCCTTGCCATGGTACCTAGGTCTGATTCCACGATTG
>DIKH01000037.1:9263-9403 GCA_002424495.1 Desulfobacteraceae bacterium UBA5623
GTACCTAGGTCTGATTCCACGATTGGCGGGGATCGTTGCTCGGGCCAGAGTGCCGGAGCCCTAGGAGTGATTCCACGATTGGTGGAAAAGCCCATAATTACAGTTGGTTATCATAGCTTGCGGCCTTGCCATGGTACCTA
>DIKH01000076.1 GCA_002424495.1 Desulfobacteraceae bacterium UBA5623
AATCCAATCCTTTTCATGCTCTCCCTCCTTTAATCGTTTGGTTATGTCAACCCGGCAACTAAATAGGCAAATGTCGTCATGCCGGACTTGATCCTGCATCCAGTTTTTTCCTAGATTCCGGCCTTCGCCGGAATGACGGAAGTAGCGTATTTAATCGCCGGAGTAATAAGAAAGGATTATCACTTCCGGCCGTCATGGATTCAGATTGTGTATGATAAACCATCAAACCGGTAATCCTCCCAGCCGGCAGGCCCACCGCCGACAATGATCACGAAATATACCCAACGGAGAACACCTGCAAACAGAATTCATAACTACACTGCATTAAAACCATAGCTCAACCATTTACTTAAGATTTTTTCCTGGACTTCCACCGGAAATATTGACTTAAAGGCTGCCTTCGGCGGGATTGCAATTTCCGGAGACCAATCCAATGACCACGTTGCATCATATAGCGCGCTAGGCGCAGTCATCTTTTGTCTTTCATCCAGATCGGCCCAAGGGGCCAAGGGAAGACCGGGGCGCCCCCTTCGCACGAATATATCCCGCTCTGGGTGAACTCTGCTGGCCCACGTATGAAGAAGTTCGGGTATATTAAATATATCAACATCATCATTTACAACCAGGATGTGCTGGCTCATTGATACCATTTTGAACTCGCCATCAAGCACATTGGCTATAGTATGGGCAATTCCACGGTAAGGCGTTTTGGTTGAAACTACCGTTAAAACTCCGCTGGCCTCAGGAGGCAAATTGACATCTACTACAGGAAGGCCGGCGTTAATTAGAGATCTTTTATACATGCTTCCAAGTCCCACCGACCAGACAATATCCCCCTCATCCACTGGAACACCCATGCAGGACATGGTAAGAATGGGGTCATTGCGGTAAGTTATGCATTTTACGGCATATACAGGGCGCTTATCTCTCGGCGAGGCTCTATAGCCCGTAAACTCGCCAAAGGGACCTTCATAAGCTCTCACACGAGGGGGAACAACACCTTCAATTACGATCTCGGCGTCAGCCGGCACCATCAGGTCATTGGTTTCGCATTTTACCATTCGTACAGCCTTACCTCTTGCTCCCCCTACAGCGTCCACCTCAGAAAGTCCCCTTGGCAAGGGAGCAGCGGAAAAGAATAAACTAAGTGGATCAGCACCAATAACGATAGCAAAAGGCATAGGTTTGTCGGCAGCTTCATATTCGTAGTAAATATCAGGCCCGTGCTGAGAATGGATAAAAAGTCCTCCCAGAGTGCGTTTATCATGAATCATGGCCCGATACATACCCCAATTTGTCCAATCGCTGTCCAGTCTCTTGCTTACTAGAAAGTGCAAGGTGCACATATACCTGCCCCCATCGCCTTCATGGACCATTGGGGCAGGGAATTTATATAAATTTACCTCATCTCCGAATAGTTTGTTTTCCTTGCACGAACCGTTCTTGACAACAACTGGTTTTATGGGGTGGTCAACCGCATCAATGAAGGCTTTCTGAAGGTCCTGTAAGGTCCTGTGATCGGAATCTTCCAAACCAAAAGCCAATGACACCCTCTTGGGATTATAGTGCGTTCCTACAGCCAAACGAAAACCTTTTGGATAACCTTTAACATTTTCAAACACTGCGGCAGGCTGACCGCCTTTCTTCACACTGCGTCCCTGTGTGAGCTCCGCAAGCCGCCGGGCAATTGCGCCTGCCTCCAAGTTCCAATCAACCTCCTCTTGAACCCGAATCAATTCTCCTTCTTTTTCCAGATCATCAATAAAGCTCCTCATATCGTCGTACGGAAATCCCATCTTTACTCCTCCTTATCTAAATTTATTAGCCTGAAAAAAGTTATTCAATTTCATAAGTATTCCTTTACATTGATTTCGCCCAGTGAGCCGTAAGTTTCCAATATCCTTATTGCCCAGGGTTCGGGATGTTTATATCCCCGTTGCCACCTAATCCGCAGGATATCACTGCCCGGCAACTTTTCGGGCGAACTGGAAAGAATTGCTTTTACTGTTCTTGTTTCATAATTCGCCGTATCTCTCACATTTACAACCTGTTCTTCACCATCCTTTAACTCGTCCAAATTCGAAATAATAAATAACTCATATTCTGCCATTGCCTATCTCTCCTTTAATTACTTTAATAATCATGGGTAAACCCCCGGCTTTGCCGGGGGACTCACAAAGTTTGACATATGCGGGAATATAAGAAAACCTCCAGAATCGGTGAACCGCTCAAAGTTAACCGACAGGAGGTTTTCAATGGAACTACACCAAAGTTTAAGCCACACGAAATGGGATTGCAAGTACCACATAGTATGGATACCTAAATATCGAAGGAAAGTATTATATGGAGAGTCGCGAAGATACTTGGGAGATGTTTTGCGATATCTGGCCCGACAAAAAGAAGGCAGGGTGTTGGAAGGGCATCTCATGCCAGACCACGTGCAAATGCTCTTATCAATACCGCCCAAATATGAGGTAGCCCAAGTCGTCGGTTTTGTGAAAGGGAAAAGCGCAATATATGTAGTCAGGAATTTTGGGAACCGCGGAAAGAATTTTACAGGAGAGAAATTTTGGGCGCGGGGGTGCTTTATGTCGACATGCGGTAAAGATGATGAAGAAGTAAAAGAGTACATAAAGCACCAAGAGCAAGAAGATAAAAGACTCGATCAGTTGAAACTGTTCGAATAAGCCACCTTGGGTGGCTCATGGTTTTAAAATCCGCTTTGAGCGGTTCATAATTTCAAGACTCCGGCTTTGCCGGAGGTATGTGACTAATTAGTAGCGTTCCCCTATACATGGTCATAAGGTGCTGCTAATCTTTCCAATATGTCAATTCGCCAGGGATCTGATTCTCGTTTACCCTTATAGTCCTGCATCCAGAGAAGTTTTCCTTCTGGAAGCTTTTCCGGTGACTTTGAAACGATAGCCCTGACGTAAACATGCTCGTAGTTCTCGTCAAATATTTCCAGATCAAAAGGCTGCAAGCGCTCAATATCACTTTCATGACCTTGGATTGCTTCAAAACTTGTCTCCCACTCCATACTTTTCATCTCCTTTTCTGCCGTCTCATTATCATTTATACCAATTAAAACAGCCTCCCTTCCCAGGTCTTTTTTAAGCCCAGGTCTTCAGCCATAACTTTATAACAGTTGTAGCCTTGACAGCTCATAGCGCCGCCAAAAGGATGCCAGGCAGTTCCAGTGCAATAAAGTCCTTCAATACCAGGTATCTTGTGTCCGGCTATTTCCGGGATAGGGCGGAATTTTCCAATCTGTGAGGGCGTATTGTCTATTACAGCCCAATTGCCTCCCGGTCGGTAATTTCTTGCTAAGTTAGATGTATACATCGGCGTCACGGGTACATAGCCGGAGACAATATCCCAACTGACATTTGTAGTAAACTTGCTCGTCAGCTCGATGACATCTTCGGCATGCCTTTTTTCTCTTTCCTTCCATTCATCATCCGAAAGTTTATAGGCAGGAAGAACAAACTGTTCAGTCAGGATCTTGAATCCCACATCAGGAGGAGCCATGCACTGGTCATAATCATAATAATCATTTCTCCCCATATATGACATCAGCAGATTCTTTTCCGTAGGCCATATGCCGGCCCTCCTTTCAGCGCTTTCTTTTATAAATGCATTCACGTCGAAGTGGGAAACGCCGCCAAAATTTACCAAACCAGCATACCTGATATCCGGTGCGAACTCCTCGCATTTCCACTTTGGCCTTTCAGTGAAGGCCCAACTGTACCAGGCTATGGCTATCCAGTCCCTGGACAGGTGCTTTATTTTTCTCACAATGGTCGAATCAATTTTTTCCGGCCCAATCAGCTCAAAAACAAGCTGGTGTGGATCAACGTTTGTTACTACTGCTACCTTTGCGTCCACCTCTTTCCCGTCGGCTAGTTTGATACCCTTTGCCTTTCCGTTCTCAATCAGGATTTTATCTACTTTATTATTGGTCCAGGCAGTACCACCATTTTCATATATTACTCTATAGGCGGCATGAGTCAAAGAATGGGTTCCGCCTAAGGTATATATCTGATACGGCACGCTTGTTAACATCATCAACAAAGCATTCCAACCTGCTCCAGGCTCGTCGGCTGCAATACCCCAGCCTTGCATCATCCTAAATAATCCAACCTGCATTTGGACACTTTCAAACAGGGAGGTAAAGAGTTGAACAGGGTTCATTAGAAACCAGTGGGGATTGATACCTGCCTCCGGGTTTCTTACAAGTCTATCCATAGCGTCAAATTCATCAAATTTTGCCGCAGGATTAAAACACCATTCTTCAAATGCAGGAATCCAGTATTTCAAACTGGCATTCCATAACGAGAGGTATACTTCCGCGTCTTTTTTGGAAAAGCGGCTTATCAATTCAGCGGTTCTCTCCTGCAGCGGATCCATCTCAGGAAATGCCGAATACTGGAGAAAACATGTGTCATCATGAAAAATTGTTGCAACTGTAACTGGCGTCGGGGCATACCTTGCTCCATAATCCTTGAATTCGGGGAAATCCCAATACAGAGGAGTCATATAAAAGCCATAATGGAAGTTTGAACACGTATTACCGACAAAACCAGGTGCAGGTTCTTCAGAGGACCAGCCTGACCCCAGTTCATGCCTTTCTTCAAACATTCCGACACTAAGCCCGGCGTATTTGGTTAAATACATTGCAGTCACTAAAGCCTTATTACCACCACCGACAATTACTATATCGTAGCTTTTATCAGCCATAATATACTCCTGGTATAATGATCACGATATGTGATCTAGGTTTAAAATTAATAGTTGTTGACTTTTCCTCTTTATGGTCATGGTCACTCAGGACCATTTATCTCCCAGCTATATAGAGTTAAATCACTTTTTCTCTTAACTCATTATAGAACGTCTTTCTGTTCTAATGCATAGCGCAACCGCCATCAACGTTGATCATTTGCCCCGTGATAAAATCAGAGGCATCGGATGCCAGAAAGACTGCGGCGCCTACCAAATCAGTCGGCTCCGTATTTCTCCCCAGGGCTGTTTGCTGGGCCATCATTTCATCCAAGCCCGGGGGCCGGCCAGGCAACGTTTTACTTGCTTCGGTCATAGTGAAACCGGGCGAAATAGAATTAACGCAAACACCATACTCCCCCAGCTCCCTGGAAAGCGCTCTTGTCATGCCCACAACCGCCGCCTTCGTCGTTACATAATGCAGAAGCATCGGAATCCCCATCAACCATGTCCCTGAAGATATGTTAATGATTTTTCCTTTTCCGTTTTGCTTCATATACGGAGCTGCCGCTTTTATGCACAACCACATCCCTTTAACATTTACATTAAACATTCTTTCCCATTCCTCTTCTGAAATGGTGTCAAAAGGCTTCATTGCCACTCCATAGTATATCGCTGCATTATTAACGAGTACGTCTATCTTCCCGAATTTCTCTACCGTCTTTTCTGCCATCATAAAGACTTCATCACTTTTGGAAACATCTACTTTAACCGCCAGGGCCTCCCCGCCCATGTCAATTAATGTCTTTTCCACTTCCTTGGCGTTATCAATATTGATATCGGCGATGACGACTTTTGCGCCTTCTTTGCAAAATGTCACAGCATATTCTTTTCCAAGCCCCTGGCCTCCGCCGGTAATTATTGCCACCTTGTCTTTTAGTCTCATGATTTTTTCTCCCCGAATTTCATTGCTGATCCGTCAGCGTTTACAGATATCCCTTCTCCCTTGCTTTTTTTACCATTTCAGGCTCCGGCCACCATTTATTAATCCCGTGATCCTCAAGCACTGCATCAGCAGCCAGATAACCAGCGCCAAGCAAAACCGTTCCCCCAGGATAAGTGCAAGCCCCCCCCATATAAAGATTCTTTATCGGAGAACGATGCGTAGAGCAGTGCTCGTTAGGCCGCATATAGCCCATTTGAAGGGGATGGTAAGCGCCCTGTTTGATTGAACCCTTTACCATATCCAAATACTTGTTCTCTACATCCTTCGGAGTGGATACATGGATGTCCCTCAGGATGCTTTCTTTTATATTCGGCGCATATTTTGCCAGCTTATCTATCAACATTAATGCCGTCTTTTCCTTGAACTTATGCCTGGACCAATTCTCCATGCCTATATCAAGATCATAAGGCGCCATACAGGATATCAAGCCTGTGTGTTTACCCGGAGGGGCCTGTGAGGGATCGTGTATAGTGGGGAAACAGGCGTTGAACCCAAAAGAACCGTCAAACGCCCCTTTTGCTATCTTATCCTGTTGGCTTAAAAAATCTCCGGCCGTCTCATAACCTAGAACGTGGATAAAAGCCTTGTCCACATCAGGATTGTTCCTGGCTGAATTAAACCGGGGCGCCTCAAGCAAGACCATTTGAACTGTAAAGAGACTCCAGTGCTCCCACATCCAGCTTTTTGTGGATTCAACATAATCATCATCCAGATATTCCTCCCCCACCATGTCCAAAAACGTCTGAGACGGATCAATAGTGCTTATTACCCCCATTTTTGCCTCGAGATAAGGCCCATCTACCAATTCCACACCTCTGGCTTCACCGTCTTCCACCACTATACGCTTTAGAGCAAAGGGGGAATAAATCTTCCCACCATGACTCATGAAATCTCTTGACATGGATGCCGCAAGTGAATGGGAACCGTGTGTCACGAGACGGTAGTTGGAAGCTCGATTTACATATAACGGAATCAGAAAACCAACACCGGCCTGGTTTGGATCCATACCCCACATGCAGATAATATACATCATCAAAGCCTTCACCTGCGCGCTTTCAAAATTTCCTTCCACAAAATCACTTGGGGACATCTCTGAAAGGGACATCATCTCCTTGGACCAATCTGCTTTTTCCAGCCTGATTAACTGATCAAATGCAGGCACTGGCTGGACATATGTTGCTGGAGCTATGAATTCATCCATCATTGTCTTGGCCCTTAAATAAAAATTTCGATAGGCCTCGGCGTCTTTTTTCGAAAATTTTTCAATGGATTTGCAGGTCCTGTCAAGGTCTCTGTAAATACACAAAGAAGAGCCATCAAGAAAGCTGATTGCAAACTGTACCTCGGGGCAGATGTGTTGCAGGTTATATTGCTCAAGCTCCAAATCTTTATATGCGGGCGCATAGTCAACCATCGGCATATAAATGGCGTGCGGGTTGTGTTTGAATCCAGCCTGCCGGAATTCCTCGGTCGCCACTCCCCCGCCCAGCTCATTCCTCCGGTCGGTTATAGCAACCCGGAGTCCGGCCCTGGCCAGGTAGCAGCCTGCAACAAGACCATTTGGGCCACCCCCGATGATCACAATATCATGCTCCCTCTTTCCCCAGTTTTCCTTGATAACAGGATATGAAAAAATCTGTTTTATGGCTTCAGGCCAGTTGTTAATAGCCGTCTTCGCCTGTTCCGAATAGTTGTCAAAGATATCTTTCATTATGTTTGCCTCCAGCGCAAGTCTTTTGTAATCAATCAGATTATCAGGTTCAAAGGTTTTCCGGTTCATTGCCCTTTTTTTTGAAAAAAATGAAACTCAATACAGTTGTCCATAATATGGAGGGACGCAGGAATCCTGAAACCACCGGCCATACGTCTTTAGGCTCCAGATAGGTCTCCAGATGCCACTCCGCAGGTGATATCGCCATTGCATGAAGCCCCAGAAAATCACTTTCAGGTTTTAAATCATAAACCCCGGCAATAAGCTCAGTCTTTCCTAATCCCGTTGATGCAACTCTCATTTCCCGTCTCCTTCGCGTTATACCTGGTTTTTTAGTGGCCGTTTTCTTAAAGAAAGTTTATTATCAACAAAATGTTTCAGACATTGCCTCAGAAGTGTTGTTATTACAAACTGCACATTCCAAGGCATCAGGGCACGCCATACAATCGCCCTCAAATCTTGAGGCGATAGAAATACTCTAACCCGCCACACAACAGGTTTTTCTATCTTAACCATCATTAAAACGCCGGACATACTCTTTTCCATTTCAGTCAGATTGCCGAAGAGTTCCGTTGATCCCAATCCTGTAGATTTTAGTCTCATTGTTTTTCTCCAAATATTAAAAATATTTTACACCACCGCCATGTCCGGGTTGTCTGGGTGTTTCAAAAAACACAGCGGATCACTTTGTCCTCTACATATATGCGGCTACCTAGCTGTGATCAACCACATCAACTTTTCCACACTGGCTGTCACGATTACATGGATTTATGGTGCACGTCTCGAAAATACACCTGATAGTCACCACAAAGTCAAAGGACACAACAGCTTTGCCTTCTCAGATATGAGATATATCATTGTCAGGTCTGCGATGATTTTAATGGCGCTTGAAACAAAACACAAAAACTCATGCGAACATTTTGTGGACGCGCCGTTACCCGTGGCTGGGTGGTTTAACATGGTTCAATTTCGGTGAGGCCTCAGCCATTAAGTTACATGGGTCTTTTTTAAGACGCGGTATTCTGAAAGCTATTCTTGACCAGCCGAAGCCGTTACTGCATATTCGGCCAACCCAAGTCCCTTCAGCTTTCCCAAATAAGGGATTCCATTTCTATCCCACCCGCGAAGACTATAATATTCTCCTAACGCTTCGTTCAAAGACAAATTAGCGCCTGTATTGGGTCCGTCCGGTAATGGTTCTTTATAAAATCTGTCCGGCAGTCTTTCGTCCCCCTTTTTAAGTCCGGCCTTTAAGTTGAAAAGACGTTGTAGATTAAAGATCCTCTCGCCGATTTTAATGAATTCCATAATCACAAATACTCGGCCGGTGGCCGCTGACAACATGGCTAAAGTGTCAGCAGGGTCCATAAACAACGTTCCAAAAAGGCATAATCCTGTTGCATCCCAGGCCGCCGTCATGTCCTGCAAGGCCTTTGTCACCATGGCCTTTCCATTTTCGGTTATGGGATCAATCTTCTCAGGAGACCCGATTATCTCCATTGAAACGGTATATCCCCTGCAATGGGAAGGGCCGATAGTGGAGGTCATGTAATTAAGACCCATGCCTTTAGCGCCTCTTGGTTCATATCCCGGCAGTTCCATCTTGTGCAGCCCCATAAAGACTTCAGGATGTCCATACTTCTCAGCCAGCTTGAAACCACCCTCGGCAAGCACATCCCCGAAGCCTTCTCTTTTACCAATAAGCTCTACAAGCTTTACTATGAGGCTATCATCGCCGAATCTGATTTCAAGACCGCCGGTATCTTCTTCTGTTAAATACCCTTTTTCAAAAAGCTCCATGGCGCATGCGAGTGTGCCTCCCACTGAAATGGTATCCATGCCAAGTTGATTGCAGATATAGTTTGCTTTGGTTATTGCCGCCAAATTTTCAATTTCAAGGTTTGATCCGAGCATTGCTATGGTCTCATATTCGGGGCCTTCACCCTCTCCTTCATATCCTGGGTCTGTAACCTTCGTGCCCCTACCGCATGAAACAGGACAACCGAAACACGATTTTTTCTTTACCAGATATTTTTCTGCCAGTGTTTCACCACTTACCTTTACAGCACCTTTAAAGGAACTCTTCTGGAAATTTTTGGTCGGGAAAACGCCCATTTCGTTTAACAACATTAAACCTCCGGCAGTCCCGAATTCTCTAAAACCTTCTGCCGCTGGATTGGCCTTGAGCTTCGTCATTATTTCCGCAATCACACCCTTGAGTGCCGTTTCATCAGCCACTCCAATTTTTTTAGTCCCTTGCACAACAACAGCTTTCAGGTTTTTGGAACCCATGACCGCACCAAGCCCGCATCTGCCGGCGGCCCGGTGTTTATCATTCATAATCGCCGCCATCTTGACCTGTTTTTCGCCAGCAGGCCCAATGCAGGCCACTCTTGCCCTCTTGCCGGATAGTTCCACTTCTTTTCTAATTATATCTTCTGCTTCGTGGGTGTCCTTGCCCCAAAGGTGACTCGCCTCATTAAAATGAATGTCTTCTCCACTTATTGCTATATAAACTGGA
Organism: Desulfobacteraceae bacterium UBA5623; assembly: GCA_002424495.1. Classification (GTDB taxonomy): domain Bacteria; phylum Desulfobacterota; class DSM-4660; order Desulfatiglandales; family Desulfatiglandaceae; genus UBA5623. The sequence goes on from DIKH01000076.1 coordinate 9,958, forward strand.
TTATCTGACCTGCCTTCAAAAATTATATGGTCATAACCCGCGGACTTCATTGCCGGGCCAAAGTATCCCCCGCTGTTCGCAAATCCCAGCAGCCCTGTCAAAGGTGACTTTGCAGTAACCATATATCTTGACCCCATTACTGCCGCGGTCCCTGTAAGGGGTCCTGCGGAAAAAATAAGTTTGTTGTCCGGAGATAACGGGGCCACTTTAGGGTCAATTTCGTCCATCAGGATCTTAGCGGCCACGCCGTGGCCTCCGATGAACATCTCAGCCGTTTTTGTCGAGAGATCCGCAACAGAGTAACTCCTGCTTGTAAGATCCACCCTCAATATTTTTTGCGTCCAACCTTTCATGGCCTTTCCCCTTGACTTTGGTTAGCACACCAAGCTCAATCTCTATGTCATATTAACCGGTTTAAATGCCAAACAGGGATGAATTGCAATTTTCAATCTCCAGCCAATTACGCTGTTTAAGGTTTAACCCAGCAAAAAGTGAGCCATAAATCTTATATATCTGTAATCCCCGGACCACCAAACCACGTTTAATCTCTAGCCAATATACAGATTTTTCAACATAATTTACTAAGCAAGGCAATTGAGATTAGTGGTATATACCCCTTAATTTATTTTTTGCTTGCGTAAGGTCTGGCCACCTGAGAAGGCAACTTGCATACAATTTACCCAATTTGGGTCATATTGCTACACATGTTATCAAAACCTTATTACGATTGATCCCGCAAAGAAGACAGAAGATCACCGGTGTCCGGTTAAACTCGGTCAAATTGACAGCATCTATTTGAAAATACATGAATATCCACGATTTTATTGTGGTATTGATTTGAAATCGAAGGCTAAAGTCAGCCCTAATAATATCAGCAAGTTATCTATGAAAAAATAGGTTTTTTCAATTTACCCCCGAGTTAATAATAAAAGGTATAAGCTATAAGCCGCGATATCGTAAGAGCATAGATTATCTAAAAAAAATACCCTTCAGATAATCTGGAAAACAAAGGACGGTATAATCATTGCATAACATCGGCACACACGGTACTACAATCTTCCAAAAATATCTTTCTAAGGAGGTTCTTATGCGTGACACTAATTACGATGTAGTCATTATCGGTGCAGGACCAAATGGCCTGGCTACCGGAGCCTATTTAAGCAAGGCCGGGCTGAAGGTCTTGATCCTTGAAAAGAGGTACGAAGCGGGTGGAGGTCTTGCCACTGAAGAGGTGACCTATCCTGGATTTCTTCATAACACTCACTCTAAATATCACATGATGGTGGACTTTGCCCCTCCTTATAGAGATTTTGATCTTGCTGAAAAGTATAACTGCAAATATCTTCAGCCGGAATGTCAGTTCGCCATGCCGTTGCTCGATGGACGTGTCTTGTGTATTTACACCGACATAGATAAGACCTGTGAATCGATCGCGCAGTTTTCAAAAAGCGATGCTAAAAATTATAGAGAATTCAGCAAAAAGCTAGGCGATCTTATGAATGGTTTTTTAGGCCCGGCCACTTATGCCCCCCCACATGCAGTTCTTGACCAGGTTACGAAACTCCATTCCACACCACTTGGAAAAGAGATTATGGATTATTCTGAAAAAAGCGCCAGAGAAATTGTCTTTGACGTGTTTGAAAACGAGACAGTGAGAACCTTGATGCTTTATGCCTCTTGTCACTGGGGTGTAGAATATAATGCAATCGGTATAGGCTATATGGCCTTGATATATCTTAACAGGATAACCAACTACCGGCTTTGTATCGGTGGTTCCCACATGATTGGGCAGGCCCTCAACAAGATTATACACGAATATAACGGCGCGGTAATCAATAATTGTCGTGTCAAGCGTATAATTGTGGAAAATAAAAAGGCCAAAGGGGTCGAACTTGCAGACGGCACTATAATAAATGCTTCCAAAGCGGTTATCAGCAGTGTTGATACGCATCAGACTTTCCTGAAATTTGTCGGTAAAGATGAATTGGAGGAAGATTTTGGCGAAAAAATAGAGGTCTGGCAATGGGAAAAATGGAGTCTTTTTGAAACCCACATGGCTTTGGAAGAGCCGCCCGTGTTTGCCGTTGCAAACAAAGATCCTTCTATCAACAAGGCCTGCGTATATGTCCTGGGGTATGAAACCCTTGATGACCTTATCAACCATTGGGATGCCATTCAGAATGGAGTCCTCATGGAAAACGCAGGCTTTAACTGCAGTTTCCCGTCAGTTCACGATTCCAAACAAGCCCCAAAAGGAAGGTGCACGGGTTTAATTTCACAGATGGCCCCCTTTGATCTGAAGGATGGAGGGTCGGAAAAATGGTACTCTCACCGATTCAAGAAAGAACATGCCGACAGGTGTATTGACCTATTATCCCGCTACGCCCCCAATATAAATCATGACAAGGTCTTTCAAACATACATAATCAGCCCACTGGATATTGAAAACAGGTTCAGTGACATGGTTAAAGGTTCTATAAAACAAGGTGCTTACCATCCTTTGCAGATGGGATTTATGCGTCCAAACGAAGAGTGCTCTCATGCCCGGACACCGATAAAGGGACTTTATCTCTGCGGGTCATGTTGTTATCCAGGGGGTCTGATAACTTTCGGTTCAGGATATTTGGCTGCAAATGCCCTGGCTGAAGACCTTGGATTTGAAAAATGGTGGTCTGACCCGGAATATCTAACTGAATATCGCAAGATCTACATGTAATCCAGTATAAATAATTACAAATAGTAAGGAGGAACATTAAATGGCGGATGCAACATATGATGCTATTATTATTGGTGGCGGGTCAAGAGGTCTGGCCCTTGGATGTTATCTTCTCAAATATGGAGGAATGAAAACAGCCATATTTGAACAACGGCATGAACTCGGAGGTTGTTGGGGGTCTGAAGAGTTTGTTCCCGGATTTGTGGGAAATACCCATGCCACGGATATTGGATCGTGGTATCTGTTGCCCATGTATGAAGATTTTCCTGAGATAAAAGAACTGGGTGGAGAATGGATTCCTTACAATGTAGCCTTTGGGGCTGTCTTTAGAGAGGATGACTCCTGCATTACAGTATATCATGGTCATAATGACCCCTACATGGAAAAAACCGCAAACGAAATCGGTAGGTTTTCCAAAAAAGACGCGGAAACATGGGCAAAAATATACCGAACATATAAAGATCTTATAGAGCCCGCCGCCATGAAATCCATACACAACCTGCCTACACCCATGGATCAGCCGGATCTGATGGAAAAAACTTTCATGGAGGCGATCAGCAGACTGGGTGGAGACCCAAGCTGGTTCGTCAAGTCACCGATAGAACTTGCCAGGGAATTATTTGAAAATGATGCCGTTGTTTCCATGGCATTGAGAATCTCCCATTCCTGGGCCGGATGTTCTCCCGACCTGAACGCAGAGGGTATTTTCCAGCTAATGCTCGCTCTTCCATCTCTGGCTGATTATGGGTGTATCAAGGGCGGAACTCATAGCTTTGCCCACGCCACTTCAAAAATATTTACCCGATACGGCGGACTGAGCTCTACCATGTCAGAAGTTGACAAAATTTTGGTGGAAAACGGTCGGGCAAAAGGGATCAAACTCGTTGATGGCACTGAGGTTGAGGGCAAATTGATCATTACAGCCGGGATTGATCCATATACAGTATTTTTTCGCCTTCTAAGAGATGAAAATATTGCCCCGAAGATCAAAAGAAAGATTCAACATTTGTCACGGAAACACATTACCATAACATGGTACTCATGGGCGGTTCATGAATTACCCGATTATAAGGCATCCAGTCTTTGCAACGATATAAACGGTTCAGGCTGGACGGCAATAATTACAAAGGATCCTGAAGAACTGGTCCGTACACATGCCAGAAAAACACTGCGTGAAAAATACCACCCGGAAAACAACCTTGTTGTCTGGGCGCATACAATCGTTGATCCCACACAGTCTCCCGAAGGAAAGCATGTCTTGGGTACAGAGGATTTCGCTGTTCCACCGGCTAGTGTTCTTGATGAAAAGGAGTGGCGCGAATGGAAAAAAGATCATGCCGAAAGAGTAATCAAGCTCTTGGAACGACATACCAATAATTATAGTTGGAACCAGGTTATCGGATATAATCCTTTAACGCCGTTTGATGCTAGAAATGTGACCCAGACAGGGCCGGAAGGCTGTTGGGCAACCCTGGATCAATTGCCGAGCCAAACGGGGAGATATAGGCCGATTCCGGAATTGGCTGATCACAGGAATCCTATTGGAAATTTGTATAATACAGGCGCGGGATGGCATCCGGGTTCCGGGGGAATGGTTGCGGGTGGATATACCTGTTACAAGGCTATTGCTGAAGATTTTCACTTGAAAAGTCCAAAGAAGAAAGGGTTTGACCTATAAAGGAAGGAGCTATAGAAATGGCATTTTATGATCTCAGACAATTTATTGACAAGCTTAAAGAGACAGGAGATGTGGTCTATATAGATCAAGAAATTGATTGGAACTTGGAAGCAGGGGCTATTATGCGGAGGTGCAACGAAACGCAGACCCCTGCTCCTTTTTTTGAGAAAATCACCGGCTATCCTCGGGGTTACAGGCTTTTTGGGTCGCCTTTGTCCACTTTTAGAAGGCTTGCAATTGCTATGGGCATGGAGCCGGATGCCCATTATCAAAGTTTTCTGGAGGAATTTGAAAAGAGAATTAAAAACCCCAAAAAACCTATCCTGGTTTCAGATGGCCCATGCAAGGAAAATATATTGTGTGGCAATGATATTGATGTTTTAAAATTTCCTGTACCCCTGATTCATGAGGGAGACGGCGGACGTTATATTGGGACTTGGCACATTTCCGCTACCAGGGATCTGGATTCTGAATGGGTTAACTGGGGAATGTACCGTTTGATGGTTCACGATAAAAACACTCTTGGCGGACTAATGGTGCCAACTCAGCATATTGGTATGATGTTAAATAAGTACGAAGCCAAAAATAAACCCATGGAGATTGCCATAGCCATCGGCACCGAACCGGCAACTGCCATTATAGCAACATGCGGGGTTCCTGCTGGAACGAATGAAATGGATATTGTTGGCGGCTTCAGGGGAGAGCCTCTGGAAGTGGTTAAATGTGAAACAGTAGATTTGGTGGTGCCGGCTACTTCTGAAATCGTTATTGAAGGCGAAGTCCTGCCCAATCAAAGAATGGAGGAAGGACCCTTTGGGGAATATACCGGTTATCAGGCCGGAGGAAAGGGCCCCAGACCTGTCCTGAAAATAAAGGCCATAACTCACCGCAATGACCCTATACTGACCGTTTCAAATATGGGCGCACCGGTTGATGACAGTGATGTATGTATGAATGTAGCATGGGCCTCGGATATCCGCATACAACTGTTAAATGCGGGATTCCCCATAACCGGTGTATGCATCCCAGTTGAATCCAGCGGAACTATCATCGTCGTGGCGACTCAAAAGCCATATAACAGCATTGCAAATGGGATTGCATCCCTGGTTTGGTCCACAAAAAACGGCAAACATATCCCACGGGTAATAGTCGTTGAGGACGATATTGATCCCACCGACCTGAAGCAAGTTATTTTTGCCTTAGGCACCAAGTGTCATCCGATCAGAGGAACGACAACCGTTGAAAATATGCCTTACTCGCCATTGATCCCTTTCTTGAACATCAAAGAAAAAACCTACTTTTCCTCGGCAAACGTGGTTTATGATTGCACCTGGCCATTGGATTGGGAGCCGAAAAATGTGCCCAGGCTTGCCTCGTTTAAGGGTATTTATCCAAAGGAGCTTCAAGATAAGGTCCTTTTAAATTGGAAGAATTATGGATTCTAGGCCTTCCCGGAAAGCAGCATCATATGTTTATTGTGTCTTGTGTTTTTTAGTCGCAATCTCTGCAACCCCTTTATTTATTTTTCTATACAGAGTTTTTCGAGAAATGCCTAATAATCTTGCAGCATCGCTTCTGTTCCAGAATGTCTTATCGAGTGCCCTGAAAATTAATGTGCCTTCAAGATCTTCAACCGCAGGCCTAATCGTCAGACCCCCATGATCAAAGCCGTTGCCATAGGAACTGTCATTTTTGTTGTCGTCTGTCATAGTCAGCTCTTCTAAAAAGGAGAGGTCTCCAGAGATCAGATAGCGATGCACTACATTTTGGAGCTCCCGCACATTGCCGGGCCAATCATATCCGTAAAAAGCTTCGATTATTTTCGGTGGTACCATTTTATTCTTGCTGCCGTTGTTGAATGACTTACAAAAATGCTCAACCAATAATGGGATATCTTCCTTTCGCTTCCTAAGAGGCGGCAGCCTGATGGGGAAAACATGTATTCTGAAAAAAAAATCTTTTCTCATCAGCCCCTTTTTTGCGAGATCCAAAAGATTCCTATTTGTAGCTGATATAATACAAAAATCAGACTGTTCAGCCTTTGTGCTTCCAACCGGCAGATATTCTCCTGATTCAAAGGCCCGCAGCAGTTTTGCCTGCATATTGATGTCGATCTCTCCAATCTCATCCATAAATAGTGTGCCGCCGTTCGCCATAGACAGATATCCTATAGCATTGCTTTCGGCCCCGGTAAAAGAACCCCTCTTATGCCCAAAAAATTCTCTCTCAAACAGCGGTGACGGGATTGCGGCGCAATTTACAGGCACGAACGCACGATCACAATGATTGCTGATCTGATGAATGGCCCTTGCGACCAGTTCCTTGCCTGTGCCGGTTTCACCGTAAATAATTACAGGAACATTTGCAGAGGCGGCCTTTAGAATATGTTCATAGACATCATTCATCACTAAGCTCTTTCCTATAATATCACAAAACTTATAGCGTTCCCCAATAGTTGCTTTCAACCTTTTATTCTCATTGCGCAGTTGATTGAATTGTTCTTTTTCAGCCCTTTTTTGAGACACATTTTCCGTAATATCCACCACAGTTGCCAACATGGCTGTCTTTTCTTCCCACGTGGTGCAAACTGCATGTACTTCCAACCAAAATTGTCGGCCATCGTGTTTGATACATCTGCAACGCAGAGTCTTTTCTTTAATAATACCCTTTGCAAACGAATCAGTGACCTTCTTAAAGTCATCATGAAAATCCTGTGCAATCAGTCTGGTCATGCTTGTTCCAACAAGCTGATTTTTATCTGAATAGCCGAAGAGGAAAACAAAGGCTGGATTAATAAACACTATGCGATCCATGTCAAGAAGCACTATTCCGTCAGCTATATTTTCCATAAGTGTATAGGATAATGCCTCACTTTCATAAAGGGCATCCCGCTTCTGCTTGATAATTTTATCCCTCTCATTAATAAAAATTTCATAAGCCATTCGCAAAAGCTCATTAATTATCGGCTCATATACCTCCATCATAGTTATATATCTGTCCGGATTCTTATTGTACTTATCAAAGGCAGCTCTTCCAAGAAGATCCCTAAGCGCGTGAAACATTATTACTATCTGCGTGCTCGTCAGTTGCTCTAAAACGACCTTCCTTATCATACTCTTGGCATAGTCGTTAATCTTTTCCTTGGAATCGCTTCTAAAGTATTCCAAAAAAATATTATACATCTTTTCAGGCTCTTTTTGTTTCTCTTCATCACTCAACTTATCAAAAAAGCCTTCGGCCTTCATCGCATGTATCCACTGCGCTACGATACGTTCTTTCACATGCTCAAAATGCATGGCCAATTCCAGTCTAAGCGCTAAATTATCCGTCATCTTTACCCCCTCCTTACTTGATTGCATATGTGGTGGACCAGGTAACGGTTGATGAAAAACAAAAGTGCACAATAATGCAAGGTACATTAGCGGTAAAAGGCTTGTTGTTTCACTTTAAAATCCATAAATGGTATTTCATATTTTGATTTCCAAAGAAGACTTATTCAACTACGGTAATATGTGTAAACGCGGTCCGTATTCTTTTTATCCGGGCCCGGCAGCATCGTCCCCCAAGCAGGGAAAACCTATTTTACCCTGACGCGGTCCCGTGTCCCCTTTACACACCAACGGTCAAACCCTAAAGGACTTGATTTTGCCCGAGTCTTGGAAGGAAAAGGTTCAAAGGGGATTCCGTTGTCTTAGTTGCCTCGGGCATACAACCTGACCATAAACTCACAAAAAGCCCCTTCGTTTGAGTCATTATTTATTGCGCCTTCCTCAATAAGCCCTTGATAGTGAAAGCTTCATCTTCTTTCAAAGGAATGGTTTTCTCAAAGTCTTTCACATAGGTGGGGTAACCTGTCATAACCGTATAATGGTTGGTCAAGCAGTTCATGTACATCCAGAGATACAGGTTTCCAATTCCCATGCTACCATATGCCGAGGCACCAAAGCCATTAGCCTTCCACATCCTGCCGTTCTGATCATACTCTTCCCCCCAATATAGACAGTAGAATCCTTCAGGAAAGGGAGTGGCATCTATATAAACGACCCGTTTAGAATATGCATAGTCCGGATTGTTGATCATAATTTCCATCACCCAGAGGGGCTTTATCTCCCACTCCACCTGAAAGAAAGGACCATGTTTTTTATAGTCATAGGACGGCCTGTCTTCCCATCCTATATAGTTTCTCGGAACCATAAAATCCCGGTGTTCCAGGACCCTGAACCTCATCCTGGAATCAAACTTCTGTCTCATCACCTGAAAATCCTCCGGTATACAATCGCTACCCAGCAAGGGATCGGTAAGGTCTGATCCGGTAAGACGGCGAACCCTCCGAACCGCAGGTAAATATGCATAACATTCATCTTCCTTGTTAACATCCCAGTATCTGATCCTCAACTGTGAAAATCCCCTCACCTCGTTAGGATCGTAAATCACAATGGCTTCCTTGAAGGATATACCCTTTTCTTTGAACTGGGGCATATCTCCCAGGGGGGGGATATCTGTTCTTCCACGATACCTGCGATTAAATAGATCCCAGATAAAGCGTTTTTCATAGTTGGGCCCGCTAAACAGTAAGAACTCGGCGTGGAACAAAAGATCCTCACCAGGCATCGGACGGCTAAGATCGGGATAAAAGTTCCAGGCGATCTCCTGGGCATTCCTGGGTTCAGGAAAAGGCATCCCGGCCACCCAGTCATGTAACTGATTGTCAGATCCTATCCGGGCCGTGCCCGCATACTTCCTGGTCGCCTCAACAAAACCTTTCATCTTAGGGAGGTGGGTGTTTTCCACGATGGGCATGGTCACCAGCCCCTCCTTCACCCCCATGCTGTACCATTGGAGTTTTGAGGGAGGAAGCAGTTTTTCCAGCTCCGGCAGATAGACGCCCCAATTTTCCTTGGTAATTACCACCCCGGGTTTAATAGGCCCTACATACTTCTGATAAGGAGGCAACTCCTCAGCCCACGGAAAAACCGGCAATAAAACCACCAGCAAAAAAGCTGTAAAAAAATACTCTTTTTTAAAAAAATTAAAAAAATTCATTATTATCTTAACTCTCCTTTACATTTTCTTAAACAAAATTATTAAATAAAAGCTCAATCTCTGGTTAAATGAAAACCCACCTGACCTCTGACTATTGAGTAGTTACACTTTTATCTTATAACCGTAACCGGACAGTGTGCGTAGCGGATTATTTTATCGGCCACGCTTCCCACCAGCATGCGTTTAAACCCGCTCTTCCCACGGGTGCCGGTATAAATCATAGTGTATCCTTCCCTTTCGGCTAACCGGACAATCTCTAGAGCTATCGGCCCCACAATCAGACGAGTGGCGCACGAAACCCCCTCGGATTCCACAATTTTCCTGGCTTCTGCCAGGATGTTTTCTCCTGCCTTTTTCCGCTCCCGGTAAATAGGATTGTCCGGCACCTCTCCATGGCTAGCCGCGTCATCCAGCACATGCAGCAGCGTCAGCTCCGACCGGGTAAGTCTGGCAAAGTTCGCGCTTAATCTGGCGGCCTTCAGGGCTTCATCAGAGCCGTCCACGCAGACAAGTATTTTAAACTCGCTCATGATTCCTTTTCCTTTCCCTTCCAAGGTTAAAATTGA
>DIKH01000422.1 GCA_002424495.1 Desulfobacteraceae bacterium UBA5623
ATGGTAATACTTAATAATCTTTACAAGTTTACGCAGATGGAGACATCCTTCGGCATAATACTCCTGGCCATTGTAAACGGTCGTCCGCAGGTCCTTACCTTAAAAGATATTCTTCAGCAGTTCACCTATCATCGTCGTGAGATTGTCCTCAGAAGGACGATCTACGACTTGAAAAAGGCGGAAGAACGCGCCCATATCCTTGAAGGGTTAAAGAAGGCCCTTGATTTTCTTGACGATGTAATTGAGCTAATCAGGTCTTCGACCGACGCAAAGGAGGCAAAGAGCAGGCTGATAAGTGAGTTTACCTTCTCTGATATACAGGCCCAGGCGATATTGGAAATGAGGCTACAGAGGTTGACCGGTCTTGAGAGGGAAAAGATCAATGCCGAATACCAGGACCTGATAAAGGATATTGCAAGGTTCAAGGAAATTATTGAAAATCCGGCCCTGGTGCTTCAGATCATCAAGGATGAGATAAAACAGGTCCAGGATCAGCACGGAGACGACCGCAGGACAGAGATAATAGACGATGTTGAAGATATAAACGTGGAGGATCTGATTGCCGAAGAAGACATGGTGGTAACCTTTAGCCATGATGGCTACATCAAGAGAAATCCTGTCAGCCTGTACAGGGCTCAGCACCGTGGCGGAAAAGGCTTAACAGGCGCAAGACCCAAGGAAGAAGATTTTATTGAGCTTCTGTTTGTCGCATCTTCCCATGACTACCTGCTTTTTTTTACCAGTTTGGGCCGTGTATACTGGAAAAAGGTGCATGAAATTCCAGAAGGCAGCCGGCTATCAAGGGGCAAGGCTATTGTAAATCTACTGGAATTAAAAAACGGAGAACGGGTGGCCGCCACACTGTCAGTGAGAGATTTTGAACAGGAAAGATATATTGTGATGGCGACAAGGAACGGCCTGATAAAGAAGACTGATCTGGCATCTTTCAGCCATCCGAGATCTGCCGGGATCATTGCGCTGAACATAAGAGATGATGATGAGCTGATTGCAGTGCGTATTTCAAATGAAGACAATGACATCTTTCTTTCCACCAGGCATGGAAAATCCATCAGATTCCATGAAGCGGAATTACGAAACATGGGCAGAGTGGCCACTGGAAACATCGGAATCAGATTGGAGCCTGATAATTCAGTTGTGGGTCTGGAGGTCCTTGACAGAGGAGAAGGGGCGACAATTCTGACCGTTACGGAAAACGGTTATGGCAAAAGGACAAAGACAGATGAATACCGCTCTCAGACAAGGGGCGGCAAAGGGATATTGACGGTAAAGACAAGCGAAAGAAACGGCCTTGTCGTCTATTCCTGCCAGGTATCACAGTCAGATCAGTTGATGATCATTACCGACCAGGGAAAGATTATCAGGCTGAGGGTGGCGGATATATCTGTAATAGGCCGTAATACACAGGGCGTTAGACTTATTAACCTGGGACAAGGCGAAAAGGTTATCGGCGTGGCCAAGGTGATTGAAGAAGATTAAGAACTTAAGGATTGGCGGGGAATTTTGTGACAACAGATGAAATATCAAAAGTGGCTGTAATAGGGGCAGGAAGCTGGGGAACAGCCCTTGCCAATCTCCTGGCTCAAAAGGGGGTGGATGTTCACCTCTGGGTCAGAGAAGAAGAGGTTTTCAATCAAATAATCAACGGCCGTATCAACAGGCTCTTCCTTCCTGATGTGTTACTGGATGAGCATTTAAAACCGGCAAGAACATTTGAAGATGCATTGGAGGGCCGGGAACTTGTATTAATGGTGGTTCCGTCTCATGTCTTTAGACAGGTGCTTGTAGATATCAAGACTCATCTACGCGAGGACATGTCCGTTATCTCCGCTACAAAGGGAATAGAAAATCAGTCTTTGATGGTGATGTCGCAGGTTACCGCAAGCATACTGCCTGAAAAATATATGGAAGACTTTGCCTGCATTGATGGTCCGAGTTTTGCTAAAGAGGTAAGCAGAAAATTGCCCAGCGCGGTCACAGTGGCCTGCCCTGATATCCATCATGCAGAAAGACTACAGAGGCTGTTTAATACCGATTTTTTCAGGGTATATGTCTCTCAGGATGTAATAGGAGTTGAATTGGGCGGGGCGCTTAAAAACGTCATTGCCATTGCAGCGGGCGCCGCGGACGGACTGAAGTTCGGACTCAATGCAAGGGCAGCACTGATAACCAGGGGCCTTGCAGAGATAACCAGGCTGGGAGTTGCCATGGGGGCCAACCCTCATACCTTCGCAGGTCTTGCTGGTATGGGAGACCTTGTGCTTACCTGCACCGGAGACCTCAGCAGAAACAGGACCGTGGGTATTGAGATTGGAAGCGGTAAGAGTCTCGATGAGATCACCCGCGGCATGACTATGGTGGCGGAGGGGATCAAGACAGCCAAGTCCGCCTACGATCTGGCAAATAAAATGGGCGTAGACATGCCGATAACAACCCAGGTCTACCAGATACTTTATGAAGGAAAAGATCCCAAAAAGGCGGTCAAAGAATTAATGAGCAGGGGGCTGAAGGCGGAACTTGAAAATTGATGGAGAAGGTACAAAAGGTGGAAAGAAAACCCCTTCGACTGGAAATTATTCGCAGTAGGCTTGGGGGTTCCTCTTTTGCCAGAAACATAGTGTACTATGACACTATTGATTCCACTAACGCTGTAGCAAAAACCCTTGCAATAAACGGCGCGCCTGATGGAACAGTTGTGCTCGCTGAACAACAGAGTCAGGGCCGGGGAAGGATGGGGAGGAACTGGTTATCAGAGGGTTATGTCAATATCCTGTTGTCTGTCCTTATCCGGCCGCGTGTGCCGGCGGAGGATGCCTTTTCGCTTACAATGGCCTTTGCCCTTGCTGCTGCCTATGGGGCGGAGTCGGTTTGCAATCAAAGGGTGATGATAAAATGGCCCAATGATATCTATTTTTCAGGGAAAAAACTAGGTGGAATCCTGACCGAGGTTTCGGTAAGTGGCGGCTCTGTGGATTACATGATCCTGGGGCTTGGGCTTAATGTCAACTGGAAGCCGGCGGATGATGTGCCGGTATTGTATGAGACTACAAGCCTGTTGGAAGGCTCGGGCGCATGGGTTGACAGGGAAGAGTTGCTGATCGAAATATTAAAGAGGTTCGATTCATATTATCAACAAGGCCTGCTGGCTGACATTGATGGGATATATGAGGCCTGGAACAGGCGATCAATGCTTTTTGACAGGATTGTCGAAATTGAGACGGGTGACACCATGATAAAGGGACGGGCGATAAGGATTGATCGCAAGGGGGCGCTGATCGTCCTGGATGACAGCGGTATGGAACAGAGGATCTTAAATGGCGATGTATCAGTGATCAGCCAGGCTTTGTGAAAAACCATCGCATTTTTTTAAAGGAGCAGTGACATGGCAACCATAATACCAGAGGGAGAGAAGATTCGACTGGCAGTTAAATGGATCTCCGATTTACGAAAAGAGGATGAGAATGCATCAATAGGTTTGCTGATCGAAAAGGCCGCGCTCAAATTCAACTTATCCCCAAAGGATGAAAACTATCTCAGATCTTTTTACACTGAAAAATGACTGCCTCCCGGAAAGGGCCGTCATTCCCGCCATTTTTTAAAAGAGCCAACCTGTTGCAAAGTCTGAATGTAAAAGTACATTGAGGAAAAACGAGAGCATTTCTACAGGTTGACAATGCCGCTTTAGTCATCCGTAACTGTATGGTTGCCATTTGCCCGGAGGCGCACTGATGATTGACATTGAGAAGCAAATTTCTTATTGGCGTGACAGCGCCAAAGAAGACTTGACCGTGGCATATGACCTCGTGCACCGGAATCGTATACGACACGGCTTATTTTTCGCCCACCTGGCGTTGGAGAAAGTCCTTAAAGCGCATGTCTGCCGGGTTACCCAGGATATTGCACCTCGACTACACAATCTGGTTCGTTTGGCTGAACTGGCAAAACTCCATCCTCAACCCGCCCAATTGGATATTTTGGCTGAAATTAACTCCTTTAACATAGAAGGCCGCTATCCTGATACGTTAGCAATACCTCCGTCTCAGGAGGATGCCCAACATTATATGACCCGTGCTGATGAGGTTTTTCAATGGTTGATAGAACTATTGTAAAGAGTGTTCAAGACTACTTGAAAGCAGTCCAAAAAGAGGGAATCGCCGTGCGGTTTGGAATCCTTTTCGGCTCTCATGTTACCGGACGTTCTGATACTTGGAGCGACATTGATGTTCTTATAGTATCCCCACGTTTTGATGCCCCTAGGAACAGGAGGGATGTAGATTTGCTTTGGCGACTGGCAGCAAGATCCGATAGTAGAATCGAGCCTGTTCCATGCGGCGAACGACAATGGAATGAGGACTCCTCAAGCGCCATAGTGGAGATTGCGAGGCGTGAGGGTGAAACGATCCGCCTTGATGACGCTGAGTAATAATCAATCAGCAATATATAATCGGTAATCAGCAGAGCCTATTTTGCTGGAAGAATCAAATGACAAGAGCGGAGAAATTGAGCTATGGTCAAAATAAATCAAAAGAAGAATAAGGAACGCGAGGACCGCATCATGATGGAGATCATTGTTGATGCATACAGCCCTGAAGAACAGGCTATGGGATGGTATTATTACCTTGAGGACAAACTTCATTTTCCTTTTACAGCTATTTGTAATGCTAAAAGGGCCATCTCACCGCTTCTTATCAAAGACGAGGTTGATGTTATCGGGATGGCGCCTGAAGACGAATGTGAGAGAGAAATGTTTGTTATTATCCGATGGGAAAGAGACGGTTTGGCAGTTCCATTATCCCAACTTAGCCCAATAAGGGAGACGGAAGCAGAGACTATTGAAGCAGTTGAAGATTGGCATTATTGGGTTAATATGGGATATAAGTTCATCTGAGGCACGGCGCAAGCTTCCGCGCCAGATTCGGGCCAAAAAGCGGCTTTGTCTATTAAAAAACACCCTTATGCGAAATGAATAACAGTGATATGAGGCTGATTCCATGAAAGAAAATATTCTGTACTGGACGGACATGGCTGAATACGATCTGGAAACTGCAAGGGTCATGTTGAAAGGTAAGCGATTCCTGTATGTAGGGTTTATGTGTCATCAGGTTGTAGAAAAAATACTAAAAGGCTTTTATGTTTTTTCGAAAAGAGAAAACCCTCCATATACACACAACCTTAATTACCTTGCTGAAAAAAGTGGTTTAAATGACAGGATGACAGAAGAACAGAAGGATTTTCTAGATGTTTTGGAACCTTTAAATGTCGAGGCCAGATACCCCACCCATAAGGAACGCTTGATTCGATCTTTGAGTGAAAAAAGATGTAAGGAGATAATTCTGAAAACCGAGGAATTATATAAATGGATAAAGCATCAGCTATAAAAAGAGTGAAGCAATATGCAGAGATTGTGAGACAGAATTTTGACGTCAAGAAGATTATATTATTTGGCTCTTATGCAAGAGACGCCGCGCAAAAAGACAGTGATATTGACGTTGCCGTGGTCTTGGAACGTGTAGATGATGATTTTTTGCTATTGGAGGCCAAACTCTTCCGATTAAGACGAGAAATAGATGTCAGAATAGAGCCTGTTTTACTGGAAGAATCAAATGACAAGAGTGGTTTTTTGGAAGAGGTCTTAAAAACCGGAGAAATTATCTACAGTGCGGAATCAGAATTTTGAAGTTGCCTTTTCCTATTCCCCCCTTTGATCTTGAACAGAATCGATCGGGAGTACTTGGACAGCAATGAGTAACAGATCGAAAAATGTCATAATATCAATGGAAAAACTATACACAGGAGGTCAATTCTGTCCGGCTAGGCAAAAGTAAACTTTAACTGTTTGTTAATAATGGGAATATGGCTATTTAATGCAGGAGGATCAAATAGCTCCTTCAATGTGCATCTTCTAAAAAGATTAAGTTGCATTACTCTTATTAGGTTTTGCAAGCTAACTGGAATCTTTGATAGAAATTTGAATAGACACAATAGCAAATAGGCGATCAATGCAACATAAATC
>DIKH01000163.1:0-5882 GCA_002424495.1 Desulfobacteraceae bacterium UBA5623
CTTTAACAGGTTCACGATCCTGGTCCTTAGGAATTCCTCCATGAGCACATCGAAGAGCGTCTCGTCATATGCCAGCGCGCTTCTCTGATCCGAGGGGTAGGTCGTCTCCCACGGCCTGCGCAGACTGGCGCCCAGCACCCATCTGACCCTGGAATTGTTCAGAGTATCATACACGTCATTGATTTTGGCTTTCATCATCTCATTCCTTGCGATCGGACCCAATTTGTCCATAATGTCAACAAAACTATTGATGGTCTTTATATACTGGTCCGGTTTGTTCAGGTCGGCATGGGACAACGCGATGCGCTCCCTTTCAATTCCGATGAGATCAAGCAGTTTTTTGATAAGCAAGACCCTGCTCCATGCATGATCAAGGCCATAGCTGTGGTGACATTCCTCAGGCGGGCAGCCGATGAGCAGAAGCCCGTTTGCCCCTTCAAGAAAGGCTCGTCCCATGACAGATAGATCCAGTTGCCCGATACAACCCACCGGCAGGAGATAAAACCTGCTGTTGGAATGCATGCCTCTGATTCCAGCATGGTCTGCGGCCGCGGCCCCTCCCCAGTTACACCCATAACCCATTACCTCATTTTCATCCAGCCGTTGGGCAAGGGCCGCCACCCTGGCTTCCCTCTGGGCCGTGGTGTTGTTCTGAAGCGTCAGCGCATGATAAGGACACGCGGCAGCACACGTTCCGCCTCCGGTACATACCATGGGATCAACAACCCTTGGCGTGTTGCCTCCATGCCCGTCTACCGGGGCTATGCCGCCGCAGTCGCAGATCTCGCGGCAAAGACCGCAGCCGGTGCACTTACTCTGATCCACCGTACATACCATGCTGGGGGCAAATAGCTTTCCTTCATTGGCAAGGCTTACGATCTCGGCGGTCTTATGTGCCGCGCGGCGACCCTGACGCAGGGTTTCTTTCAGGTCACAGGGTTTCCAGGCCGAACCTGCAATAAATTTTTTGTCAAGCCCCACCTGCTCAGGCCGGACCATCTGCGGGTTCCTTTCCAGAAATTTGCCATCATCCGTATGAAGGCCCAGGATTTCCGCAACCTTTAGCTGTTCGATGCCTGGATGTCGTAGTGGAGATAGCACGAGTTGCTCCCATCCCAATTCTTTTTCTATCTGGTCTTCAGGGTCGTTAAAGGTGATAAAACCGTCTTGAACCGTTGGCCTGATAGTACCGTCATATTGTATCCATTCAATCCCCAGTTCCCTTGATCTGATTTGCTCCGCGCTGCTCAATAGAATTTTGATCTTATTGTTGTAGAGGATAGTTACCCGTGAGAGCACATTATGTTCCCTGATGCAGGTCGCCATGTTCCATGCGGTCCTTGCCGACAGATTGGCATAAGGACGATCCATTTCAAGGTCGTTGATCCAGAATACCACACGATGGCCGGGTGCGCCGTGGAGCCACATGTATTCATCCATCTCGGTGTGGCAAAGGACCCTCTTTCCGTCATGACCGAAGTCCGTACCCTGATTATGCATTTCACCATCAAGGGCCGCAATGATGGCGCCGGCCTCATAAGGCAGTGGTGGCTTATCTTTTTCAGAAGCAAACATGACAACATAATGTCCCATCACACCCCTTACCTTTTCGAGAGTACCTACTGTAATCTGTTTGACATAGGGACTTTCGTTCACCTCATTGATGATTGCCCTTAGCCGCTCGTGATAGTCCCTTTTCCCAGGATAGCTTTCATGTAGCATCCTTATCACATCTTCAGGATCATCAGTATGAATGGCTATTATTGTCTCTATCTTCTGTCTCAGGAGTTCCTGTGCCGCGGAGTAGGTGGCCATTCCGCCTCCAAGGATCATGACAGGACCTTTAAAGTCTATCCGGGTTTTTGGTGATAAAACCAGGGCGTCTAAGTATGCCGCCGAGGCGCTTATAAGCTTGGCGCTTTTTTTTGCCAGTTGCGCTGGTTCCCCTTCGTTTACCGAGGCCACATAACCTCTGATATTGACAACATCAATCTGACCTTTTTCCAGGCCGACTGATTCCAGTTCCTTCTCCAGTTTGGGCAATATAATCCGCGATTCGCACCCGGCCACTATCACACGGTTGAGATTTTTCTCCAGTACGGTTTCCTTGATTTTTCCAATTCCCGGTAATTCACAGGGATAGGGCAGCGTCACCACATGGTTTATTTTCCGGTCATCTCCCACCATATTCTCAAGCAGATTCAGATCCACCCTGGGGGCGATCTTACGACCGCATTCACACAAAAAGACCCCTATTTTTTTCTTATTTTCTTCGGCTATAGCGGCATTTTGATCAGCATTATTATTCATAATCACACCTCCTTTAATGTGCAAAACCATGACCGGTCCGTTGAGAGATATCGCCACGGACCTTGTCAAGTCTTGTCTGCATCGCGCCTGTCGGGCAGACTGAAACGCACGAACCGCATGCAATACAAGCCTTGTTGGGAACCATATAAGGGGTGGACACGTGCTTTAAGACACCCCTTGAGCCCAAAGAAATCGCCTGCACGCCGACCACCTCAGCACACACCCGGACACACAATCCGCAGAGGATGCACTGCTCTTCGGGGTTCTTGATCTTGAATCTGGTTGACTTCAAGCCGTATTCAGCTGCAAGGGCTTTAATCTCCCTGGACGCGGGGCACTGGGCAAGAAGCATCTCAAGGACCCAGCGGCGCACATTTTTTACACGTTCTGAATCCGTGAATATCTCTACACCCTCAAACGGAGGATACATGCAGCTTACCACTACCTTGGACCAGTTCCCCTGCCTGGCCTCAACCACACAGAGCCTGCATGCCCCGATAGGCTCCACCGCCTCGTGGTGGCAGAGGGTGGGGATGTAAATCCCCATGTTTCTGGCAGTATCAAGCACAGTCCATCCTTCTTTAGCCTGGGCTGCCGTCCCGTTGATGCTGAAGTTAATCAATTTCTTGGTATTTATTTCTTTCATGATGGTCCCTCTTTAAGATACAGTGATAGCGGAGAATTTGCACAAGTCCATACACGTGCCACATCGGGTGCATGCATTTTGGGAGATCTCATGGGGCTTTTTATCTTCTCCTGTAATGCATGCCTGGGGGCAGTTGCTCGCACACAGCCCGCATCCGGTACATGCCTCCGAATCTATGTGAAAGGTAATAAGGTCCTTGCACACACCTGCTGGGCATCGCTTTTCAATGATATGAGCCTCATACTCGTCACGAAAATACTCAAGAGTGGTCAACATCGGGTTCGGCGCACTTCCCCCCAGGGCGCAAAGGGCGCCATCCTGAACAGCCTTTGCCAGACTCTTCAGTTCTTCAATATCTTCCAGTGAGCCCTTTCCCTGCGCGAAGTTATCCAGAAACTCAAGCATGGCCTCCAGCCCAAGCCTGCATGGAAGGCATTTTCCGCAGGATTCCTCTTCAAGAAAACGCAGGAAATACCGGGCAACATCAACGACACAGTCCCTGTCATCCATGACGATCATGCCGCCTGAGCCCATTATTGATCCGATCTTGGTCAGGGAATCAAAGTCTACTGATACGTCTTTAAGCTTATAGGGGATACAGCCGCCGGATGGACCGCCTGTCTGCACTGCCTTGAAAGATTTTTTGCCAGGAATCCCACCTCCGATATCTTCCACGATAGTGGAAAGTGGGACCCCCATGGGCACCTCGACAAGACCTACATTTTTGACCTTGCCCACAAGGGAGAATGCCTTGGTGCCTGTGCTGTTTGGAGGACCGATTTTCGAGAACCATTCTCCTCCATTTTCAATTATGACAGGGATGTTAGCCAATGTTTCCACATTGTTTAACACAGTGGGCCGGTCCCACAGGCCGCGTTCGACCGAGCGGATATATTTGGCCCTGGGCTCCCCTGGTTTCCCTTCTATAGATTGAAATAACGCGGTGGATTCACCGCAGACATAGGCGCCTGCGCCGCGATTGATCCGGATGTCAAATTCAAAACCTGTTCCCATGATATTTGCACCCAGAAGGCCGGCAGACCTAGCCTGTTCCATGGCGATGGTCAGGTTCTTGATTGCAAAGGGATATTCCTCCCGCACATAGATAAACCCCTGCCTGGCGCCCAGGGCGTAAGCCGCGATAATCATCCCTTCGATAACGGAGTGAGGGTCTCCTTCCATTACGACGCAATCCATAAAAGCGCCCGGGTCCCCTTCATCGCCATTACATACCACGTATACAGGACCTGGATGTTTTTTCACCGCATCCGCTGCAGAACGCCATTTGCGACCGGTGGGAAACCCGGCCCCACCCCGGCCGCGAAGACCGGAGACCTCCACATCCTTAATAACCTGTTCCGGGGTCATGGAGGCGAATGCCTTTGCAACTGCCTGATAGGCGCCGTTTGCGATGGCGTCCTCAATGCTCAAAGGATCAATGTCTCCGACATTACGGCTTGCGATCTTTTTTTGCATCTTGTAGAATGGAATCTCCTGGGCAGACTTGTAAACCGTGCCGTTTTCACTGTAGAGCAGGCGTGAAATCACCTCGTTATTCTTGATGGTCTTTTCCACTATTTCTTCAACATCATCCGGCTTGACTCTTGAGTAGAAAAGGCCTGACGGCTCAAGGGTGACCAAAGGGCCCTCCTTGCAGAAACCATGACAGCCTGTTTCCTTTATCAGGGGCTCAACTTTTACGGGCAGTCCTTGCTGCCGGACAGCATTCCTGAAAGCGGCGGCAACTTTATCAGCCCCCTGTGCGCGACAGCCTGGGCCCAGGCAGACCCGCACCACCTGGCGGCCGGACTCCCTTGCCTTTCGCAGGCTGTTTTTCAATAAGTCGAGTTGTTCGATATTGGTTATTTTCTCCATGTAACATTCTCCTTTGACACAACGTAACTCACAGTTTTTTTAAATATTGTCGAACATCCGCCTGGTTTGTGCTCCCGAGGTACTCATCATCTACCATAACAACCGGTGCGACTGCACAGGCGCCCGGGCAGTTAATCGTTTCAAGCGTAAAACGCATATCCTTAGTGGTGTGCTCCCTTTCTACACAGAGGTGTCTTTCCAGATCCTCGGCGATACGATCCGCCCCTTTCAGATGACATGCGGTTCCGCAACAGACCCTCACCTGGTGTTCCCCCCTGGGATTGAGACTGAAAGACCTGTAAAACGTCACAACTGACCATGCCTTGGTAACTGGCAC
Organism: Desulfobacteraceae bacterium UBA5623; assembly: GCA_002424495.1. Classification (GTDB taxonomy): domain Bacteria; phylum Desulfobacterota; class DSM-4660; order Desulfatiglandales; family Desulfatiglandaceae; genus UBA5623. The sequence goes on from DIKH01000163.1 coordinate 5,169, forward strand.
GCCCACATGGTCACAGATAAAATTGATGTTTTCTTCAGAAATATAGCTGTATTGCGCCTGCACATCCTGAAGGAGACTTATCAGATATTGGGGCTCTCCAGGGTACTTCTCCAAAATACTGTCTATGTCTGTTGATAGTTTTTTCACGTATAAGATCCTTTCCTTGCTGTGGGTTACAGGATGCCTGAACAAATGGTTTCACCTGAGGTGAGCTGTTAGCTATTGTCTTTTAGTTATGAGCTCAGTACTGGGATTTTTCGTTCAGGAGCGATTTTGTTTCAAAAAAAATGGTGCTTTATTTTGTTTCACATGAAAAGCAAGGGTTGCGCCAATTGATATAACTATTTGAAAATAAGTATAATATGGCTTTAATAGAAGATTGCTTGGGTATGATAAATATGTTTCATTACGTTCCACATGTGGAACGTAATGAAACATATTTATCATACAACCTTTTGTAATTATAGGAAAAAGATGGGGTGGAGGGTTGAATGTTATTGTTTCACTAGAAGGTGGCTTTTTGCATGTTTCTTAACAATGTGAAACAATATGAACTGATTTGAAACGTAAAATGGTTTTATACTGCACTTCGTGTGTTTTCTCAGATCAGCCTGTGGGTCTTCATTTTACGCCATAGGGATGTGCGGCTGATGCCGAGGAAACGCGAGGCGTCATCCCGGCGGCCCTGGGCCTTTTCAAGCGCCCTCTTGATGG
>DIKH01000163.1:5927-7436 GCA_002424495.1 Desulfobacteraceae bacterium UBA5623
CTGACTTTCATCTCCGGAAGATGCGAGACAGTGATAATCGGCCCTTTGACAAAGACAAAGGCATATTCCAGTGCGCGCTCAAGCTCCCGCAGATTTCCCGGCCATGCATATCTCTTGAACATGTTCAATACCTTGGTATCCACCCCGCGCACATTTTTCTGATATTTTTTGTTGAATGTCGTGATGAAATGCGCAACCAGAAGAGGGATGTCCTGGATGCGGTCTCTGAGTGGCGGTAAATAAAGGGGAACTGTTCGGAGCCTGTAGAACAGGTCCTCCCTGAACCTCCCTTCCTCAACTTCATGATCGAGGTTCCTGTTTGTAGCGGCGATAATGCGTGCATCCATGGATATGGGCCTGGCGCCCCCGACCCGTTCAAAAATACGCGCCTCCAGCACACGGAGCAGTTTTACCTGGATTTCAGGCCTGATCTCCGCTATTTCATCAAGAAACAGTGTGCCTCCCTTTGCCAATTCAAAACGGCCGGCCCTGGTGTTGACGGCCCCTGTAAAGGCGCCCTTCACATGACCGAAAAGTTCGGATTCCAAAAGCGTTTCGGCCAGCGCAGCACAGTTGACTGGAACAAAGGGACCTGAGGAACGAGGGCCTTGGGAGTGAATCGCCCTTGCAATCAGTTCCTTGCCTGTGCCGGATTCGCCTTCAATTATCACGTTCACATCCGAGGCGGCCACATCTGGCACCATGCCAAGAAGTTTTATAAGAGAAGGGCTTTGGCCAATGATTTCTGTCTGTAACGATTTGATGTTACGGTCGCCTTCGTGTGATGAGTCCATTTCAACGAGGGGCCGGAACGTCTCTATTGCTCCGATTAAAAGGCCTCTTCTGTTTTTCATCACCGAGGTGTTTACAAGGAGAGATTGTTTCTTTCCCCCCTTTGCCAGAATCCGGACGTCCTGGTCCATTCTGATAATTCCGGTCTCCATTGTCAGCTTGAGAGGGCAGTTGGTATGGCACAGGTCACTTTGAAAAATATCCCAGCAGAACCTTCCCAACACCTCTTCGGATGTAAATCCGGTAATATCTTGAGCTCGTTGATTAAAAGAGGTAATTCGCCACCTGTTATTAATGGTGAAAACTCCCTCGGCCAGATGTTCAAAAAGGGTGTCATACTCTATGAGTCGCACTCGTTTGGATGGCCCGGCTGTTACGGGGATAGTGTCACGGAAGGTCAGCACCGCACCGATGATGCGATTGTTATCATGGAGGGGTTCCATTGAATAGGTAAGCGATGTGGGAGATCCGGAGGTAGTCTTGGCAACAAGATTTGCGTGCGAATGCCCCCCCTCCAATGCGCCATTCAAAGCCACAACGGCCTCTTCCCGGTATTGTTCGTTTATCACCTGATCGAGATGAAAGGTATTTCCCTTGGGCAGTTTCATTCGCAGGAGCCTTTCGGCCTGAAGATTCGATGACATGATTTTCTTTTCCGAAGACAGGATCAATACACCGTCACCTTCGGGGAGTGCATCAAAATCACTTGATTCTTCC
>DIKH01000195.1:0-4274 GCA_002424495.1 Desulfobacteraceae bacterium UBA5623
AAGATATGCGCAATTCAAAACAGACCCCCATGCCTGCCCGCTTGCACCCGGACTTTTGATAAACTACGAATCACCCAGGTAACAAATCGTTTTTTGGGTGATAACATTGGAAAATAGCTTCAGCCCCTTATCGGCTGTATCTGATACTCTTACTACCCGGCTTAAGCCGATATCGGAAGGACTGATGTCACCCAGGATATTGGGCAAATGACCAATCCATTCTGAATTAAAGATGACGCCGTTATTTTCAGGGTAAATGGCAAGATAAAATATGCTGTTTTCAACAAGGTCATGGAAAAAGTGCGTGCCGAATGATAAATCCGGAATCAGGTTTTCGTCCTGAAAGCTTATTTCAGCAATGGCAGCGATATGGTTGATTTCTGAAAAAGTTACAGGCACTCCCATGGCCGGTGTACGAGTACCCCATCTGCCTGGTCCCAGCAAAAGGGTGGGTAATGTTTCCCGGTTGGCCGTCAATCTGTTCAATTTACCGATGAGCCTTGCTACGCTGTATTTTTCCGACATGGAAAGTTTTGTATATTCTCCCGGATCAACAAATATAATGCGTGAAACAGGCATGTAGACGTTTCCTCCCATAAAATTTCCCTCAGTCCGGATAATGATTCTTTCCTCGGCTATCTTTTCTGGCACATCCATGATAATGCCCTTTCCCAGGTTTTTAAAGGGCCGGCACTGCAACAGGTTGACCTGAATTTCACCCGCCTGGTTGAAGTTGACGGTAAATTCGATATCTACAGGGCTTTCGTGTTTATCCTCTAATGTTCTAAGCATGTGCGCCATGATATCGGTAAAGGCGGTCTTGGTCAAAAAATTGTCAAAGGTTAAGATCCATATATCGCTTGCTGGTTTGCCCATTGCCTTGATATAATCGGCCGCTTCTGTATCCCTTATGCCTATCAGGTCAAGCTTTGTGCTTAATCCGGCTTCGGTCAATTTCATAAGTGACATGGTCTGCAGCTGGTTTTCCTCCAAATTCAAAAGATCCACGAAATGCTGGGAGAACCTTTTAATATCCTTCAGTTCCGATAACGGCTTTATCAGGGGATCACTGATAGCCACGATTCTGGGGTAATCGTTTGCAACACGATCCACAGCCCGTGTGCCCAGCCCGAAGACCAGCCTGAGCATCCCCGCTTTTGGGTCCATATCCTTTTTCCACACAAACGGGTTGTGGGAAAGCCCGACCCCTGCGAGTTCCGGAAAAAAATAGTTTTTATGGTAAGAGCCGGATACTCGCTGAACAAGCAGCGCCATCTGCTCATCCATCTGATCGAGCCCCCTTTGTAAACGATAGGCAAGGGCGTCTTCGCTCATTGTACTGGCGAATATCCTCTTGACCGCCTCTTCGAAACCTTCGTATCTCTTTTCAGGGGAACCCTGGTTGACGCAAAAAAAACTTTCATATTTTCCGGCAAATGCGCTTCCCAGGGCATCTTCCAACAGGCTGCTGGATCTGACAATAATCGGTGATTGCCCGAAATATTCCAGCATAAGCTGGAACTGTTCCTTGATTTCTTCAGGGAACACGCCATGCAGCATGTTGTTTCTCAATTCGCCTGCCTTTGAAAAGTAGCCCTCCTTTGTCTTATGTGCCTTGAAAATTTTCCACCAGCCGTTCTGAACGATGTAGGAGTAAAAGACATCTGAACCGATATAGAATGAGTCATGGTGCTCCAGTATCTCCCGCCAATTATGGGAATCATCCTGCATCAAAATCTTTCTGGATAAAAGCATTCCCAGTGACTTGCCGCCGATGTAGCCTGTCCCGATCAGCCTCTCCTTGACCTGAAGAAGATCTTCAAGGGTAAAATAACTCCTGATCAGACCAAGCATTCTCCTGTTGCGGCTGAGCAGGAGCCGGCTCAGCTGTTCCACCATATCAGTTTTTTCTTCAGCGCCAGCCTCTGTTTCAAGGATATCTCCGGCCTGGATGAAAAGCCGGTCCCAGTAGTCCAGGTGCCGTTGTACATCAACGGAATTATTCCGTGACAAATGGGAAAACAACTGGGTGGCCTCCCCACTGTTAATCACCGGGACCAGCTGAGTCTTTTTCTTGATATGGGGGAAAAACATGGTGGGCGAGTAGCGATTCTGGACCTTGAGCGGATGAACACAGACCTGCCCCTTGTAATTGTAGACATCAATCAGCAACTGGGTTGTTTCCCTGATACGGGCGATGGCCTTAAAGGAATGACGATTCCTCAGGATCGCAAAATATGCGATTGTGTTCAATTCATACAGATAAGGACAGGTAATGAAAAAAAAGTTGCCTATCATCAGGTCTGTGGCCCATACATGCAGCAGGTCGGACAGGCAATCGAACACATAAAAGATCTCCTTGCCTTGCTGTGTGATGATGTCATGCACCTCAGAGGAAAAAGATTCAAAACCATTTGCTACATTCAGATGGTATATTGAAATGTTTCTTCGCTCTTCCAACAGGGGCATGTGCCGGGCGAATCTCATATAGACCACCCGCTGGTTGTTGGAAACGGCCCTGTTGACGAACAGGGTTATCAGCCTCTGGTAATCGTCAATGCTGTCCACCTGCCAGACGACGTTATCCCCTTTGCGCAAATGGTCAATGATCGTATCCAGGCTCTGCCAGCCGGTGCTCTCATGAGAATAGTATGACATATCAATTCCTCGCAAAAATCAACTCCTGTCTTTCCTCAACACAACTTTTCTCCACAACCCGCCTTCACTAAAACATTTATAGCCCCATTTGATCCACTTGAGCAGGCAATAGGCCAGCCACAGCGCCCACAGTAGCATCAGTCCGCGGTAGATAAACATCGGGAGTGAAAAAACCACTGGCTCAGGCATGAATGCCCTGATCCGGTCCTGGGTCCAGTGTAGCCAGAAATCATATGAGCCGTTTCCAGCAATCTGCATGTCGGGGATGCCAAGGAGGCCCTTTTCTATGGCCGTGTACAGGCCTACCATGGCAGCGATGGTCCATGCTATAAGGACAATCTGACTCATATTGAAGCGGAACCACCCGTCGGGGAACATGTGACTTTGCCTCACCCCCAATGCAAGGAGCCACCCAACGATCATGATCGTGACAAGGGGATGCACCTGGGTCAGCCCCAGCCCCAGCAGCAACCAGTGCCGTGTGGCGAGCGGGGTCCAGGAGACCCTGCCCAATGCGCTTGCAGCAACAATGATGATTAGGAGATAGCTCCAGAAAAGCACTGCCGGCCCAAGTCGGGGGCCTGTCGCAAAGAGTATCCATCGGTTGACCGGCATCTCGAATATGACATCCGCATTGACCGCCTGCTCGCCAATACCCACATGGGGGCCGCTGGTCAGGATCGAAGAGGCGACAGCCTGCCGCCACTCCACATCTATGGTCTGGCTTCCGGGCTTTAGCGGGACGACAATATCCCCTCCATCATCCCTTACAGGCAGTGTCTTACCGGATATTCTTACAAGCTGAAGCCTTGCTCCATCCGGTAATACTATCTTGTGCTGACCACCCTGGCTGCTTCGCATATCCATTGATAGATTCGCCCTGGAAGATCTCTCCCCCGGAGTCAGTGTCAGCCTTGCATGGTCAATGGTGACAGTCTGTCCGGCAATGGCCTTTGGCCTGGACACGTGAATGGTTACACCCTCTCCCGGCCACGGCTGCCACTGGGGCCTCCATTGACCTGTGCTGTCCTGGTGATGGACTACGGGGATCCCTTCAAATTCGCAATGCCATATGGGGCTCGCATCCAGTATCCATGTCTCAGCCCAGGGTACAGGGCCAGGGGCCTTGAGCAATATGGCGTCTTGCGTCTTGATGGTGGAGACCCAGCTTATCTGTCTGACATCCGGCCCCATGTTGACATGGACATCTCCGTCTTGAACATTTATGCCTGACGTTGTCACGGATTCTCCCTCAATAAGAGGCACCCTCACCACGGCCGGTGTGCCGGCAGGAGTTACCCTTGTAACTGTGGTTGACACCTGCCAGGTAAGCCCAAGAGAAAGGGTACGTTCAACATGAAGGAATACCGGAAGCGTCCTTTCAGGCCCAGCCTGTTCAGACCCGGCCTGATTTTGTTTATCAAATTGTATCAGCCTGGTAAGCTTTATTACCTCTTCCACCTTTCCTTCATCACTGACCCCCTGTATGTCCCAGTCTCGGGCCTTGACCGTCACCTTTCCGGGCCTCATTGGAAGTGAAATCTCAATAGTGTTTTCCGCGGGTATTTCGCTAAAAAGGGTTAATGAGTGAATGCCTTCAGGAATCATCACCCACA
>DIKH01000195.1:4305-6439 GCA_002424495.1 Desulfobacteraceae bacterium UBA5623
TCTTCAGGCCGCCATAACTCTAAAGATCCCGGCAGAGGCACTGCCGTCTGAATTGAGGCATGCACCTCAAAGAGTATACGAAGGACACGCTGGTCGAGCGTAATCTCCATCTGTGGACTGCCGGCGCAAAAGGGAAGACAGTCCGGTTTTTCAAGCAACCGCTCCTTTAGCCCCTTTAAAAGTTCTTCGGGAGGATAGCCTGCCTCTTCTTTGGCCGCTCCTGCTGCGAGGGAAGGGATCATCAATACGCACAGAAGGGCCGCAGTAGCTGCAAGACCAGCATCCGGCATCTTCCATCTGTGAAGGTCCAGCAGTCTCAGGATAAGACCGGCAATAAGGATAAAACGCATAAGGGCGATAATTAGATTGACCGCAGGCGACAACAGCCACAGCCTTACCTGCTGTGAACTCTCAACCGGCCCGTTCCACTTCATCTCATATGAGCGCCATTGCCAGGAAGGCAGGCCAGGACCAGTCTGTATCAGGGCGTTTGGGTCCCGAACAATCTGCAATGACTGCCTGAGTTCGTATTCTTCTTTACCTGATTTCGCCTCCCGAGCAGAATCAAGCTCCATCAATTTTGCCATTTCCTTTCCTTTTCTGGAAATGGATGGTACTGCCTGTTGGGGCGCTGGGGCCATTACCTGGGCCATGTCTCCCCTGTTTCTTTCAGCAGGCATTATGGGCAGCGACTGGTGCGGTTCCAGTTGCGGATAGATGCCCCAGCGGACCTGATTGACCATAAAGGGTATGGCCAGGACCACGAGTGTGACAAGGGAGACGATGCGCCATATAACCGCTAGCCTTTTGATCCAGCCCTCCGGCAGGAACCGTAAGAGAGCGGTTGCCGCAAGAAGGTGTATCCAAACTATGCGAGGGCTTTCCGGTTCGTGATATGTAAGGCCTACGGCTGCAAGGGCCAAAAGGCCGAAGCGCCAGTCCCAGAGTTTGTAAATGGAAAGGGATATGATCAGGACAAGAAACAGATCCAGCAGTGTCCAGCGGGCAAACCATGTGCCGGGCATTACATCTATGCCGCCTGCCGTTAGCAACCGCCAGCCGGGAGGGAGATTGAGAGAGCCTGTTACAGACTCAAAATCGTGATCCCAGCCCACTGCGGGGATGTGTCTGGTGGATGACTCGAACCTGGATTCCGATACAAGGTCCAGGACTCCTCGTCTTAGCTCAACCCCTGGCTTGTTATCTTTTCCCTGGGCTGTAATCAACTGATCCTCGCCGTCAACACTGACCCTGCCAAGGATGGCGGGCTGGTTCATGGCCAAGAACCACTGTCTGCTCATGGTCCCCTGGATCTTGTCCTGTATGGTGAAACCCGTTCCGTCAAAATCCAGCCACCAAGTCCTCACAAGGTTAAGCTGATCAGGAGCAGGGGCGGCATCTCCGCGACGGATTTCTTCTAAGGCCATGTTGTCGCCCGCCTTTATCATGAATGTTGGGAGATTCTTCCATTCTCGCGGGGTGTCCGTGCGATTGGGATCAATGGGTGAGACCCCCTTCACCTTGACCATACGCAGATGGTTCTGGGACTGAAAGCTCCATGATTCCTCCCCAAAGGGAAGGGCGCCAGGCTGTATGGCATTGACAGGTCCCTCCGAGCGGGCAGTGATAACGACATCCCAGCGGCCGGGGCGGGCTTGTACCAATAATGCGCCGTCAGGACCAAGCCGTGCGGGAATCGGGCTTTTAATGCTCAGGGGGATAAATCCCTCGATCAGTACCCTCGCAAGCCTTATTTCTCTGGCGCGTCCTGAGACATTTATCCTGAAGTTGCTGGTAATCTCAAATGGTATGTTATCGTTCAGCAGGCGGCAGACCCTGACATCCATTCGTTCTTCCTGGGCAGCGGCATCTTCTTTTTTTTGCAGCCAGAGCCTCCCTTCGGTGTCAAACAATGGGAATGGGACCTTTTGGCCGTTTATCGAAAGATTGACAATCCCGCTCGCCGGGGGAATCGGGATCATTTCAGGCATCTGGGCCCATGTGAATTTCCCCTCCACCTGATGCCTTCCTGGTGTAAGGCGGACAAAAGGGGAGCCTTGCCTTGCAATAACAGGGGCGATTTTTCCGTCAACCTTGACTTCCCTGGGCCACTGTTCCGGCCTTCCCGGCAAAG
>DIKH01000168.1 GCA_002424495.1 Desulfobacteraceae bacterium UBA5623
GGGCTGAGGGCGGTCAGGCCAGATGAGGTTGAACCGGTTTTAAGGGAAGGGCTTTTTAATAACAAGACCGTTATCATGGACTTTCAGGTGGAGCGGGAAGAAAAGGTCTACCCAATGGTCCCGGCAGGAGCGCCGATTACCGACATGCTGCTGGTGTGAACTCACTTTGGTCCAATTTTTCAGGCTTTTTTAAAACAGGAAAGAGCAATGAACTCAGACAAGGTTGAAAAACATATACTATCGTTGATGGTGGAGAATCAGCCGGGGGTGCTTGCAAGGATCGCCGGACTTTTTAGCGGCAGGGGGTTTAATATCGAAAGCCTCAGTGTGGCCCAGACAACTGATCCTGATGTGTCAAGGCTCACCCTTGTGACCGTGGGCGACCTGGCGGTCACCGAGCAGATAAAAAAGCAGCTCAACAAGCTGATTAATGTGATAAAGGTATTTGATTTTACAGACACCCCTCATGTGCAGCGCGAGATGGCCTTAATCAAGATACATGCAAGGCCCGAGACCCGCGCCGAGATCCTGCGTATGGTGGATATCTTCAGGAGCAGGGTGGTGGATGTGGGTGCGGATTATTATACAGTGGAAGTAACCGGTGATGAAGACAAGATCACCGCATTTCTAACTCTCTTAACACCTATGGGTATTAAAGAGATCGCCAGGACAGGGGCAATAGCTCTTGCAAGAGAAAAAAGCAAAGGAGGCACAAATGGCAAAAATTGATTTTGGTGGTGTNNAGAGGAATTTACCCTTGAAAAGGCCAGAGAAATACTCAAGGACGAGACCATCGCCATATTGGGTTACGGCGTTCAGGGGCCGGCCCAGGCATTGAATCTGAAAGACAATGGTTTTTCACCGATTATCGGACAGGTGGAGGGGGATGTCTATTGGCAAAAGGCGATAGCAGACGGCTTTGTGCCGGGAAAGACCCTCTTTCCCATTGAGGAGGCCGCAAAAAGGGGGACTATCATCAAGGAACTGCTCTCGGACGCAGGCCAGGTGGCCACATGGCCCACGGTAAAAAAATGCCTGAACAAGGGTGACGCCCTTTATTTNNTCCCACGGTTTTTCCATTGTCTACAAGGACCAGACAGGGGTGATCCCGCCTGATAATGTAGACGTTATCCTGGTTGCGCCAAAGGGCTCAGGAACAAATGTCCGCAGGAACTTTTTAGATGGCAGCGGCATAAACTCAAGCTTTGCCATCCATCAGGATTACACTGGCAGGGCAAAAGAGAGGACACTGGCCCTGGGAATCGCCATAGGCTCGGGCTATTTGTTCCCCACAACATTTGAGCAGGAGGTCTTCAGCGATCTTACAGGTGAGCGCGGCGTGCTGATGGGGTGTCTGGCCGGCACAATGGAGGCCCAGTATAATATCCTGAGAAAGAACGGACACTCACCCAGCGAGGCATTTAATGAGACTGTTGAGGAGCTGACACAGAGCCTTATCCGGCTTGTGGGCGAAAACGGCATGGACTGGATGTTCGCCAACTGCAGCACCACGGCCCAGAGGGGCGCATTGGACTGGGCCCCCAAATTCAGGGATGCGGTCGCCCCTGTGTTTGAGGATCTCTACAATCGCGTCAAGACCGGAAAAGAGACAAAGAGGGTCCTTGAGGCCAACAGCGCACCGGACTATCTGGTAAAGCTTAGAAAAGAGCTGGACGAGATCAAAAATTCCGAAATGTGGAAGGCAGGCGCGGCAGTCAGGGCATTGAGGCCAGAAAACAGGAAAAAGAAATAGTCTCATAAGGAATAACCATGTCCAACCAATACAATATCGCCGTTATCCCGGGAGACGGAACAGGCCCTGAGGTCGTGGCCGAGGCGGTCAAGACGTTAAAGGCCATATCAAAAAAATGTGATGTCGGATTTCAATTCAAGGAATATGGCCTTGGAGGAGACCTCTATCTCAAAAAGGGGGTATTGCTTCCGGACAATGTCCTGGAAGAACTGCGGGCAACAGACGCAATACTCCTGGGGGCCATAGGTCACCCCGGAGTCAAGCCCGGCATCCTTGAAAAAGAGATCCTACTCAATCTACGCTTCAAGCTGGATCTCTACATTAACCTCAGACCGGTGACTCTCTTTGACGGCGTAGACACCCCTTTAAAAGACAAGGGACCCGAAGACATTGATTTTGTCGTAGTAAGGGAGAACACCGAGGGTGTGTACGCGGGCGGCGGCGGATTTCTGAAAAAAGGAACCCCGGACGAGGTGGCCATACAGGAGTCCATCAACACCAGGAAGGGGGTTGAGCGCTGCATCCGCTATGCATTCGAGACGTGCAGGAAGAGAAACAAAAGAAAACTCCTGACCCTGTGCGCCAAGACCAATGTCCTGGTCTATGAATCGGATCTCTGGGAAAGGGTCTTTAACGAAGTCCACAAGGACTATCCGGATATCAACACAAATTACATGCACGTGGATGCCACGTGCATGTGGATGATAAAAAACCCTGAGCAGTTTGACGTGATTGTCACGGGAAATATGTTCGGAGATATCATAACCGATATAGGAGCCATTATTCAGGGGGGCCTGGGTATTGCAGCAGGCGGCAACATTAACCCCGAAGGGGCGGCGATGTTCGAGCCCATCGGCGGCTCGGCACCCAAATATGCGGGGCAAAACATCATCAATCCCCTGGCGGCCATATGTTCAGCCCAGATGATGCTGGACCACCTGGAAGAGCACGAAGGGGCCTCGATCCTGCTGGATGCAATTAAAAAGGTAGTCAAAAACGACATCAAAGGCCTGGATGCCGGAAACATGGGCCATGGCACAAAAGAGGTAGGCGACCTGGTTGCAGGCTATATTTGAAACGGAGTAACGATGATTCAGGTGGAAGACTGAAGGCCGAAGGCTCCCTTCAGTCTTCCATCAATTACGCTGGTGTTGCCCGCAGGAGGCTAATCATGTTGAAAAAAGATGAGATCCTGAATTTTCTCAAGCAACACAAGCAAGACATCGAAACACGTTTTTCCGTTAAACGCATTGGTTTATTCGGTTCTGTCCTTCGTGATTCTGCCTCCGATAAAAGCGACGTTGACATCCTGGTCGAGTTGACTAATCCAACCTTCGATCACTATATGGATCTGAAGTTCTTCCTGGAAGATCAGCTTGGACATCCCGTTGACTTGGTTTTAATTGATTCATTGAAGCCGCGACTCAAACCTATCATCACCAGCGAGGCAGCTTATGTCTAGGGACTATCGCCTTTATCTTGATGATATTTTGGAGGCCATTCATCAAATTCGAACTTATGTGGCGGACCGGGACGAGGAATCTTTTGCCACAGATAGGAAGACACAGGACGCGGTAATTCGAAACCTTGAGATCATTGGTGAAGCGGCAGGAAGACTTCCGGAACAGATCCAAAAGGCTGGTCCTGATGTAGATTGGCGCAAAATTAAAGGCTTGCGCAACATCCTTATACATGAATATTTCGGTATCAATCTTTCCATCATATGGGATGTGGTTGAAAGCAAATTGGATCCCCTGGAAAAAGCTTGTCTAAGACTTTTAGAAGAAGGTGCCTGACCTAACGACAAAAAGTTTCGAGGTGTGCGGATACACAATCTGTCGGTGGAATCAGGTCTTATGAAACGACAAACCTTGCAGCAGTAAAGTCGGTAGCATGGCCCGTCAGGGCCTGGAATTTTTCTGATCCTGCATTTTTCTTTCAGGATCAGAAAAAGCCCAACACAAACCCCTTGGCGTTCTTCGCGTCTTGGCGGTTAACAATATGTTTGCACAGAAACATTATTTACACGCACAGGTCGAAGAGTTTGGTTAACATGGGAGGTGCCAGTATATCGGGAAAAAAGACATGGCGGAAAAGCTTGGAAAGGTCAAACCAACCCGCTATCTAAATGATCTGGTGCGTAAAATGATCGCCAATAAACTTATCGAATATACCATCCCCGATAAACCCGGAAGCAGGCTGCAAAAGTACCGGCTTACTGATAAGGGCCGCGCCTGGTTGGCCGCAATACAGGAAAGACTAGGAGGCTGTCCGAGAATGAGATATTTTTTCCAAGATCAAGGAAGACGAAAATTTCAACCGAAGGAATACATTGAAGTATTTCGAGGATTAAAATTGAGGCCTGACGCAGCTATTGGGAAAAATAGCCATTCTCGGACAGCCTCCTAGGCAAGCCGTGACCGGGACGCACTGAGAACGTCCCCAAGTCCCCTCGGATATCATAATTCGGATGGAGAAGAAGACTTTGAAAAATAGAATGCTATATAGGAATATTTTATTGTAAAAGTGTTGCTAGGAGATTATAAGATATTTTGCAATGATTTAGGCATGTTCTAAGGGTCGAAGGCGGGCATAAGCAATTAATATCCTCATAGCGCATAGAATTAATTCGATTAATTATAAAATTGACCAAAATTTTTGAAATCACTTTTATGACTATCATCCCTAATGGGAAGATACTCAGAACTACTCAATAAATTGTTGAAGTTTATAAATATGGCACCAGGAAAACAAAACCAGATCATTACCATAATAGGGACACAATTCTATCAACCAATCGCCGACCTCTGTTCTAAGCTTGTCTCTAGACGATATCAGAATTCTGACCGAGTAAGTTCAAATTACTATGAAAACGGCTACTCTGCGGCCATTATTCTTCTGTTAGCTGCATCTATCGAGTCAATTGTTCAGCGCGATCGATATTTTTACCTGAAAATAAATCCCACATCCAAACCAAGTAACGGAGTCAGCGCATATACCAAGAATATTCTTCATTACCGGCGGTATATGTCAAGGCATGGGTGACCCCATTTCTTTGCATTTCTTATGTTCAGATGAAGAGGCATTATAATGATTAATAATATTGCTCGTTCAACGAATTTATTCCCTTTATTATATTTTGTTACGGCTCTTTCCATTATGGGCTGTCAATCAACTATTAAAGTACATATAACATCCGATCCTCTTGGTGCCAATATTTATTATGGAACAACTCCAAGCGATCTAAAATATGCGGGGACCACGCCTAAAGAAGAATCTTTTACAGGTTACCAACCATATTGGCTGCCAGGGTATTATCAATTCAAAAAAGAGGGTTTTTTAGACTCTGAAATTATATATAAGGAACAGTCCCCTGTTAACACAGATAGACTTGTATGGACACAACTTATACAACTGCCTTCAACTACAATAAAATGTTATATAGCGTCCGATCCTTTTGGTGCCAATATTTATTATGGAACAACTCCAAGCGATCTAAAATATGCGGGGACTACGCCGAAAGAAGAATCTTTTACAGGTTACCAACCATCTTGGGCGCCAGGGTATTATCAATTCAAAAAAGAGGGTTTTTTAGACTCTAAAATTATATTTAAGGAACAGTCCCCTGTTAACACAGATAGAACGATAAGAATAAAACTTGAACCCATTGTGGAAAAGTCTATCCCGAGAGTTAATATGAAAAGCTTTGGGACTGCTTGGCCGATAGGGTACGGATATCTTGTTACTAATTCTCATGTAATTCAAGAGTGTGACAATATATATATTATCTTACAGGACGGGACAGCTACTTCGGCAGAAGTTAAAATTAATGATAAAGCAAATGACATCGCCGTATTGAGAGCAAATGACATATACAAGTTGCCTCCGGCGATCCCATTAGGAAAAATTTCCGCCACCTTGGGAACAAATGTTTTCACAATAGGCTACCCAACTCCTGATATACTTGGAACATCTCCTAAATTGACATCTGGCATAGTTAGTTCTGCAAAGGGTATAAAAGATGATCCTCGCTTTTACCAAATAACAGTACCAATACAACCTGGTAATAGTGGTGGCCCTCTTTTGAATATGAAGGGTGAAGCAATTGGAATTGTTAATTCATCAGTTGATGCGTTATATTTTTTGGAAAATGTCGGGAGATTGCCAGAAAATGTTAACTTCGCCATAAAATCACAATACATTGAAATATTGTTGCAATCGCTTCCTCAAAAAACACAACCAAAATTTTTACACGTGAAGAAAGATAGCTTAGAAGAGTTGAGCAAACGACTTTCTGGCTCAATTTTAATGATTGTTGCACATTAATTAAGTTTTGCGAAGGCATGAGTGTCAGGCCTACACAGTTGACATCTCTATCCTTGAAAAGTTTTCGCAATTACGCCTTTCAAAAAGACTTCGCTTGTGAAGGCGGCGGCCAAATGTCTATGAAAAAGGCCAGATCAGCCCGCAAAGGTAGAGACCTTGAACTTCTGGTGAAACGAATTAAAGAGCACCAGTCACCTGATGCGACGATTTGCTCACCGGAGTATGTTCCTGACAAAGACACCGGTCAGCTTCGAGAAGTCGACGTCGGAATCAGAGTGAGCCACAATAATGAATCAGTGTTTATTGCGGTTGAATGCAGAGATAGAGGTTCCGTCCAAGCTGTCGAGTGGATCGAACAGCTTATCTGCAAGAAGCAGAGCATAGGTGCCGATGTACTTGTTGCCGTTACAAGCTCTCGGTTTTCAAAGCCAGCAAGGATCAAGGCGTTGAAACATGGAGTAGTCCTTGCGCGAATGACACTAAAACTACCTGAAGAACTCGCAGATCTGGCGTCGTCTTATTTCATCACCCTACGTTATCTTGCGCTACGTATCATTTCGGTGGATCTCAAGATTCCCAGACATCTTAATGCCGATCTTGAATGCTATCGGTACCGTCACGCATTGATAGACCAGGAACTTACGCTGGACGAGCTTGCACAAGTGTGGACTACCCCCAACCTTGTCCGAACGATTCCTCGATTTGTGGAAGACTGGAACAAGGCGAAATTTGCCAAGATAGAGCCTGTTAAAATAAATGCAACCGTGATATCAGGCGGTCAACAATACCCTATCACCCGAGCTCGCATTGGATATGAGCTGAACTATGGGGAACTTGATCTCCCTCTCCGAGCGGTTCAAGAACTCACAACACTTGATGTCCATTCGGGTGACGATGCAGTTTCCTTTGCCTTTGGGGTCGGACACGAACCTCAAAGTGAGATAATCGTTGATACCCAGACCGGCGACTTGCGATGGGATATTCTCGGTAAGACTTTTCTGAACGAAGGCAAAGTGCTCATAGGGGCAAAGCTAAAGGCGAACAAACCCGTGATCATTACAACAATGCGCTTAGATCTGTAACATTTAATCGGGTAGCCGGGGGTTTTT
>DIKH01000402.1 GCA_002424495.1 Desulfobacteraceae bacterium UBA5623
TATGCGCAATTCAAAACAGACACCCGCCCCGGCACGCCCGCACCCGGACTTTTGAGAAATTACATAATCGAACCAATCATAACCGGGACTGCATAGCACACCTGTATCGGAATATCAATTATTTTATCCAATCCAGTCAGGAGGGAGGGACATGAAGATAAATCTTGTTTATATAACAACAGGTTCTATTGATGAGGCCAGACAGATCGGGAAGGAGCTGGTTTCAAGCAGACTGGCTGCGGGCGCTAATATCATTGAAAACATCCATTCCTTTTACTGGTGGGAAGGTGAGATCCACGATAACAGGGAAGCTGTTATCATTGCAAAGACAAGGCAGGAGCTTGTCCCGGAATTGATTGAAAAGGTTAAAGCCATTCACAGCTATATATGCCCGTGTATTGTCAGCATTCCGGTCATGGAAGGGTACCGGCCTTTTCTGGACTGGATCGCGGATGAAACAAGAGATGCATGATTGTGGAAAGCGGCTAACGCCTCTTTATAAACTTTTTTATCACGAAAAACGCGACGGCAAAAACCACCGCGGCAAGTATTGTAAAGTTATAACTTGTCATTATATCCTGCAACTTGTCCTTTGCTGTTTCCCAGTTGGCCCCTAAGGTATAACCAACGGCAATCCAGATCAGATTCCACGTCGCGCAACTGAGAAGGGCAAGAATTAAAACCTGCAGATGCCTCAGTCCTGTCAAACCGGCTACGACCGATATGACCGACCTGATTCCAGGAAGGAACCTGTTTATAAGGATCAGGAAATAGCCATATCTCTTGAACCATATTTCAGCCCTGATTATATCTTCCGCCTTGAACCACAAGAGGTCTTTCTCGATAAAAAACCGCCTGCCCAGCAAACCTCCTATCCAAAACAGGGATATAAAACCTGCAAGGCTTCCAAGCGTTGTTGCGATATAAACGCCTAAAAAATCAAGTCTGTTGATTCCGACAAGAAATGCTCCAAAGGCGGTAACAGTGTCCCCTGGAACAGGTGGAAAAACATTTTCAAGAAATGCGCTCACTCCCAATATAAAGTAGATGAGGACATCAGGAAGTGAATTCAGGAAGGCAAGGAATCTGTCCAGGTATGATGACGCCAATTGCTTCTCCTATTTTTGTAATCCGCACCGCGTCCCTTAATATGTGCCGGCCGAAGAGAGACATTTATCAAAAAAATACCACCAAGAAGCATAAGATTTGGATGTATAACATTATGACGTTTGACACTCAAGGTTAATATCCCTATACTTTATTGTCTCCTTTGGGGAATGGGAGAAAAACCCTCGCTTTCAGGCGAAGACTTCAGTTTGATCTTTTTTGTCGTAAAGAGTTGTCACTTCAATATCACTGGACGAAGAGATGATTACAAAACCTGGCAAAATCACTGATAGAATAACATTCCTGGGACGCTTTGAATCCTGTATATATCTTGTTGACGGGGGAACTGAGTGCGTCCTGATCGGCGGAGGCCTAGCCTATATTGTTCCCGATGTCCTAAGACAGCTTGAAGACTTAGAAACCGACGTAAAAGATATCAAAAAGCTTTTTATACTCCACGCCCATTACGACCACTGCGGTGTCATACCCTATTTCAAAAGAACATGGCCGTGGGCAGAGGTAATTGCATCAGAAAGGGCGAAAAAGGTCTTTTCCGACCCGAAGATCTCTCATGCGCTGGCGGACCTTAACAGAAGGGCGACCGCGGGCGTTGGTCTTACGGAACAGGCGGAAAAGGACGGTTTTGAGTTCTCTCGGGTTACTGTGGACAAAACAATCAAAGGGGGCGATATTATCACATGCGGTGACCTGACACTTGAGGTCATAGATGCCCCCGGCCATTCGTCATGCTCAATCGCCATTTACATACCTCAGGAAAAGGCCCTTTTTACATCTGATTCAGCAGGTATCTGTTTCGGTGGACAGATGCACCCTACGGCAAATTCCAATTATGACCATTATCAACAGACCCTGTTGAAGCTGAGCAACTACAATGTAGATATGGTGTTACCGGAACACTTGGGTGTGGCTGTGGGTGAAGAAGGACGTTCCTATATTTCAAGGGCGATTGAGGCCGCAAAAAGAGAGCGGGCCATGCTGGAAGAGTCGTATAAAAGGACCCGTGATATCAGGAAGAGCACAGAAGAGATCACGGATATACTGGTCAGGGAGACACCGGCGCCTTTTATCCCACGCGAGGTGCGAGCTACTGTTGTAGCTCAGATGCTGAAATTTTTAGCAAGCAAGTTGTAGGTAATGGATTATTCTTCTAATCCTGAAAATATCACCCCGCAAACTCTTGAGAAAAACAACGTCCACGTATGGCGCATGTCATTGGACATTGACCAGACACGCCTGGATTCTTTCATGCAAATCCTCGCCGAAGACGAATGGACGAGAGCGCAGAGGATACGCATTGAAAATGTCAGAAGACACTATGTGGCGGCAAGGGGATTTTTGCGGATGATTTTGTCCAGCTATACCAATAGACCCCCGGAAGGTCTTGAATTTAAATATAACCAATATGGAAAGCCTTCCTTGGGCGGATCAGACCCTGTGGGAATATCATTCAACATGTCCCATTCACATGGTTTGGCATTATATGGAATCGCACCTGAAAGAAACCTGGGAGTGGACATAGAAAAGGTTCGCGAAGATATGCCGCACATCAAGATCGCAAAGCGTTTTTTTTCTATAAAAGAGTATGCGTCACTATTAACACTCCCACCAGATCAGCAGACCCCTGCATTTTTTAGCTGCTGGACACGCAAGGAGGCCTATTTAAAGGCAAGGGGTGAAGGGATATCTTCATCTTTAAGCAGTTTTTCAGTCTCCTTTCTTCCGGGAGAGGCCCCTGCCCTGCTTGGTCATCCACTTGGCCTTCAGGAAACGTTTAGATGGTCTGTTATGGATATTGACGTCGGCCCGGAGTACAAGGCGGCTTTGGTCGTGGAAGGAAGATGAAAAAATACGGCCTAGCTTAGCCCGATTTTCACCCTTTTTCGCCCGATCTAAATTTTCTTATTAATATCAATAAAATAATGATATCCTGCATTTCCTGCCCCACCACTCTAGCCCGATTTTTCAGGAGTATTTTTCCGGCGATTTTTCTCTTCTCTTATAATACCAATAATATCAAATTGTTATAGCTTTACTCCTGTGGCTGGCATAGCAATTGTAAAAGTATACTTACGGAGTTATTCTTTACAGACGAGCAAACCGAGTTGCAAGAGAAGGAGGGCAGACTATGTTAGCAGAGTGCAGGGTGCAAGATGATCCATACCAGATCCCAAAATTTGACCTTAACCGGACTGATCTTGACTTTATGGAAGAATTGAAAGGATTTCATTCAGAGTTCCAGGATTGTTTTTCACGACAAGAGCCGCGGGATAATTTTTATCAGTACATGGCCGGCC
>DIKH01000093.1 GCA_002424495.1 Desulfobacteraceae bacterium UBA5623
TTACACAATTAAATTGACACTACCCCGTGATTGTGACAGGGTGTAGAGATATTTGTGCATACTATGCAGCATCTTTGAAAATTGTTTTTTAGGAATCCCAATGTCTTATGATCCGGATGCCTTGGATCACCAGCCGGGCAGCTTATAGAGGCTACAAAGCTGGATTTATTATTGATCAATTCCTGAAGACACTGTTCCATGACAAGGTTATGTGCGCCATGGTGAGGAACTTTGAGGAAGCTGATATCGGACTTTATCGAGTCTGAAGTTATTTCGAGACATCGGTTTTTTACATAGCGCCAAGTCTGGCCCTCCAAATCCCCGGTAAGAATCCCTATGTGTTGGCGGGATCCGCCGTCATAACGCATTAGGAGCGCTTGACTGATTGAATTGATGACCTTGTTGTGAAGAGAGGCCTTCTGTAGCGCCGACTGGAGAAGTTGAAAGGCCTCACTGGGAGTGGGGCTTACTGGAGCAAAAAGAAGAGAAGGATGTGGATGGTCATGCCATGAGCGTTCGCCCCGTTGTCCTTCATAAACAAACCGCACACTACTTACCTTTTTGTCTGGATGGCTTACGGAAGACAACGCCTGAAAGCCCTTCATCGCTTTCAAAACAGCAGTGAGTTGTGCGCTGGTGGTTTCATCATGCGCCATTTCAACGAGTTGGCGCCAGAGGTCAACCTCATCCGGGATCTGCGGTGATACAAAATACTCAAGGGTCCCATTGACCCCGCGAAGGTAGTCTAATAACTGCGGAAAACCGGAGTAGTGATCGTTATGCAAATGGGTAAGAAATAGGCTCTGAATCCGAGTAATGCCCCGTTTTCGGAGGAATTCAACGGTCGGTGTTTTTCCTTCGATACTTTTACAGTCAATGATGGAATAGTAGAATTTTGAATTAAGCTCGGTCTCCAGGATTATGGAGTCACCGAGCTTAACATTGAGAACATGGATTCTAACCATCTGTTCCGTTTTTGAATGTAGACACGATGCTCTTGAGCAAGTTTTCCTGCTCCTCATCAAGTTGTAGTGGCTTAGCCATGCGAAAAGCCAGTTGCTTTGAGCCGCCCCTTTGTACTCCATCAACAATGAGATGCATGTCCGGTTTAACCTCAAAACTGAACTGACGGATAGGACGTCTAATCACGTTGTCGTTACCATCAACTGATACCAGCAGGGAAACAGTTATAGGGTCACCGGAAATGTTTCGTTCGATTCCCAATACCCTCGCCGGGTAGCTGAAAAGAAGGCTCTCATAACGATCGGCAATCTCAGAAAGCTCTCTTGCAATTGAGAACCTGCTCTCACTGGGCTGTTCATCTAAGCGTACAATACGAGGGTGCTCTCCCACCAGTGCAGGAGTTGACGGAGCACTTAGCGAAGCAGCAACCACGACGGTTGTTACCGCCTTTCGCCAATGCCTCGCCTTGCCGCCTACCTGACCGGTAGCCATACTCGGCAGAGGCAAAGCATCATCCGTTGTTCTACGATCTTTTGCCTGGTCCTGAGCAATTATTTGATCCTGGGCAATTGAGAAAAACATCTTTATTTCCTTGGTGAAAAGTTCATAAATTTTGAATGATCAATAATCTCCTGAATGCCTGTTGCAAGTGATGTCACCATTTCCTTAGGTCCACCAAACTCGGCAATCATTTTTGGTTTCTCCGGGATAAACTGAAAATCAAAACTGGCCCCGCCGACTCTGGGGTCATTTACTTTATGATCGTCGGGCTTCACAAGTTTAAATAAGAGACATCTCTCATCCTTTTCCTGACTTGCTGGGAAGTAGTAACGATTAAGAGCTATCTTCTCTGTATTTGTAGCGCCAGGGATTTCAGCTTCCTTTGTGAATCTTTCAAGGATATCCCAATTGACAACGTCCAGAGGGACGGCGTAATATTCGACCAGCCCGATAAATCGCAGGGGGGAGAGTCCTCCCTGAACGATTTTGTCCACCAGCCTTATGATTTCAATACATTCCTCGATAAAATTCCTTCGGAAATTTTTGGGGCTCTCCTTGAGTATCTCAATTTCCTTCTGTATCTCGAATTTATCATCGTATACGGTAGCAGGAACCGCAATAAACTTGTCATCCCTTTTAGGCAGGCAGGCAAGCAGTTCTGTTCCAATAGACAAATGACTATTAATGATAAATGCCTCATGAGTCAAGGTCGCCTTGATTTTCCCCACCTTGAACCCAAGTTCATGAGGACGAATCAATGTGGGCTGAAAGTTTTGCAGATCAGCTACCGAGTCGAGGATTTCATTGAAAAAATTGGCAATACTGAAGCGAGATTTTTCATAATGTAGCCCAATGAGCAAGGCTGTAAGGCATTCTGATGCGCTGATCATGGGCATATAATGGGAACTGTCTTTTAGCATTAAATGATAATGACCTCGCTAACAAATTAAAATATTGTCAGTTTGGTCGCAACGTTTTTTTATCCAATAAAAAAAGGAAGTTACTTTTCCAGGAAAAAACTATATTAAGGTTAGCCTTATGTGTCAATAACAAAATGAATATGCCATGTTATGGATTATATTGATTATAGGAGGGTAGGCCATAGGAAAATAACTTACTGAAGCCAAACCATGGGTTGACGAAAAGGTCAGGACTCTGCTATCAAGTGTTTGAACAAAAGCGAGGGATTTTCCCCAAGTCTACTGAAGGTTCAAGAATAGGGAAAAGGGCTGTTTTTGTTGGCCTCCATTGAACCCTTAAGGAGGGGACACCATGGAATTCAAAAAACATGCCTTTATTTTGGAAGTTATAGAAGGACTTCATCGTCAGGGAAGCTGGACAGGCAAGACCCATGTACAAAAGGCCTTATCTTTATTAAGAGATAAAGGAGAGGTGAACGTCCCATTTGGATTTGTTCTTTACAGGCATGGGCCTTACTCATTCGATATCCAGGCTGAGTTGGATGAAATGCGCAGCTATGGGGCCATTGAGGTTGAGCCAAATATGCAAGGTTATGGGGTTGTATTAAGATCTGGAAATATGGCTGAATTTGTAAAAAAACAGACTCTGCTCAACCACATGGAAATTAAAGCGATTGAGGATGTTTGCGCCTTTGTTGACGGAAGGAACGTAATTGAGCTTGAAAGAATAGCAACCGCTTCCTGGATTCGAAAGCAGGAGCATTATAAAACTCCTGAGGAGGTAGTAAACCGCCTCGTCCAGCTTAAACCGCATGTCCCGAAATCGGATGCCGAGAAAGCAGACAACCAAGTGGCG
Organism: Desulfobacteraceae bacterium UBA5623; assembly: GCA_002424495.1. Classification (GTDB taxonomy): domain Bacteria; phylum Desulfobacterota; class DSM-4660; order Desulfatiglandales; family Desulfatiglandaceae; genus UBA5623. The sequence goes on from DIKH01000093.1 coordinate 3,241, forward strand.
AATTGGCTAGCGTCGGGTAAATGATCGGCTAATATTTGCTGAAAATCTCAAAAGTATCTTAGGGTTGGCGCAGTGGATAATTCCTTTCTCCTGAGCAAATACTCAAGGCATAGAGGTGCAGGACACTGCTCTGTAAAGGCGGGTCGGGCCAAGATAACTATAACAAACTGATAATCTTCCCCATCGCCAGGTAGTGTCACCTAAATATCAACCCGATTATTCGCGGCGGATTCGTCCGGTTCATAGCGCAGTACATGGAAACCATCCCTATTCCAGTCGCCACCGACGCACAGAAAGCACCCATCATCAAACGTACCCGCGCCATCCTCGCCGATCCTGACAGCCCCGACGTCCCTCAGCTTGAAGCCGAGATTAACAATCTCGTTTACAACCTCTACGGACTGAAGGATAAAGAAATTGGTATCATTGAGGTAGGGGCGGGTTCAGAACCCGCCCCTACGGAAGAATGAATCAAAATCGAGCAATGGGGAGGTGGCACGCCCTTAAGTTTTTAAGTTTCCAGAGTCCGGCGAGGCTAATATCCAGTAACTTCAGCCAAATTTATATTCGCCGAAAAACTTCAATAAGTTGAAACTTAGGATTTTAAGAGCGTTATATATTCCAACA
>DIKH01000172.1 GCA_002424495.1 Desulfobacteraceae bacterium UBA5623
ATACAAGAAAGAGCAATGAACTCTTGGGCAAATGAAAATTCGTGATCAGGGCATCAACCACATTAAATGTGAAATCCGGCGTTATAAGGAGATTTGTCTTTCCTTCCCCTGTATACACGCCTCCGTCTGGATCTGCTGCTGTTTCAAGGGTCCTAACAACAGTGGTGCCCACTGCAATCACCCTGCCGCTGTTCTTCTTTGTCCGTTCTATGGCCGCAGCAGTCTCAGACCCTATCCAATATGACTCCGGCCCCAGATCGTGATCTCTTATGTCCTTTGTCCTGACTGGCATAAATGTCCCGTATCCTACGTGCAGCGTGACAAAGACCACGGAGATTCCGGATTCAGCCAGTCTGGCTAAAAGGTTCCACGTAAAGTGAAGTCCGGCCGTAGGCGCTGCGACAGCACCCCTGTTTTTGGAATAGACTGTCTGATACCTCTCCCTGTCGAGCTGTGAGCAGGGGTCGCAATGTTGCCGCTTTATGTAAGGCGGCAAAGGCATCTCTCCCTTTTCCTCGATCAGGGAGTCAATGGAACGGCCGCCGGAAAATGTTATCCTGACCAGACCGTTTTCCAGCACTTCATCTACGCAACCCAAAACGCCTGAATCAAAAAGAAGAGCGCTTCCGGCCTTTGGCCTTTTGGAAGACTTGAGCAAACATGACCTCGTCGATGTGTCATTGTCTGCCCGGTCAGGGTGGTCCAGAACCAATATTTCTATCTGCCCCCCGCTTTCCTTTCGGCCATAAAGCCTTGCCGGGACAACCCTGGTGTCGTTTACCACGATTAGATCTCCAGGGCCAAGCAAACCGGGGAGATCAAAAAAATATTTGTCTGCAAAGGACGTTGTCTTGCGATCTATTACCAATAGACGCGAATGATCCCGGTTTTGTGCAGGGGCATGCGCGATCAGATTGGCAGGCAAATTATAGTCATAGTCATCTATGTCAAACATCTGTTGATGATCCGGATCAGGTGGTCAGCGGTCAAGCCTTGGAAAATCACTAACCCAGAGGCCACTGAGAAGGCTGTCCGAGATGGAGTTGCTTTCAGGAAAGTTCTGAATGCATGATTAAAAACCCGGATTTAAACCGCGTAAGTTAGACAAGAACCACATTAAAGTCAACCGATTTTATTCTTTGAAGAAATAGGTTATCAGAAGCCCCATGGCCATAATAAGAAGCCCCATGGCCCTCAGATGCATATCAGGTATTTCCTGGATGGTCATCAGCCACTTTTTCATTTTGGCGGGAGATATAACATAAGGAAGTCCTTCAACGAACAACACAAGCCCAAGCAGACAAAGCAACATCTTCATATGAAGTGGTATCCTTTGAAAATCCGGTTCCGCAAAAATGAATCATCCTAGTCTCGGGCGACGGCAGTGTCAAGGGACCGGTGAACGGAATGAGCATTCTTCTCAAAGCTGAAGTTGTACATCATTCTGATATTCTTAACTTATTCATTTCATTCTTTTATCTTGACACTCGCTTAATGTGTATCTAAAATATAATTCATACACATCAAGGAGGACTTATGAGAACTAATATTATTATTGATGACGATCTCATAAAGGAAGCAATGGCGCTTAGCAATAGCAAAACCAAGAAAGCCGTTGTTGAGTCCGGTTTAAAATTGTTAGTACAAATTAAAAAGCAAGAACAGATAAAAAGCCTTCGCGGTAAATTAAAATGGGATGGCGACCTTGAGAAAATGAGGCTAGATCAATGATTTTGGTAGACTCATCCGTATGGATCGATTATTTCAACGGAAATCCCACATGGCAGACAGATTTGCTGGATAATTATCTATCCCATGCTCCAATCATCATGGGGGATTTAATCCTCACAGAGGTCCTTCAAGGCTTTAAAGCAGATAAAGATTTCGAAACAGCTAAATCTTTTCTACAGACTCTCCCTTTTCGTCAAATGGGTGGATATAACATAGCCATTAAAAGCGCTATTAACTATCGAAAGCTTCGTAAAACAGGCATCACCGTAAGAAAAACCATTGACGTCATCATTGCAACATTCTGCATTGTTGAAGGGCTAACATTGCTTCATGATGACCGTGATTTTGATCCAATCGCATCTAACTTCCCTTTGAGAATATCTACACCTCTGTAGCTCGCTTTTCGCATTTCATTATTACTTTTATGTACAATCGTCTAAGGACCTTCCCCAAGGGACGACATTTTTTAGCGTGAAACTCATTTTTGGCATCTTTCAGTCGAACACCCCGTTCAACCGTCTTTATCGGCTGAAACTGTTTGTGTACGCCCGGCACGGNNTCATTATTACTTTTATGTACAATCGCCTTCACCCGACCTTGTCAGGATCGGTCTCTATCCTTTAAGGTTCTGTGGCTTCGCTTTTTTTTGATAATACTCAAGAAATTTTGCCGGTGAAAAGATCCTTATACCTTGTCTAGAGACGGCAGGATAATGTGCCTTATTTCCTGTAACCAAGCAGTTAGCCTCTCCAGCGATGGAAACTTCAAGAAATGGTTCATCATCGGGGTCCGGCAGAGGCGTCTTAAGGGGTAAAGGCGAAACTAACTTACCATTTTGTTTTACAAAATCAAGCAGTGTGTTAATGTGCTCTTTGTTGAATTCAAATTTAGGCCGATTAAGGACCTCTTCATATTCCAACAATACGCGGGCAT
>DIKH01000442.1 GCA_002424495.1 Desulfobacteraceae bacterium UBA5623
GTGACGCCATCAACTATGTTGGCGGTTTCAATGCCAAACAGCTCCCTTATTTCCTCAAGCTCAGCGCCCGTGTCCTCGAGTACATCGTGCAGGAGCCCTGCCGCGATACAGACTTCATCCATCTTCAGCTGGGCGAGGATATATGCTGCTTCGAGCGGGTGTGAAAGGTAGGGCTCACCTGAAAGACGGATCTGGCCCTGGTGGACCTTGGCGGAATAAACATAGGCCTTCTCAATCAGTCCTATATTGGCCTTTGAGTGATAGCTTAAGACCTCGCTGGTTATGTCATTCAAGCGAATCATAGAGGTTTTTTACTTTTTCCAGAATGATGGCAGGAGCGTCCTTTATGGGCACATTTACACTTTCTGATTCAGTGCGGAGCCTCATCTCCACAAGGCCTTCCTTAACCCCGCGCAGTCCTATTGTCACTCGCACAGGTATTCCGATCAGATCTGCATCATTAAATTTTACACCTGCCCGCTCATCCCTGTCATCCATAATAACGTCAATATTGTTATCTCTCAGGTTTTTGTAGATGGCCTCCGCTGTCTCTGCCACCCTTGGCTCATGCATCTGCAAGGGCAGGATGGTCACCTCGAACGGGGCAATGGGTATCGGGAAGATTATACCATTTTTATCATGATTCTGCTCAATGGCCGCAGCTACTGTCCTACCTACCCCAATGCCATAACAGCCCATGATGATGGGCCGTTCCTTTCCCTCTTCATCAAAAAACATTGCTTTTAAGGTCTTGCTGTATTTAGTGCCCAGCTTAAAGATATGACCGACCTCGATACCTCTTCCAAAATTGATTCCACCTCCGCATCTGGGGCATGTATCCCTGGCCGTGATTAACCTCAGATCACCAAACTCTTTTACCCTGAAATCCCTGTCAAGGTTTGCGTTTTTGATGTGCAGATCCTTTTTGTTTCCACCAACAACAAAATTTTTCATGGCCTTGATGGCATTATCCGCTATTGTCCTTATCTTCAAGCCGATAGGTCCTGCAAAACCAATGGGCGCGCCGGTCTTCTCGGCGACCAGGCCGGCGTCCGCCAGCTCCAGTGTCTGGACTCCCAGAAAACGCTTTAGCTTTGCCTCGTTCACCTCGTGATCGCCCCTTACCATGGCGGCGATTATTTCTCCATCTGCGACAAATATCAGTGTCTTTATCAGATCCTCCGTCCTTATGGAAAGAAAGGAGGTCACCTCTTCCACGGTCTTGATATCAGGGGTGACAACTTCTGTGGCAGGCTCAAGGGCCGTGTCATTGAAATCAGGCAGGATAGCAGGGGCATTTACTTCCGCCCTTTCAAGGTTTGCCGCGTAATCACACTTTATGCAATTGACGATCTCATCCTCCCCTGTTTCCGCAAGGACCATGAACTCGTGGGAATAGCTTCCCCCTATTGTACCGGTGTCTGCCTCAACCGCCCTGAATTTCAACCCGCAACGCTTGAATATCCTCACATAGGCCCTATTCATGGCCTCATAGCTCTTGTTGGCATGTTCTTCGTCCATGTCAAAGCTATAGGAGTCTTTCATTACAAATTCGCGTCCCCGCATAAGACCGAACCTGGGTCTTATTTCATCCCTGAACTTGGTCTGGATCTGGTAGAAGTTGATGGGCATCTGCTTATATGAGCGGATCTCTTTTCTGACCAGATCGGTAATCACCTCCTCATGTGTCGGTCCAAGACATGCCTCGCGGTTGTGCCGGTCTTTGAATCTTAAGAGTTCCCTGCCGTAAAATTCCCATCTGCCGCTTTCCTGCCACAGCTCCGCGGGCTGCACCGCAGGCATAAGTATTTCTACAGCGCCCGCCCTGTTCATCTCTTCCCTGATAATATTTTCCATTTTTTTAAGGGACTTCAACCCTGCAGGAAGATATGTGTATATGCCGGAAGTCAGCTTTCTGATCATGCCTGCCCTCAGCATCAACTGATGACTGATCACCTCAGCATCGGCAGGAATCTCCTTGTAGGTGGGAATAAAATATTTGGTATATCTCATGAGTAATCTATACTCCTTTCATAGGCTTAAACGCAGGTTATCCGAAGAGGCTGTGAGACCTTATCAATTGTTCTATTAGGGTGGTCAATGGTGCAAGTCAAGAATATTTTAAGTTTTTTCTCAGCGGTCCTTATTGAGCATCAACGAATCAATGATGATTCAGCTTTTTCAACTTTTTTAACTTCTTCGACTCATTTTACCATCTTCCTTAGCATTTGAATTGCAGATCCTTGGCATTTAAACCTATCGGAATTTCCGAACAGTTTTCAATTTTGTATCGGATATTCCAGTTTGATTTCATAGAAGTTTCATAGTAAAAAGCCCAACAAATGAATTTTTAAGGTTTGTTTGCAGGCAACTCACTATGAACCCAAAGCTAGCTATCTGTAACATATTCCCGGACATGGGAAGGCTCGCGGATTTTGCCAGGTTTTACGGCTTCTCAGGTGTTGACTGGTCCTTTGAATTAAACGGCATACCTGAAACGCCTGCCCAGGAATCCAGGTGGGTGAAGGGGTTGGACAGGCTGCGGCCCCTTGAAATTCGTTATCACTGTCCATTTTATCAGGTGGACCTGGGCCACAACGACCCAGAGGAGGCAAAGGCGGCCAGGGACATTTTCCACAGGATTATCCGTCTCGTCTCAAAGGCGGACGGGGAATATCTGACCATCCATATCGGCCTGGGTCATAATTCCACAGAGCCCCTTTCCTGGAACGTTACCATAAAAAATCTAAGAGAGATTGTCCAGTTTGGGGCAGAGCACGGGATAAAGATATGTCTTGAAAATCTGGCGTGGGGATGGACCAGCAGACCCAATCTCTTTGAAAAGCTTATCCGCAGAAGCAGCGCCTTTGTAACCTTTGACATCGGACATGCACATGCGTGTGAATCTGTAAGAAGTCAGCAATACGCTGTTGAGGACTTCATCACACCCCATGACGGCAAGGTCCAAAACGCCCACATCTATCACACGGAGACAGCCGGCCTTGGCCATCTCCCTCCTGAAGACCTTGAAGATATTGAAAAGCGTCTTGATCTGCTCTATGATT
>DIKH01000413.1 GCA_002424495.1 Desulfobacteraceae bacterium UBA5623
CGCTCGCACCCGGACTTTGAGAAGTTACAAGGAATGCTTCCCTGTCCTTTGCTTTTTTCTCAGGCAGAGGAGGCAGGTTGCAAGGGAGATCGCCAGCAGTGACTGGGCAAATATGTCTCCAAATCGCGCATAAAATGACAGCGGTTGAACAGAGATATCCAGGGATGCCTTTAATACCTCTTCGGTAAAGAGATTTCCGCGGCTGATGATACTGCCGTCCGGTCCTATATAGGCGCTGAAGCCGGTGTTTGCCGAGCGTATCACCGGCATCCTGTTTTCCACCGCACGGAACACGCTCATGGCCAGGTGTTGATACGGCGCGCTTGTCTTTCCAAACCAGGCATCGTTTGTTATATTAACAAGGATATTGGCGCCGTTTTTTGCATGGGCGCGGGCGATCTCAGGAAAGATCGCCTCAAAACAGATAAGCACGCCGATGGCCATACGGTCATGCCTGATCGTTACTATCTCATCACCCTGTGCGAAATCTCCTGCCGCCGGAACCAGCCGATTGATAAAGGACAGTAATCGTTTGAGGGGCACATACTCACCAAAGGGCACAAGATGGACCTTATCATAATATTTAAGCGTGTTATTGTCGGGGGAAATCAGGTAGGCCCTGTTATAATAGTTTATTGTATTTTCTGTTTGTCTGTATGCAGGAGATCCGAAGATCAGTGCCGCCCCGGATTCTTTTGCAGTGGAGGCCACCTTTACCGACAGTGTGTCTTCGTCCTGAAAGAAAAAGGGCACTGAGGTCTCGGGCCATACTATCAGCTCTGGCCTGAAATCATTTGCCGACCGCGTAAGTTTTTGATACAAAGCTATTGTTTCGGCCTGAAAGGCGGGGTCCCATTTCAGTGATTGATCAATATTTCCCTGGATAACCACAGTCCTGACAGATTGTCCTGCCGTGTCCTGTTTCTGTCCGGACAGGCGATAGTGGCCATATGTCAGGCTCGCAATGGCCATCAATACTATTATCGGGGCCTCATATTTAAGAATATTCCCTTTCACCGGCCTGGCAGCCTTGTTAAATAAGCGGGAAATGACACAATAAATCAGCCCGTTTGCAAGCACGATCAATAAGGATAGCCCATATACACCGAAAATGTCTGCAATTTGTATAACGCCAAGATACCTGTATTGAGTGTAGCCCAGAAGACACCATGGAAAACCGGTAAGAAACATCGCCCGAATATATTCAAGCCCCACCCAAAGACTGCCGGTCAGGAGGAGGGAAAGCCGCGATTCTCTTGAAAATGGAATAAAAAAGGAAAAAACTGCAACATAGAGGGCCATGTAGAGACACAGGAGGACACAAAGGATCGTGCTCAGGACAATGTTCATGTTCCCATATCTGCCAAGGACAACGACAATCCAGTAAACTAGGCTGAGATAGTGGGCAGCGCCTGCAATAAAACCCAACCTGAATGCCAGGCGAGGGGCAAGGTTTTCAATGCACATAAAAAGGGGCATTAAGGCAAACCACGCCATGAAAGAAAGGTCAAACGGAGGAAATGACAGAGTCAACATCAGGCCTGAGACAATGGCAAGCAATAACTTTGGTAAAGAAAGGGTTGTCTCTTTTTGAGGCGTTTTCAGGTTTTTTTTTGACAAGCTCATCACCCTTGATCCTGTGATACAGGAGAATCAGATCGGGAAAGTTTTTAACCTCATAAGCCGGCAAAGTCAATGTTCTTGGGGGGTGATCTTCGGCATGATTTGAATATCGGATATCGAACAAGGGATAATGAATGTCGAAGGAAGGAAAAAGTTATGATATCGAGGATCGTTTGATAGATTTTATTACGCCGTCTATTACAAACTTGAAGAAGAATCGGCTGTTGTTGTGTGGAAAGTTCCGGACTTTGGCCGTGATACCAAGAAGATCGACAATCATATAAGTCCGGGCGATCGGGATAGGGTGGAGCCTTGCAGCGTCCCCCTCCCGCACCACCGTGCGTACGGGTCCGTATGCAGATAGATTTTAAGCCAGAGCGGTCTGGGGCCTTGGTTTAATGATAATTTCGTCTATTTTCCGGTGGTCAGCCTTTTTTATCGTAATTTCCAGATGATCAAAAAAGACCTTTTCATCTACCTCGGGAATCCTTCCCAGAAGATGGATGATGAATCCGCCAACAGATTCAAAATCTCCTTCCGGTAGATTGATATTGAGATGATCTTTAAGCTTTTCCGCCTCCAGTCTGGCGTCAACCAATATGGTATCGTCATCCAGGGCCGTCAAAAGCGCCGGCTCATCATCATGTTCATCCATTATTTCGCCGACGATCTCTTCTATGATGTCCTCAATGGTAATTATGCCGGCGGTGCCTCCGTATTCGTCGGTTACAATGGCCAGATGGGTCTGTCTCTGTTTCAGATCCCTCAGCAACTGTCCAACCATCTGTGTCTCAGGGACGAAATAAGGTTCCCTTAGTATCTGGAAAGAAATCTTTGAAGCAGGGTCTTCACCAAATAATTTCAAGAGGTCCTTAGCATGAAGTATGCCTATTATTTCATCAATATTATTTTTGAAAATAGGTATCCTTGTGTGGCCGCAATCGTTGACCAATCGGATTATTTCCCCCAGCGTTGAATCGGCAGGGGCGGAAGAGATTTCTGTACGGGGTATCATGACGGAATGGACCCTTGTCTCTTTTAAATCCAGCACCCCATGGACCATATCGGATTCTTCGTCTGAGATAAGGCCCTTGGCCTGTCCTTCATCCATGAGGTCATTGATTTCTTCTGTTAGGTTGTTAAGGGCGTTCAGAGGGGATTTCTTTCTGACAAGTGATTTGATAAAGGCGATAACACCGTGTCCAGGATCGTCTTCCAATGATTTTTTGTCTCCTTAGTGTTTTGGCCAAGATTCCCAGGCGTGGGGCCCCACGGGTCTGAGGATTCATAACAGAAACTGGTTAATGTTATTTCCGTCCGTTCCTGATGTCAAGATTTTTGCCTTTTCGCTAGGCTACCGCCTAAATACTTCTTGACTGCAAATTATAAAGATAATATGCTTATGCCCTTACGCAATGCGATATGAGCGGGCATAGCTCAGTTGGTAGAGTACAAGCTTCCCAAGCTTGGTGTCGCGGGTTCGACCCCCGTTGCCCGCTCCAATTGCACTGGTGAGGATGAGCGCGTGCCGCCCCTTTTTGAGGTTATCCGGCGTTACCAGCTGGTCTACTTCGAATTGCGGATATTGCGGAGGCTTTTTTTGCTCCTTTTGGGATCAAGGATAAAAGGCTTTCTATATCTTTTTCTGCAACTTCGAAGCGGGCCTAAATGCCCGCTTTTTTTGTGTTTGGACATAACAGCCTATGTCAGACTCTGCTGATTTCGATATCAGAAAGGTGATTGAATTTGTAGCCCCCATCCTTGACGACATGGGTTTTGAACTGATTGATATTGAATATCTTTCTGAGCACGGCAGATGGATACTCAGGATCTATGCAGACAAAGAAGGCGGAATTACCCTTGATGACTGTGTTCATGTGAGTAAAGAAATCGGTGTGTTGATTGATATCAAAGACATTATCAAAAATGAATATGTATTGGAGGTGTCCTCCCCTGGCCTTAACCGGCCTCTTAAGAAAGAAAAGGATTTCCTCTGGGCCATAGGAAAAAAGGTAAAAGTCAGGATGTCCGCGGCTGTTAAAGGACGCCGTCGTTTTACAGGATATTTGAAGAACTTTCAGGAAAATATCTTATATCTTGAGGTGGAAAAAGAAATTTACATGTTGCCTTTCAGGGATATTGAAAAGGCCAATCTGGTGTATGAGTTTGAGATGAAAACCCATATCCCCTAACCTTTGGCGGAGTATATGATATGATTTCAGAATTATCACGGATGATTGACCAGGTAAGCCGGGAAAAAGGCGTTGAAAGAGAGGTGCTTATCGGTGCCCTTGAAGAGGCCATGAAGGCAGCTGCCAGAAAAAAATACGGTCAGGATTATGACCTCGAGGTGAATTTCAATGAAGAACTTGGCGAGATAGAGGTCTTTGAATTCAAAGAGGTGGTGGAAAAGGTGGACATGGATCATCTCCAGGTCTCTTTGGAAGAAGGCAGGAAACTGGACCCGGATGTCGAGTTGGGTGACAGCCTCGGTATCAAGATGGACACTGACACTCTAGGAAGAATTGCAGCCCAATCCGCCAAGCAGGTGATTATGCAGCGGCTGAAAGAGGCTGAAAGGGATATTGTTTTTGATGACTTCAAGGACAGGCAGGGCGAGATCATCAATGGCATTGTTCAGCGCTTTGACAGGGGTTCAATCATTGTCAACCTTGGCCGTACCGAAGGAGAACTGCCGGCAAGAGAGCAGATACCCAGGGAGTCTTACAAACAGGGAGATCGTGTCAGGGCTTATATCCTAGATATCAAACACTTCAGCCGCGGACCCCAGGTAATTCTTTCCAGGACCCACCCAAATTTTGTCGCAAGCCTCTTTGAAAATGAGGTCCCGGAGATCACTGAAGGCATTGTTCAGATCATGCAGGTCGCCAGAGACCCTGGCAGCAGGACCAAGATTGCCGTCGCCTCAAAGGATGCCGATGTTGACCCTGTTGGCGCCTGTGTAGGCATGAAGGGTTCCAGGGTCCAGGCGGTGGTGCAGGAATTGCGCGGTGAAAAGATTGACATCGTGCCTTGGGATCGCGATGCGGCAAAATTCATATGTAACGCCCTGGCGCCTGCCGAGGTGATAAGGGTAATTGTAGATGAGGACAAACGCTCGATGGAAGTAGTTGTCCCTGATGACCAGTTGCCGCTCGCTATCGGCAAGAGGGGGCAGAACGTCAGGTTAGCGTCAAAGCTGACCGGATGGAGGCTGGATGTATTGGGTGAGACAAACTACAACCAGGCACTGAAGGACGGCTACAGGTCTCTCCTGGATCTGCCGGGGGTGGGGGCCAAAAGGGCATCCGATCTTTATGATATAGGGTTCAGATCTGTTGAAGATGTGGCCAGTGCTACACCCGATGACCTCATTGCCGTTCAGGGACTGGGACAGGAAAGAGCTGCGAAGTTAATCGAAAATGCAGTTGAGTACATAAACAGGAAGAAATCGGAAACAGCAAATCAAGATCCGGTCGTTAGCGAAGATACGTCTGAACAAAAAGAGGACCAAGCAACTGATGAAGAAAGCTAAGGGATATGCGCCCAGAAGGACATGCATATCGTGTGGGACTAAGAAAAACAAGAGTGAAATGATTCGGCTGGTATTGGATACTGACGGGGTTATGATCAGGGACGCTGATGGAAAAGGTCAGGGCAGGGGCGCCTATGTATGCCCTAACAATGCCTGCTGGCAGGGCATGCCAACAGGCAGTAAACTCGGACGGCCCTTCAGAAAAAATGGATCCATAAGGATACATCCTGATATTCACTTTGAATTCGGTTGTTGACAATTGAAATATTAAATACTTCGGGGGAGTATATGGCTAAAGTCAGGGTTTATGAATTGGCTAAAGAGCTTAATATGGACAACAAGACTCTTGTTGACAAGCTCCAATCCAGCGGGATGAATGTAAAGAACTATATGAGTACTCTGGATGAGGCTACCATTAAGAAGGCCAGGGAGATTGTCTCTGGTGTCAAGCCAGAGGTTGTAGAGGAAAAAAGGATAAGGCCGACAGTTATCCGCCGCAGAAAGATGGTTAAGACACCGGAAGAGGTCTCTGATGCTGAGCTTGAAGAGGAGACCTTGAAAGCAAAGGCTGCCCCGAAACCAGAATCTGACATGGAAAAAGCCATAGGACCCCGAGAGCCTGTCATGGAAGCGGAGGCCCCCGAGTCAATCGAAACTGAAGCTGAAGGTAAACTCGCCCCCAAGGACCAAGAGACAATGCCAGCCGAAGAACCGCTTGCCCCGCATGAAGAGATCAGTCTTGAACAGGAGGCGCCTGAAGAAGAACAAGGGCCTGAGGCCCTGCCTGAAAAAGAGGGCGAGCCAAAGATTGAATCAAGACTCAGACCCAAGAAACTGAAAAAGAAAAAAATGGACCGGCCTGCCAGGATAATCAGGGCAGCCGCTGTAATTGCGCAAGAGGCTGCGCCGGAACCGCCGGAAGAGGAGATGGAAAAACCTGCTGTCAGGACGCAGGAAATCCAGCCGAAACCTTTACAACCTTTTGAGATAGCGGCGGAAATAACGGAAGAAGAAGAAAAGGTTGAAAAGGGGAAGAAGGGGAAGAAGAAAGAGGTAATAGAGCTGGATAAGAGGGGTAAGTACCGCTTCAGGAAAAAAGAGGTGTACGAGAGGGCTGATCTATACGAAGACCGGGGCATAGTACGTAAAGGCAAAAAGGGTGCCAAAAAGGGCAAGATGGAGGCAGTGAGGGGAAAACACACGGAGATTACCGTACCCAAGGCCATTAAGAGGAGGATTAAAGTCCCGGAATTTGTAACGGTCGTTGAATTGGCAAAGGCCATGGGGACCAAGGCGGCAGAGCTGATCAAGACTCTTTTGGGCATGGGACATATGGCGAATATCAATCAGTCCATTGACTTCGAAACTGCATCGGTCCTTGCGGATGACTTTGGCTACGAACTTGAGCTTGATACCTTTACGGAAGTGGCTCTTATCGCAGATAAGGAAGACAAGCCTGAAGACATGAAATTCAGGCCCCCGGTCGTGACCATTATGGGTCACGTGGACCATGGAAAGACCCTGTTGCTCGATTACATAAGAAAATCAAACATAATAAGTGAAGAGTCAGGCGGGATAACACAACACATCGGGGCCTATTATGTAAGCGGCGAGCGGGGTGATATAGTTTTTC
>DIKH01000117.1 GCA_002424495.1 Desulfobacteraceae bacterium UBA5623
TTCAACTGCCGTTTTTAGGTTAAAACCTTTTCAAGTTGCTTATGCTCTGTGATATCAGTAATCACGTTAGCAATGCAAAACGGCTTTTCTGTCTTGTCACGGATGAGAAAAATGCTTTGGATAGTATGAGTTATTTTCCCCTGTATCGAGAGAAGATCCAGTTCCCCTGTCCAGTGACCTTGTTCTCTAACCATGGGGAGGCTTTCATTTTCCAACTTCTGCAGGTGTTTTTCATTATAAAAGAGCCTGACGTTTTTCCCGATGGCATCCTCAGGTTTTTTCGCGCCTAATAGGCGGCCGAGAGCTGGATTGATATAAGTGGTATTTCCGTTTAAATCCGCCATGCCAAGGCCTTGTTTTGAAGCTTCGGCAAATTTTTGGAATATAATAATCTTTTCTTCAATTTTTTTGCGCTCGGTGATGTCTCGTATGATCACCAAAATGGCGGGTCGGCCACAGTATTGAATAAGTTCACCAGAGGACTCACAAGGTACTATCCTGCCGTCTTTAGCAATCATATCTATGAGTAGATTCCGAGGTATCTCTTTCCCGGCAAACCGATCTTCCAACCTCTTGCGGACTGATTCCTTGTAATCCTCGTGAATGAGTTCAAGGGCATCCACATCAGCTAAATCTTGCTGTGTGTACCCGAAGAGTTTAGTAAATGCCGGACTGACCATTTGGTGGCGACCATCTTGGACAATAAAAATAGGGTCAGGACTCAGACTGACCAGGCTCCTGTATTTCTCTTCGCTTTCCCGCAAGGCTTCTTCGGCTTGCTTGCGCTGGGTGATGTCATGGGCCACGCATACAGAACCGGCCAAATGGCCTTCAGAATCGTGAATAGGCGAGACGCTGACTAAGAAATCGCCACCAAACCGTTCCGCGTTAACTTCTTCTATGTGTGTTCGACCGTCAGCAAGAAATTTGGCGTGAGGGCAGTAGGATGGGGGCTCCTTTGTTCCGTGGAAGTGTTCGTAGCAGAGCAATCCGACCGCCTCATCAGGAGTTAATCCTAATCGTTCAGCCATTGCCCCATTCACACGAACTATCCGGTATCCATTGTCCAAAATCATAATCATATCTGGAATAGCATTTAAGGTCCGTTCTAACTCGTTTTTTGACTGCCTGATTGCTTCCAAGGTTCGCTTGCTCTCAAGTGCCTCTTTTTTCGAGTCCTTAAGCTTTTGTTTCAATTCTTCATAAGTGGGCTTTTGGTCCATTAGAAAAACCTTTAATGCTCAAAAAAAGACCAAACCAGGACACAATGTCTCATTCTAAGCAGGTCTTGTTTTTGACCTTGGCATCAGGCCCCTCTACTATAATCAGGGGCTTCAAGCCATGAAAGGATCTGAATCTTTTTGCTGTTAATTTATAATTTAAGTCGAGAAATTTAAGAGGTCAAAATATCTTTTTGAGGCTCTATCCATTGTATGAAGAAAGCCCAAAAGCAACCTGCGTATAGGACTATATTCGTTAAAACGGCTATCCGAATCATTATGAAATTAAAAACAAGGCTGCGGTCTTGATAGAATAGTTATAAGCCCGACAAGGACCATAGGAATCGCATCTTAAAATTATCAGCCGGAACATACTTGGGTATATATTCTTAAAAAGCGTTTTCTAAAGCCCTGGGTATCATTTCAGAGACTGAACAACCGAACCCTTGCAATCCATCTCCATTTCCGGATATTTGGTAAGATCAATCTTCAATTCATACTCCTTGTAGCCTGACATGGGCTTCATCTCGAAACCCAACCTGCGGCCCAGGGAGAGCATGGTCCTGTTTTCAGCCAGAACCATGCCCCAAATGGTTTCAAAACCCCGTTTCTTGGCGATGCATAGCAGCATCTGCATTAATGCGGCGCCGATCCCCATGCCTTGCCAAGGATCCCCCACAAGAACTGCAAACTCGGGATCCAGACCACCGGGTTTGGTCATAATACGGGCCACTCCCAGCATCTTTTCCCTTTCCCTGCTGCTGTCCATGGCGACCAAAGCGATATCCTTGTCATAATCTACCTGGGTGAATTGGACCAGCATGTCGTGCGTCAATGCCTTCAGCGGCCCTAAGAATCGGAAGTAAACGGTCTGTCGTGAAAGCAGATTAAACAGCTCATTGAGCAGGGGCGCATCTTCTGGCCTTATGGGATAAAAAGGCTTAATCCTGTCTTTGTGATCACGGTGGTTTCATATTCATTGGGGTATGGACTGATCACCAGGTGATGAGGAGATGAAAATGGTGTTTTCCGGAGAATCACCCGGGCATCCACGGAAATGGTTTGATCCCCGATGAGAATCATGGGGTTGATATCCAACTCAGAAATTTCCGGAAAATCAGTCACAAGCTGCGATAGGCGGATGAGTATCTCCTCGAGAAGATCCAGCCGGGCCGGGGGATGATTCCGGTAACCTTTCAGGATGTTGTAGACGCGTGTGTTTTCAATCAGCCTGCGTGCAAGAAGACGGTTTAAAGGGGGAAGGCCGATGGCCTGATCTCTTAAAATTTCCGTCATTATACCGCCCATTCCAAAAAGAATGACCGGGCCAAAGTCCTTGTCCACTTTACTTCCCAACAAAAGCTCATAATCCGGACGGCTGAGCATCTTTTGAACCGTCACCCCATGAAGTTCTGCTTCCTGGTTATAAGCGAAGGCATCTTCCATGATTTTTGAAAAAGCATCCCGCACTTCTTTGTCGTTCCGTAGCCCCAGCTTTACCCCATGGGCGTCGGACTTGTGGACAATATCCCGTGAATGAATTTTCATGGCCACGGGATAGGTAATGGTTTGAGCCAGTAGAACCGCCTCATCCGCGGAACCGGCCACCCCGGTTTGATTTACAGGGATGCCGTAGGCTGCCAGAAGGTCTTTTGACTCCTTTTCGGTCAGGAAAGTAGTATCCGCATCTTGTGGCGCCTCTGAAATAATCTTTCGTGCCTGGTCCCGGTCAAACTCAAGGGCCACCGGTAATTTGGGCGGAATCTCTTGAAGCATCTCCAGGTTTTTCGCATAGGCAACCAGAAAAGATACGGCGGAGATGGCCCTTTCAGGGGTTTCATAGGTTGGAATACCCGCGTCGTAAAGAATGCGGCGTCCTTCCTCTACTGTCTTTCCACCCATCCAGACGGTGAAAATAATCGGATAACGCCTTTCTTTAAAAAGTTCCTTGATAATTTCGGCCACGGCAACCGCGTGGCTGGCAGTTTGGGGCACAAATATAATGACCAGTGACTTGATTTCCGGGGCTGCAATACAGGCTTCCAGCGCCATTTTCCAGCGTTGCGGAGATGCGTCCCCAAGGATGTCAATCGGGTTGGATTTACTCCAGCAAGTCGGAAGGCATTGATCAAGTTTTTTAAGGGTATCAGGATTGAGGCTAACAGGCTCCAGACCCCGATCGGATAAGGCATCCGCAGCCATTACCCCGGGACCTCCGCCATTGCTCAGGATGGCCAGGCCCGACCCGGAAGGGGGTGGGCGTTTTGAGATAAGCTCGGCGCAGTCGAACAGCTCTTCAATGGTATTGACCCGGACGATCCCGGATCGGCTGAATGCAGCGCTGTAAACCGCATCTTCTCCGGCCAAAGCGCCTGTATGAGACGCGGCCGCACGCGCCCCGGCCATTGATTTTCCGGCTTTTAACACCATAATCGGCTTGGTTCGGGAAACCGCCCTTGCGGCGCTCATGAATTTACGGATATGGGTCAGGTTTTCAATGTACAAAACAATGCTGCTGACCTGAGGATCATTACCGAGATAATTGATCATATCTCCGAAATCAACGTCCAGCATGGAGCCGATGCTGACAAAATACCTGAATCCGATGGATTGCTTCAAAGCTATGTCCAGGATAGAGGAACACATCGCCCCGCTCTGGGAAACAAAGGCCAGCCTGCCCGGTGGAGGCATAAGCCCTGTAAAGCTGGCATTGAGGTTGCAATCCGTGCATGCGATGCCCATGCAGTTGGGTCCGATTATTCGGATCCCCGATAGATCGGCCTCCTTTTTTATTCCAAGTTCCAAATGCCGGCCCTGGTCTCCGATCTCTTTTCCTCCGGCCGAGATCAATATGGCGCCTCCGACTTTTTTATCCCCGCATTGCCGGATCTCATTGGGAATATTGTCTATGGGGATCGCAATAATAGCAAGGTCCACGGGGTGGGGAATGTCCCTGATGGAGGCATAACAGGCACGCCCCTCAATGGTTTTGTAAGAGGGATTCACCGGGTAAATTTCGCCTGAAAAGCCGGCTTCCGTTAAGGATCGGATCAGGAAATATCCCATAGACCCTTCTTTGCTGCTTGCTCCGATAACAGCAACCGAGTTGGGTTTGAAGATTTTATCCAGGTTGTGAATGCTCATAAAGGGTACCTGAAGGCCGGGAGTTCCCGGAGAAATTACAAATGGGTATCAAAGAGCCCCCAGTATGGAACCATTTTAACATTTTTTTTCGCAACGTTCCATAAACGTATTATTACCTTCAATCAACAGGTTTGGATCTTTTTTTAAGAGAATTCAGCGGCCTTTGAACGCCTGAGCAAATGGATTGTTAAACCGGTCGCGTCGGGGTTTATAACTTTTCGAAGCAACTTTTTCCTGGGTTCTTGTCTTTACAGATGTCGTCTGTGCTTTATATGCAGCGTCGTTTGACCCCGCCCCT
The DNA here is from genome assembly GCA_002424495.1 of Desulfobacteraceae bacterium UBA5623. GTDB lineage: Bacteria > Desulfobacterota > DSM-4660 > Desulfatiglandales > Desulfatiglandaceae > UBA5623. Next base: position 4,663 of record DIKH01000117.1, read on the forward strand.
GTCATTGAAAGAGACACTCTGTTCCGCTCAAGATCTATATCCAGCACAGTGACTTTGACCTTTTGGTTGACCTTGACCACATCATTGGGGTCTTTTACAAAATGGTTTGCAAGCCTGCTGATATGCACCAGGCCGTCCTGGTGAACTCCAACATCAACAAATACTCCGAACGCAGTGATATTTGTCACTACACCGGTCAGTTCCATGCCGATTTTGAGATCACCTATCGCTGCCACTCCCTCGGTAAAAGCGACATTCTCAAACTCCTGGCGTGGATCCCTGCCTGGTTTGGCCAGTTCTTGCAGGATGTCGTTCAGGGTTGGAATGCCGACCTTATCCGTGACGTAATTTTCCTTTTTTATTTTTTTCCTTAGATCTCCGTCACTCATCAGCGCCTCAACTGTGCATTCGAGGTCCTTTGCCATAGCCTCAACAATGGGATATGATTCAGGGTGCACTGCGCTTGCGTCAAGAGGATTGTCCCCGGAAAGAATACGCAGAAAACCCGCTGCCTGTTCAAAGGCCTTGGCGCCCAGGCGGGGAACCTGTGTTACACCCTGTCTTGACGTAAACGGCCCGTGTTCATCCCTGTGCCTGACGATGTTTTGCGCCAGTTGCGGACCAAGGCCTGAGACATAGGTCAGCAATCGCCTGCTGGCAGTATTTACTTCCACGCCAACGGCATTGACACAACTGATGACTATATCGTCCAGTCTCATACCCAGCGCTTTCTGGTCAACATCGTGCTGATATTGCCCTACACCTATTGACTTTGGATCAATCTTGACCAGTTCAGCCAAAGGGTCCATCAGTCTTCTTCCGATAGAGACCGCTCCGCGGACAGTGACATCTTGGTCTGGGAATTCCTCCCTGCCCGCCTCAGAGGCAGAATAGACAGAGGCCCCGCTTTCATTGACCATTATTATCCTGATCTTTCCAGGAAGCGAAAGCCCTTCTATGAATGCCCTTGTCTCTCTTCCTCCTGTGCCGTTACCTATGGCAATGGCCTCGACATTGAACCTGCCGCAAAGCTCATGTACTTTTTCACCGGCTGCGGTTCCGGCCTTTTCAGAAAGCAGGGGATAGATCGTATCTGTATGGATAAGCTTTCCCTGCGGATCAAGACATACCAGCTTGCATCCGGTGCGAAATCCAGGGTCAATAGCCATGACCCTCTTTTGTCCCACCGGAGGCGCCATCAGCAGCTGTCGAACGTTATTGCCAAATACGCGAATGGCCACCTCGTCGGCCTTTTTTTTGGTCTCAAGCCGGATCTCTGTCTCCATAGAATGGGAAAGGAGCCGCTTGTAGCTGTCTTCCACTGCAAT
>DIKH01000280.1:0-17862 GCA_002424495.1 Desulfobacteraceae bacterium UBA5623
GCCCATTGCCCGGCTGCTCCCCGCCCCAGGTTAACAGGCAACTGCCGTTTTTAGGATCATTTAAGGACAATTCTGTCCGGTTAGCCAAAAGTAAAACTTAACTGCTTGTTAATAATAGGATTTTGGCTCTTCGGTGGAGGAGGTTCAAACAGCTCCTTCAATGTGCATTTTCTAAAAAGGTTCAGTTGAATTATTCTTATAAGATTTTGTAGACTGGCTGGAACCGTAGATAAGAATTTGAACATGCATAGAAGCAGATACGCAATCAAGGCAACATAAATCTGTGTCATTACGGCATTACGTGAGTTTCCAATGAAGGCCTTTATTTTCAAATTCTGTTTGATCCAGCGAAAGAATATTTCAATTTGCCAGCGCTCTTTGTAAATATCGGCAATTGTCTTGGCTGATAATTTGAAGTTGTTGGTGAGAAACACATAGTGTTTTTTGGTTTCCGGGTCCCGATAACCAATTCTTCTTAACGGGGATGGACATTGTTGCCCCTTTGTACCGATCAACCCAATGGTCTGATCTGAAGAGACACCCTGTTTTTTGTTCACTGCTCTGCGGTCAACAACCCGGTAAACGGCATTGGTTTTTTGCCGTGTTACAAAAAAAATGCCATTTTCTTGGAGCTTGGCGAACCATTTGTAATCTGTATATGCGCGATCTTCAACGACAATGGAGCCCCTATCCAAATTGAGAGACTTTGCCACTTTAGTTTCATGGGTTTTGCCGTTAGTCATGACAACAAAAGCGGGCAGATAGCCTGAATGATCTAAAAGGGTATGAATTTTAACCGCAGATTTGGTGCGGCGAAAACACGCCCAGGGAAAAGCACCAAGGCTCAGATCAATCACCGATGCATCCAGGCTGTATAATTTATTCTTGAATTTGAATTTATGTTTTGGGGATATCGCAAGGCAACGTTGATAAATCTTTTCAAATAGCGTTTCATATAAAGAGGCAGGTCGCTTATTATTCGCGTCGGCGAAGGTGGATCGTGACACGGGATTTGCGCCCATGTGGTAAAGGTTTTTTGCCCTTGAATTCATAGACTGAATTCCATCTCGGAGGCTTGTTCTGCCAGTCAGTTGCATAAACATTAAATGGACGAATTGGCTCCATCTGGAAAAATTGCGAGGTTTGCGCCCAGTGCTGTGGCGACTTTCAAGGGCTGCAAATTGATGTCTCGGAATAAACTTTAGCATAGAATGAAAAACTGTGTTACAATGGGCCATGGCTTGAATCTCCTTTTGATAATAATGTGTTATCTCACAATTCATTATAACAAAATGTGAGGTTCAAGCCTACAATTTTTACTTCCTTAACCGGACACTATTGGCCGAGTATATCATTTCAATTTCTGGCATTGCTTCTCTTAGTATTTCTAAGATCTCTTCATTAATTTTGGGATCTTGGTTGACTGTTATCTTGTCTCGTTCAGAATGACTTGAAACGGGCAAACTTTCATCTAAGGATTCTTGCGTTTCAGGATCTTTAGGGGATAGCAGTTTAGGTAATGGAATAGAGATATTAAAGGCGTCTTTGATATCTCCCAAGTATTCGGAAAGCTCATCAAGTTTGACATAACAGTCTTCATTTCGCCCTTCGCTTTGCATGTCTACTTGTTTTTCGCATAGAACATCAGTATACAAATTTATAGGCCTTAACTGTTTTAGCCCATCCGGCTCTTTTTCTGAAAGATTAAAAAGAAATTTTCCTACATCTGTTCCCGACATTCGATCCCACAAATAGAACCAAGCATCAGTCGTGCCCAATGCGTCAGGATTGAAAGGCCCATACTTAAACTTTATCTCCTTATTATTCAAATCAAGCCTGTCCCACAATTGTTGTAAAATACGGTTGCACTGGTCGTCAAAGGCCATCATGTAAATCAATTCATTTAAAGTTAGACTGCCGTTATGCCGAGCGAAGCGCCCGGTCTTTTCTTGCCACTCGGGTGTAAGAAATTCTCGTATCGCAATAAGGTCTTTCACCCGCATCTTCTTAAACGGAACCAAGTGATAGTTCACGTTATCCAAGTGAGCAGAAGAGCCGTTGATAGTAAGGCCAAAAAGATCGCTCCAAGAACGTTTGCTGGGGTCAAATGCTTCTGAATGTGCCTCTAGCGTTTCGCCCTGCGAGATGTCCGGCCCGACGGACATAGACAGGAGGTCAAATAGGTCAAATGGCTCTGAGTCGCCCTTTAGCGTATCGCTTTTGATTCTTTCAGTAGGTTTGTCAGAGTCAAAAAGTTTTTGCTTTTGTTTTTTATTTCCCATAGCTACCTCCGCGCGATAGCGCCGCTTTTTTTAAGACTTGGGGCCAGGCCGTGCGGATACGGCTTTTCAGGTGGCCTACCTTAGGCCCCAAGCGCAGATCTAAATTTTCAGTTCCTCAGCATAGGCATATGATATTGGCTGACTGTTGGGCGTTTCCATATAACCCTTTTCTTCATGGGAATGATCGGTTATTTTCTTCGCCGTCCACCCCTTGAAATGCTTCTTGACCGAAGCAAGAGTCATTAACTCTTCTTCGGAAAAAATGGAAAGGTCCGGCTTCCTGGCAGAAATCAGCTTTTCGCCCGTTACGTCCTCATCATAGAAAATTTCTTCAACATCCAGGGCGCCATCTTCCATAAGGAATGACAGGTAAGATCTCCAATTATCCGGCGCAGGACCGAACTTGATTCTGACATATCTGGAACCGGTAATGGAAACCGCATGAACCTTAAAATGCTTGAAGTCCGAGTAGAAGAGAAGCTTGTTCAAAACTGTTTTCAGCACTCCATCCATGCACATGTAAAGGATGGCGTTATTAAGCTTCGCAAGATCAAGTGACATATAGCCGCTGAACACATTAGGGCGGTATCTCCCAAACCGTTCCTCATATATCCTTGAAAAAGAATAGGCCGCTTGCTCTGCAGACTGAAGCTCTTCTATAAGCCTGTCCCTTTTTTCTTGTGGCAAGGCGTCCGGGGTCTCTTCTATAAGCCTTAAAAGATTAAGCGGTTCCATGACAAGCCGAAGAGTCTTTTCATGCGCCTCATCTTGAAGGGCTCCATTCTCATAACGGCTGAGAGTCACAGCACCCCACCCAAGAAGGGTGGACATTTCGCTTTGGGTAAGCCCATATCGTTTTCTTAAGCTTCGTATTTCCTCCGGCGTGGTCATTTTATGCCGTCTACGGTATTCCTTATAGGCCTTATCCAAAGGATCATCGTCAGAGCGTGGGTCTTCAAATTCCTCCCCGCAATCCAGGCACCGATAGCGCCTCGTTTCGATCTCGATTTTTTCCCCACGCACGTTAATGGCTTCAATGGTCCGGATTAATTCTAGATTAGTTTCTTTTTCACAATTTGGACATATTCCCTTCATTTTTCATTACCTCCTTTCTTAACAGCATCCCTGAATGGAAAATGAAGCTGGAATTCAGCAACATGAAACGATAGGCATTTTGCAAGTCTTTCTTCTCCCACCTGCGCAATCTTTAGCTTGATATAGATTTTTTTCGCGCCTACCATTTTTCCGAATTCCCAAATTTCTCCAGGCCTGTTTTTATCTGGTTTCGGACCATCACAATAATCAAAGACGGAAAGACCGAGTATTTCATTCTTGCAGTTTCTAAAAGTAAGACCCAGATCGGTTAAGGATTCTATGTTTTTCCTTCTACTTACAATATCAATCCCTCTACCATCAGTTGCAATTTTCTTGAATTCCTTTAGAAAGTTCCCAATGGACTCCTTTTTGATTTCATCCAATCTGCATTCTCCTTGATCAAAAGGTCCTAAATGAATATATATCATAAGATAATATTGTCAATATAATTTATCTTATGATATAAAAAAAAGAAAAAACCGGCAACGACAGCTACCTTTTCGGGTGTTTTATATATCGCCCAAGCATTGAGCAGCCTATATCTTGTCCACGGTCAGGTTGACGACCTTCTCATCATTATTTCCATTCGCTGCTTTATCGATAATGTTTTCCGCAGAAAGCTTCATTACGTTACAGAAAAATCTTGTATAGTATATTGTCAAGGCTTATATCTTTCATGAGGCCCTTTGAGCTTTCTCGCTCGTTTCTAAGATTGCTTCATTGATGATATTCCCAGCCAACTCAGAGGCTTTTTTCAATGCCTCGTCTCTAAGATGTGCATACCTCTGCGTCATCAAAGGGCTTTTATGGGTTAGAAGCTTTTGAAGGGTGTACATATCAACCTGCCCGCTTGATGCAAGCATTGAGGCATATACATGTCTTAGCCCATGAAATGGTCTGAAATCACTTGGCAAACCCGCTTTGTCCCGTATTTTTCTTGCCTGTGAGCTTATTGTCCTCATCTCGCCGGTGCGCCCAGGAAAGACATATCCATCGTGTTCGGTCTTTGGGATAGAATCAAAGACTTCTCCCACTTCTAAATTCATGGGGATTTTTTGATCTAACCCGCCCTTGGGATTTCGTATGGAAATAAAATTTCTCCCAAAGTCAATATCTGACCATCGCAACTTAATAATCTCGCTACGTCGCAACCCGGTAAAAAGGGCAATCTTCATCATTTTGGCTACTGCAAGGTTGGATGATTCATCAATTGCCTTGAGCAGCCTGCCAAGTTGATCCGGTGTTAGATCTTCTGTTTTGATATTATTGACGGTGGGCTTCTTTATGTGGAAATTTGGTCCGGTGCAGAGACCATTTTTGACACCATAATTAATTATCCAGGTCAGTAGGTTTAAAACGTGCTTTACTGTCTGAGGGGATTTCTTTTTCAGAAGTTGAATCCTTAGCCTGTCAATATCCAGCGCGACCAAGTCCTTTGGCTCTTTGTTCTCAAAGGCTGGCTTCAAGAAAGTGTTATACCGGCCTTCGTCAACCCCCAGGCTTTTACTCACGGGACGACTTGCCTTGTAAGATACCCACAACCGGCCAATCGTCCATTTGCCGGCCTCAGCCTTCTTTTTGGCCTCTTCAGCAAGGCGGCGTTCTTCGTTCGAGAGCTCCTTTCCCTCTATCCGCCTTGCCCTGATTCCTGAGGCCCTGGCAGGTGTCATATCATCCTGGTACTGACGTCCAGCCTTTTCTTGGATCTGCTTCCCATTTTTCCGGTAGCTGATATAAAAAATCTTTTCGACCTTGTGCCCTGATCCAGGGACACCTTTTCCCTTGATATAGTAAACCCCTGGATAATCCGTCTTGAATCGCTTTTGAGCTGGCATCTTGTCCCTCTCTCATAATTTTATACCCACCACTATACCCAACACTTTTTGTAAATATAGAGGTATTTTTGAGTAAGTCAAGAGAAAAGGTAATATTAAAAATACTTAGAAATCAATGGGTTTTATGATGTGGGAGTAAATGACGGTAAAACTATATCTGCGGCCTTTCACGCCGGCAACACGAGTTCAAATCTCGTTGGGGACGCCAATTGATTTCAGGAAGTTAGAGAAGTTATCCCGGGTTATGCTTGTTTTTCGGGGTACTGCTCGGGCTGCTTTTTTTTACACATCTTTAGTTATCTTTCCCGAATTTCAACTACTACGCCTTTCCTTGTGACGCGGTAAGTGATTCCGCGCCAGTGGATTTCTTGGGTTAAAATGGTTTCCATATGGCTCCAGGCGGCCATGAAAAAGGCGACATATGCTGCCATTACCCAGGAAAGCATAGGACATTGGGTGGAGTGCAGGTTTTTCAGTACTCCGGCTAAGATTGTCAGGATCGTCAGAAAGACAAGTGCAGCCAGCGCATCCACCGGCCGCGGGCAGCCAAAAAGCACTCTAAGGCATTCAACCCCGGCAAGGAGAACCAATGCACAATGAAAATAGCAGATGATCCCTGCCAGTGCCCAACTTATTGGCATACAAAATTTGAGATAGCTCCATTGTCTGATAAGCCAGATGTTCCAGCCTGGCAGGGTTTCATTCGCCAGATGTGTAGAAAGGCATGCAGTGGGAACATTTTCAACCTTTATCCTGGCTTTTGCTAAAAGGGCAGCCAGAGACACATCGTCCACCACATTTTTGGCCCATGTTTCCTTGACCCCTAGGGCCTTAAAAGTCGCCTTACTGATGGCGGTGCCGCCTCCCCATGGCTGATTCAACATGCTTATTCCTTTGGTGAGATAAAGAATCAGAACGCTGACAGCGTGACCCAGGGTCGGGATTTTACAGCCCCCGCAGATGATATTATGATAGCCTGATGTGACAATCGCCCTATTCGAGGCAATTGGGCTGACCATTTCTTTCAGCCAGTTAAAAGGGGCTACCCTGGTGCTGTCGCAGAAAACCAGGATTTCGGATTCAACTCCAACCACTTTGATCCCGGCAAGCAGGTTATGATTTTTCTGGCCGCATGTTGTGGCTTTGCCGCTGACTATGTGGCGGGCGTTGGGGATTGCCTGAATCTGTTGTCGGATAATCGCGGCTGCAGGATCATAATGGTCTCGGGTGACAAATATAAGTTGATAACGGCCCGGATAGCCCTGGTTAATCAAGGACGCGATACACTCTGGCAGGGCAGGGTCAAACCCGGTTGCCGGTATGATCAAGGCTACTGAAGGCCATTTTTCCGGGCCTGAGGATGTGCTTTTGCCCGCCTCCTTGTAAAGGTCCTGCCTTTTGAGATTGACCCGGATAATCGCCCCCATGATGATGAGAATAATTGATGAGAAAAAAAATAATTCATACATTGTTACGTCTTAGATTTTTTTTATGCCATTATATTTTTCGAGTTCATTAAATCCAATTTTCCATGATATACCATTCCGCCGTCTGCTTGATCCCGTTTTCAAGAGAGATTTCGGGCCTCCAGTGAAGCCTTTTTTTAATTTTCGTGTTGCTGCACAGCCATGCAGCCTGTTTTGCCTCAATAATTTTTTGACGGTTTAGAAGTGAAGCCTTACGGGTAACAAGGCCTACAGCATCAACGATGTGTGCGGCAATATCCGCGACATGCTCCGGGATTTTGACGGTCAGCGTGCGGTTTTTGTTCAGCGCCTTTTTTATACAGGCGCCTATTTCCAGCCATGAAGGTGCTTCATCGTTACAGACAAAATAGGTTTCACCACATGAGGGGTGTTCCGCGCACATCATAACGGCGAGTACAAGGTCATTTACATGGAGAATGGAAAACCTTTTTTTTCCGTTTCCAAGGAGAAGGAATATACCTTTTTTTATCAGCCTAAAGTAGTTATACATATCCTTCTCTCTCGGCCCATAGACAACGGAAGGTCTCAATATAACGAAACTATTGTTATTTTCAGCACCCCATTTTATTGCTTGTCGTTCGGCAAGGAGTTTGCTCTTCCCATAATAGGTAAGAGGAACCGGTTCGGTCTCTTCGTCAACGGGAACCGAGGCATTTGACGGGCCGGCAGCGGCCTGAGAGCTTATCAATATGAACCTTTGCTGTTTATTGATAACATTCAGGATGTTGGCTGTAAAATCAACGTTGGTCTTTATATAGTCTTTTTCTTTCAAAGCCCTGGTTGCGCCTGCGCAATGAATCACAACCTCTGCGGCTTTAAGAGAAGCCTTTAGCACCGACATATTGTCATATTGTGCTACATGAATTTTTGCCCCGCGTTTTTCCAGTGAATCAATGATGCTATTGCGTCTTCTGATAAAAAGGTGTGTGTCTATTTTCTTTTGGACAAGATGTTCCGCGATGTGAGATCCGATGAATCCTGTGGCTCCTGTCAGCATTGCAGATTTCAAATCATACCTCAAAGTGACAGATTCTTTTATATTCTAAGTTTCGCTCATCTTTTCAAATAGATAATCAACAATATCCCCGACCGTTTTGAAATTTCTAATATCATCGTCAGGTATTTCCATGCCATATTCTTCCTCGAAACTGAAGGCGGCCTCCACTGCGTCCAGTGAATCCATCCCCAAATCATCAACCAAGACCGATTCAAGACTGATCTTTTGATTGTCTACGCAAGATTTTTCAGCAAGTACGGCAATGGCTTTTTTTTCTATTTCTTCTCTGGTTGCATCCATGTGCATATGTCCTTAGTCATCATAATAGCGGGACGATCATTGATATTTCTTAAATAATAAGCATGCGCTTACACTTCCAAAACCGAACGCATTGGACAATACGGCATCAAACCTGGCATTTTTTGCCTTGTTTGGGACATAATCCAGGTCACATTCAGGGTCAGGCAGTTGATAGTTTATGGTCGGCGGGATCACCTGATGTTCCAGCGCCAGACAACAAACGACCGCCTCCATGGCAGGTGCAGCGCCTATGGCATGACCTATCATGGATTTTGTCGAAGACACTGGGACCTTATAGGCGTAATCTCCGAACACCTTCTTGATCGCTTTTGTTTCCGCAATATCATTTGCGCGTGTGCTTGTCCCGTGGGAATTGATGTAGCCGACATCTTCGGGCCTTAGCCCAGAGTCTTTCAATGCCAGGCGCATGGCCCTTGCTGCATCCTCTCCGTCCGGCTCGGGCAAAGCCATATGATAGGCCCCGCTTGTCAGTCCGTAGCCTGCTATTTCACAATAGATGTGCGCCTTCCTTTTTAGTGCGTGATCAAGTTCCTCCACGATCAGCACGGCCCCGCCTTCGCCCATAACAAATCCGTCCCTGTTATTGTCAAACGGTCTGCTTATTTCCTGTGGCTGGCACTGTCTCCTTGAGAGCACCCTCATGGCATAGAACGCACCAAAGGTAAATTCGGTTAAAGGAGCTTCAGAGCCCCCTGCAAAAATAATATCAGCCTCATTATTTTGAATCTTCCTGAATGCCTCTCCTATGGCGTGATTACCCGAAGCACAGGCGGTTGAAATAACAAGATTAGGTCCCAAAAGGCCGTTCTGTATGGCTATGTGGGCCGACACGGCATTAGGGGTGGTGCGCACAACACCGGATGGGTCGCTTCTGTGGGCGCCACCCCTGTTGATACTTGCAATTATTTGTTCTTCATGAAAAAGAGTTCCGCCAAGACCGGAGCCTATTATAACGCCAATCCTTTCTCTGTCTTCCTTATCAAGGGCTATCATGCTGTTTTCAAGGGCCATTTTTGATGAGGCAATGCCAAAATGGACGAATCTGTCTACACTTTTTGCAGTTTTTTCCGGCATGAATTTTCGCGGGTCGAAATCTTTTACTTCTGCGGCGGATTGGGTCTTGAAATTGGAGATATCAAAACGGGTGATCTTAGCCACTCCTGATGTGCCATTGACATTGGAATCCCAAAATTCATCCGGTCCTGTTCCGTTGGCGGCTACCACGCCAAGACCTGTGACGACCACCCTGCGATTTTCAATCATTGTATCCTCGAAGTGCCGGGATTAGCGGACAAGCGCGCTGAAGCTATGAAAAATATATAATACTATTTCTCCGGCTGGAATAAATCAACTCAAAATTTTGTCCATGCAATACGCGAAAAGACCTTTTCAGGAAATCACCAGCAATTCCCTCCCGACCTTTTCCATCTTTTGCAGGGCGAAATCTATTTGTGATTCTGTGTGGGTGGCCATAAGGCTGATTCTAAGCAAACAGTCATTGGGCGGGACCGCGGGCGGGATAACCGGGTTTACAAAGATGTTTTCTTCTTCCAATTTCTTACACATTGCCAACAAGGTCATAATCTGACCAACATGCACCGGTATTATCGGTGTCTCGGAAAGTCCTGTATCAAAGCCAAGTGATTTTAATCCTGTTCGCATCATTCCGGTATTTTTCCAGAGCCCGTCAATCCTTTCAGGTTCCCTCTTTATAACCCTTAATGCGGCAAGCACCGACGCCACCGATGCAGGGGGCATGCTGGCGCTGAAAATCAAGGCCCTGGAATGGTGTTTTAAAAACTCTATCGTCTGACCGTCGGAGGCAATAAAGCCTCCAACCGATGCGAGAGACTTGCTGAAAGTGCCCATAATCAGGTCCACTCTGTCTGTGAGCCCAAAGTGTGATGCCGTGCCGCTGCCGTCCTTTCCCAGTACTCCAAGCGCATGGGCGTCATCAATCATGACTACGACATTGAATTCTTCTGCAAGCTCGACAAGTTCAGGTAATTTGACTATATCACCCTCCATGCTGAAGACCCCGTCAGCGACCAGCAGTTTTGACTTGTTTTCAGGGATGCGGGAGAGGACCTTATGGAGGGAATCCATATCATTGTGGGGATATCTGGCAATGTTGGCCATTGAAAGCCTTGCTCCGTCAACTATACTCGCATGATTGCGGCTGTCCAAAATTATGTGACCATGCCTTTCCATAAGGGTTGCCATGACGCCTTGATTGACCTGAAAGCCAGTGGAATAAAGGAGTGCTGAGTCTTTTCCCACCCACCCGGCAAGCTCGGCCTCCAGCTCTTCATGGATATCCAATGTTCCATTAAGAAACCTTGATCCTGCGCATCCTGTCCCATATTTTTCTATGGCCTTTATTGCTGCTTCTTTGACTTCAGGGTGATTTGTCAGCCCCATGTAACTGTTGGAGCCAAGCATTAAAACCCTTTGGCCGGTCTTAAGGGATATTTCCGTATCAGTCGCAGATATGATCTGCCTGAAATAGGGATAAAGTCCCATGCGTTTTCCTTCATGGGAATCAGTAAATGCGTCTATTTTTTGGAAAATGCTTTTTTCTCTCATTATTGATTCTGCTCACATAAAAAGACACTTATTCGGAAATCTGCCTGTGAATTTCAAATAAAACAGATGAACCAGTATCATCCAAGACGGATATATGCCTGGAGTTCAATGGGGCAGGCAGTATCTTGTTCGGATCAAAGCTTCGGGTCACCAAAGACGTGTCTGCATCCCTGAACATAAATGAGATGTCAGCCTTCTGAATCCACGGCCAGTGTAAGGGATCATCATCAAATACGATCCCTCCGATCAAAAACCGGCATTCGCCTTGAGGAAGTACAATTCTTATTCGGTTGGATTGAAAGGCCTTTTTCAGGTCCACCTTAATCCATCCCGACCATCTGGCGGGGATTACGGTTTCTGAATCATTCAGTGTGAAAGACCGCTGGGTGCCGTCCGCAGGCATCAGTTTAATCATGGAGGCCTTGCCCGGGTTTTCTATCAATAGCCTGACAGATGCAGGGCTGTCCCCTTGGTTTGTCTTGACCTCTATCCACTTAAAATCCGCGGCGGGGATCATGCCGTTTCGACTAATTGGTCCATATATCCTTCTTTTGCTCAGGGGAGAATAACGGAAATCAGGGCTTGATTCCCACCAGTTATTCTCCTTAATCCCTTCAAATGAAGGGTGATAAACCGTGGGGTTATAGGTTACGGCAAATCTTAAATCAGGCCTGTTAAGACATTCGTCCGCCATTTCTGTCCCCTGCATGGAAGGATGATAATAGACTGCCCCGAGTTCCATGGCTCCATGGATGAAATAATAAGGCATGATAATCATGCTGGTGTATAAAACGCCGTCTTCCGGGGCAGACATGGAAAGGAGACGTTCGGGTTGAGACGGGTTGAACTCAAGAGGTTGACGGTTTATGGTATGCCTTATGGTGGCATAGACCTGCTCTCCTCCGCTTATAGTCATATGAAGGCAATAGCCCAGGAGCAATGCCAGAATCACTACCGGCCACATCTTCCGGATGTTAACAGGGTCATCTGTTCCATTTTTGCTAATGTATTCTATCAACAGGCGCCAGCTTTGTTTGAATGAATCCCATACGGCCTGTCCCACAGCCCCGAAAAGGATAACCACAAAGGGTATCCACATCCTGAATATGATATCCCCCGGGTGGCTGGATACAAAAAAAAGCATGCCAACCATAAAAAAGAGATATACAAGGATCATCTTTACGGCTGTCTTGCGGTGATCGGGCGGCGCGGTCAATACTCCAATGGCAATGGCCCCGCAAAAGACGGGTATTGAACCGAAGAGTCCTTCCTGGAGTCGCACGATATTGGTGATAACCTCTATTATTGTTTCTCCCGCCCCTACAGCCATTTTTAGAAACGGCATGCCCCCTTGAGGCAGGAGATGATAAATCGCCATGGCCGGCCATTGAAACCTCTGTGGAATGACAAGGGCCATGACTATGACCAGTAGGGTTATAACGCCCGGGATCCATATCTTGTTCCTGGTGGAGCCTGACATGGCAAGAGCAATAAAGACGGCCATAATGGAATAGAGCATCCCGATGGAATGTAGGGCGCTCATAAGAATGGAACCGATGGTCAAGGTCCATAAGGCCTTTCCTTTCCTGGATATTATGCGTGCAAAGACAATTACGGCCATGGCCATGGCAAGATTTGAAGGCACAACATGGTGAAGCCCTGTATCAGGGAACACCTTAACGGCCAGCAACCCCAGAGCAATCCCTGCCGCGGAAAGGCCCCAAATAGTTGAAAGCAGATAACTGAAAGCCATGACAAAGAATAACGGACCTGCCGTCCATACAACTTTATATGCTGTCATCCAGTCCAGGCCAAACTTGTTGAGGCCCAGAAGGATTAATGAAAACAGAGGATGATAAAAAGGAAATATCCTTGAACATGCCAGTTCGATCTCCTCCCGTACCTCTGCGCTTGTTGTGGGCTTTTGGGCTTGCCCGTGTTGCATTCTTAGGTCCAGCAGCGCCGGACAGTCCTGTTTAAAGCACTCCTTCATCTGTCTTGATTTCAGGACATAGGTAAGTGAATCATCAACCTCCGGGGGTAAGGCCCTTGTCCATAACGGCACCAGGGATAATGAGCCTTGCACGGCTATCCATACTAAAATGCCGAACAATAGTATTGCCCGGCAAATCAGGAGTCGAAATCCGGCCGATCTGTCGAGCCAAAGGAGAAGCCTGGCGATTGGACTATGAAGAGCGTCACCGGGGATAGAGGGGAGATTCATTGCCTTAACAAGCTGCCGGATTTAGCGGACCAAGGGCTTTTCATTCAAATACCAAATAATAAATGAAACAAGTGTTGACTCAATTTGTTTAGATAGCTATTTTAATGCGTTTTGGAAGAAAAAGCAACCGTGATGATTCAAAGGTAGCTGTTCAGGTATCTGAGTAGTTGTTTTTGAAAAACAGCACGTTGTTGACTGACTTCAGGAGGGTAATTTAAGCAATGATATCTGTCTGCATCCCTATATATAACGAGCAGGACAACATAATGTCTTTATATGACAAACTTATTTCCACCCTTGGTGAAATTGGCGATCCGTTTGAAATCATCATGGTAAACGACGGCTCCAGTGACAGATCAGAGGAGATCCTGGATGCAATGGCGAAAAATGATGATAAAGTCAAGGTTATCCATTTTGCTTGCAATTACGGACAGACATCAGCCATGATGGCAGGCATTTCACATGCCAGCGGAGATATCATTGTTTCAATGGATGGAGACAACCAGAATGATCCAGCCGACATCCCTCTCCTTTTGAACAAGCTTAATGAAGGATTCGATGTGGCGAGTGGCTGGAGAAAGGTCAGAAGAGATGGTGTGTTTTCCAGAATTTTTCCGTCCGTGATTGCAAATTGGATCATTTCCATGATCAGCGGTGTAAAATTACATGATTACGGGTGCTCTCTCAAGGCCTATAGAAAGGAGGTGATAAAAGAATTACGTCTATACGGTGAAATGCACCGCTTTATTCCCATCTATGCCTCATGGTTAGGTGGAAAGGTCGCAGAAGTAGTGGTTCGGCATCATCCGCGTGAATTCGGCGCTTCCAGCTATGGCCTTTCAAGGGCATGGCCGGTTATTTTGGATTTGATACTCCTGCGGTTTTTTGACAAACATTCAAAAAGCCCATTCCATCTTTTTGGCGGTTTCGGTCTTTTCAGTTTCCTGCTTTCCTTTATGACTTTTTTGGCCATGGTCTATTATAAGTATTGGGGGAGTAAGTCATTTAGTGATACGCCCTTACCTATCCTGACTGTTTTTTTTCTTCTTGTCGGTTTCATGGCCATTTTCATGGGATTTATGGCAGAGATACTTATGCGCACCTATTATGAGTCACAGGGCAGAAGCCCATACCTGATCAGGAAAATAATAAATTAATAAATGAGACACTATGTGCGGAATCTGTGGGTTCGCAGGAAAAGGTGATATAGAGGACCTTGAGCGGATGAACGCAGCTCTGGAACATCGGGGGCCTGATGATAAAGGCGTCTGGTATGACAGGATCAAAGGCGTTTATCTGGGTCACAAGAGGCTTTCCATTATTGATTTGGAAGGCGGTTCTCAGCCCATGTGGTCAGATGATGGCCTGTTGTGTGTCGTGTTCAACGGGGAGATATACAATCACAAGGAATTAAGGGAAGAGCTTGAAAAGAATGGCCACAGTTTTAAATCGCATCATTCTGATACGGAGGTCTTGATCTACGGATACAGGCAGTGGGGACATGAAATGCCCCAAAGGCTCAACGGTATGTGGGCCTTTGCCATTTACGATAAAGAAAAGAACCTCCTGTTCCTCAGCAGGGATAGGTTCGGTAAGAAGCCCCTTTTTTATTCACTGCAAAATGGCACGTTCGCTTTTGCTTCGGAGCTTAAGGCCCTTGCAGGGCACAGGGGCATTGCCGCCGACATCTCGTTTAAAGGTCTTCAAAAATATTTCGCCTATGGTTTTATCCCGGCGCCACTTTCTTTATATGAAAAGGTGCATAAACTGCCTGGAGGTTACAATCTTTGTTTTGATATTTCCAGCCAGCATTGTGAATCCAGCAGGTATTGGGAATTTGTCCTGGAGCCGTTTGATGATATACCCAAAAACCCGGAAGAAGAATGGGGGGAGATTATCCGTGAACTCCTGTTCAATGCTGTCAGGCGGCGTCTTATGTCTGATGTGCCTCTGGGCATATTTTTGAGCGGCGGCATAGACTCTTCCTCTATTGCCGCCTGTGCGGCCAGGATATCAGGAAGTGAAAAAATCAAATCGTTTTCCATCGGATTTGAGGATCAAAGCTTTGATGAGTCGGAATATTCCACTTATGTTGCGTCACTGCTGGGCACTGAACATAACCTGACCGTCCTGTCCCTGAAAAAGGCAAGGACTTTAATGAACGAAATAGCCCTGAAGCTTGATGAGCCCGTGGGTGACAGCTCTCTTTTGCCCACTTTTCTGTTGTGCAGGGAGACCAGAAGACACGTTACCGTTGCACTGGGAGGAGATGGCGGTGATGAGCTTTTTGCTGGATATGATCCCTTTCGCGCCCTGTGCCTGGCCTCTTTTTACAAGCGGTTGATTCCTAAGCCTATTCATGAGGGCATAATGATGATCATCTCCCTGATTCCGGTGTCGCACCGGAATTTCAGCCTGGATTTCAAGCTGAAAAGGACTCTTAACGGGCTTAGCTATTCTGAAAGATTCTGGAACCCGGTCTGGCTTGGCCCCCTTACGCCCCATGAACTGGCGGAATTTTTCCATGAGCCCATGGATCCGGAGGATGTTTTTTCAGAGGCTGTTGAACAATGGGAAACCTGCAAGCAGGACAATATGGTTGATAAGACTCTCCAGTTTTACACCAAGCTCTATCTTCAGGATGATATTCTGGTCAAGGTTGACAGGGCCAGCATGATGAATTCCCTTGAGCTCCGCGCCCCCTATCTGGATATTGATCTGGTGGATTTCGTAAGAAAGATACCTTCGCGATACAAGTTTAGAAACGGAACAACCAAGTATATCCTTAAGAAAGCATTTGAACCTGTTCTGCCCCATAATATTCTATATCGTTCAAAGAAGGGGTTTGGAATTCCGGTTGGCAGGTGGTTTAAGGACGGATTGTTGAATTTTAATCACCAGAAAGTGGGTGTAAAACTGAATCCGGCTTTCTTAGAAGACAGAATTGAAGAACATAGAAGGGGGAAGGCTGACCATCGCCTGTTTCTATGGAACTATTGGCTGTTGAACTCCTTTAACAACTTACCGCCAATGAACAGATAATGCGGATACTTGTTCTTAACTACGAGTTTCCACCTGTGGGAGGTGGCGGAGGACGGGCCTCAGAGGACCTTTGCCGCGTGCTGGCAGGTAGAGGACATGACATTCGAGTACAGACCTCCCATGTTAAGGGCCTGCCCAAAATTGAAGACAGGAATGGCTACAGGATATACAGGAGTTTTTCCTTTAGAAGACGGGTGGACAGGTGTACGGTCTGGGAGATGGCCGCATTTCTCGTGACCAATCTGCTGCCGGGCTTACGGCATGCATTGGTATGGCGACCTGATGTCATCCACGTCCACTTTGCGGTTCCAACCGGTGTATTGGCCCTGCTGATACACCTGGCTTCAAGAATCCCATATATCTTGACAGCTCACTGCGGCGATGTCCCGGGCGCTCTGCCTGCACAGACCGGTTTCCTTTTCAGGGTCATAGGGCCTCTGACTCATCCCATCTGGAAAAGGGCTGGAGCTGTTGTCGCAGTGAGCGGACACATAAAAACCCTGGCCTTAAAATCCTATAATGTTACTTTAGAGGTCATCCCCAACGGAATAGATCTACTTGATGGCACATCGCCGCTTTTAACAGCCTCCCAACCAAAGCGACTGATATTCGCAGGCCGTTTTGATCCCCAAAAAAATCTGCTTTTTTTAGTGGATGTGCTTAAAGGAGTCTCAGACCTTGAATGGCGTTTTGATATGGTCGGAGACGGAAAGATGATGCAATCCATAAGAAATAGGATTCAGGATTTGGCCCTGTCAGACAGGGTTCGCTTACATGGCTGGGTTGACCCCCAGGTTGTAGAAGAAATCATGGGGCAAAATGATATTCTGATATTGCCCTCTGTTGCGGAGGGCCTCCCACTTGTGGGTACCATGGCGCTAAGACATGGTCTGGCCATACTTGGAAGCGATGTTGGAGGCATTTCAGACCTGGTTAAAAACGGGGAAAACGGCTTTCTCTGTCCGGTCAATGATTCTGCCGCCTTCATAGTTGCATTGCGAACAATGTTAGGTTCCGATGAGTTGTTAAAAAAAATGAAGCACGAGAGCAGACAATTGGCCTGCTCGTTTGACATTGAAAATACCTCAGCGCGTTATGAAGAGATTTTTGATAAAGTGCTATCATCAGATCCGGGGTGCCTCCTGGAACTTAAAGAGAGAAGTAACGATTGGCATGAAACAGGGAAAAGATGGGAGAGGGTCTGTGTGATGCTCCCTGCAGGACTTGGCGATATAGTCAAGAGTTCATTCTGGCTGCGGGAGGTGAAAAAAAGGGCCAAAGTAATAGACCTTATTGCAGCAGGATCTGATCAGGCGCCAGAGCTGGCACGGGATCTTCTTCAACTTGCCGACAGGATTATCAATCTTTCATTTAGCGGATTTACGCTCTTGGGCTACCTGTCTTATCCATTCGGCTTTCTGACTCGCGATTTGAGGCGCATCCTGGAACAACATTACGACCTCCTGCTCATCCCCCTGGCAAATCCCCTGGCGTTATTTATCTCCCTGTTTGTCC
Source organism: Desulfobacteraceae bacterium UBA5623 (assembly GCA_002424495.1). GTDB lineage: Bacteria > Desulfobacterota > DSM-4660 > Desulfatiglandales > Desulfatiglandaceae > UBA5623. Next base: position 17,385 of record DIKH01000280.1, read on the forward strand.
GGGCCAAAAAAAAGTATGTTGGGTTTTCTTCAGGAGATGATGTGAGGCTGGAATATGGGATACTCAAACGTCTTGGTATCCAGGTTTCAGATTGTGGCCCGTGGTTCAAGCCTCTCACATGTACTTCAAAACGTCTTCAGGCCGTACTGTCAAAGACTCAAAAAAACATTATCATCAATCCATCCTGCTCTTTATCCCCTCAGTCGCCCAGAGACTGGTGGGGATTTTCAGAGCTTAGCAACCGTCTTAAAAAAAGATATAATCTGATATTTGTGGGAAAAGGTCTCACAGAATTCTCCCTGAAAGGGACTCACGATCTGATGGAGAACACCACGGTAGCGGAACTTTCATCTCTGATCAATGCCGCAGATGCCGTAATATCAATAGATTCATTTCCTTTTCACCTCGCCTATGCCCTGGGCGTCCCGGTAGTAGGCATTTTCGGACCAATAAATCCCTTGAGGCGAATTCCACCGAT
>DIKH01000280.1:17895-26278 GCA_002424495.1 Desulfobacteraceae bacterium UBA5623
AAGGGAATCGGCATATGATACGACGTAAGGTGCATACGCTTGAAAACATATACACCAGGGATATTTCCGTGGATGAGGTCATCTCATCGGTGGAGTGTCTTCTTAAAAAATTTCCGCGATCGTTACCATGAAAAGGGATGATTACCCTTTTTATCCGATTTGAAGGTGTTTCTTCCAGAAATCAAATGAAGCCAGATTCTCGTGGGCGGCCTTCCATTTGGCTCGAACGGAACGAAATCTCAGCCCTGTCTTGACAAGAACCGAAAGATATCTTTTGAACAGCAGTATCCCGGCGGCCTTGTCTATGGTATTTCGGTAATAACGCATACCGTTGCAGAAGATAACCTCGTCCCTTCCGAACAAGATGTAGTCATACCAGGAAGATTCAGGTGGAATGGAGAGTCTGTAATTACGCTTTAAAAAACCCTGGAATAAATGACCGTTCAAATTTGATGCCGTCAATATTTTATCAATTAAACCAAACTTTGGAAATTTTTTGTGAAATATTTCCTCATGATAGGGGGGAAAAGATATGGATGTCGGCTTTTTATGCTTATTGCTCAACGCAATTATTTCAGTGTGTATATTTTCAGGATCATTATTTTTGATAAAAGCAGGCCCTTGAAGAAAATCCTCCACAGCTCTTATAACCATTTCCACACGGTTGTAATTGTAGATACATAACTGGAACACAATGTACATTGTCAGGACCTGGGCTGTTTTCCAAAAACTCGAAATGGAGTACAAAGAACTGGTTATCACTGTATTGCGAAAATAATAATAGGAATCCCAGACAGTATTTTTTGTCTTGAAGGACTCATGCCACACTGCTATTCCTGGAACGGCTAATATTTGGCCCCTAAGCAGTTTAGTAATCCTCAAACCGAATTCTATGTCGTCGGCCTTGATAAAAAAGGGCAGCGGCAGCCCAGCCGTTAAGATGATGTCTTTGGAAAAAGAAAAGAACCAGAAGGCGCCGTAGTCAATCTCTTCTTCCTTTAATAACTTGTTGAGGGTGGAGGCATTATCAAGCCTTAGATTATGCTTAAGAGATGTTTGCGTGACCGTCCTGAATGCCGCTCCTGCCTCGTGCAGCAGATATCTGTTTTCGGAATCAAACATACTGCCGGATATGGCGAATTCTTTTTTTGCGTACTCGTGCCATGTAAATATTCTGTAAACAGATTCGCTGTCAAGCTCAATATCATCGTCCATAATCAATAGATGAGTTGCATCTCCCTCTGAAATGGCCTCTATTAACCCCCTGGCGAATCCGCCGCTACCCCCAAAATTCCTGTTGGGAATCAGACGGACCTTACTGTCCTGAAAATCGGATTGTTTAAGGGTCTTGGCATTATCTACAATAAAAATTCTGAACATCTTTTCACTTAACAAAGAATCTGCCAGGATGGTTTCAACTGTCTTTGTAACGTATTTCTCTCTTTTGAAGGTGCAGGTGATTATTGCGAGCGAAATTTCTCTGTTTTTTTTCTGGTCGGTCGCAATACATCCTCCCCCGAATATCCCGGTTGGGCTGGTGCATTGGATCTCAAGATAGATCCTTCCACTATGTTCTTCATTGCAAAGCTCCGGAAGATCGATCTTGATACGATTTGTCCTTGAGCAGTTCGAAAATTCGCGGGTCAAGATCAGGTCATGCATGTGATTGGAGTATTCTCGGTAAATAGAGATGCTGAAATTTCCCGCGAGATCAAGCAGATAAGACGCTGACCGGAGGGTCGTGTTTTTAATGTAGTATTTTTCATAGAAAGAATTGAAATATGTGTTCAGCGAAATTGTTCCGCTGCCATTGAAGCGGATAATCTCTTTTTGGGTGTCATAATGGGCCGAGCTGTCGACTCGCAAATATAATTCCGTATCATCTATGGTGAGGGGAAATCGTATCCGTTGTATGATATACATTTTAGTACCAGTTTTTGGTTCGGTTAATCGTTTTGTTTTTTGACTGCTCGATGGCCTGATATAGAACGAGCGAAGCGGTTTTGGCCCAAAGATTTATGCAACGTTAGGGTAAAGTCCCGAAACCGGATACTCGCTACTCTATGCACCTCAAATAAAAATCGAAAAAGCTGTGGTGATAAAAGTTGTTCTATGTGAGGTCATCCTCCTAGTCAAGACAAAAGAGTGATAATAATTATTCTTCTGGCCATAAGGTGTTGTCGTTGGATCTTGACAACTCATTACTTTTGGAGCAATCTGAACGCATTTTTTACAAACAGGTCAGCCAGAATAAGAGGGAATGTAAAACGTTTTGAAAGCCGTCGTGATACTTCCGACATATAACGAGCGGGCAAACATAGAGCATCTGGTCATGGCGTTGCAAAATCAGTTCCAGAGTATTCAGCATGACATGCATAATCCTGGTGGTTGATGATAATTCGCCTGATGGGACTGCAGATGTCGTGAGGAACCTTCAGAATGAGTATGACAACGTGCATCTCATTGTTAGCCAGAAAGTTGGGCTGGGAGCGGCCTACATCCGAGGTATGCAGCATGCTTTGGCCGCCCTGGATGCTGTTGTGGTGTTTAAAATGGATGCTGATTTTTCCCACAAGCCTGAAGATATCTCAAGGCTGTTATGGGCATGTATAAGTACCTTTTAAAAAAATACTTCGGTTCGATAGCTTAACAAGCACGCATAGTGATATTTATGTCAGAGGAAAATAGCAACCCCAGAATCAAAGGCAAGGTTTCCATCGGCACCGCAGGATCAGCCCTGATCCTGATTGCCTTTTTCAGCATCGGCTGCTTTCTTCTGGAAATGAGGACGCCTCGCTACTTCACGTGGGATGACAATGCGACCCATCTATTGCCGGCTTTTATCTACGACTGGCGCACTCTCATGGAATCCGGAGAAATCCCCCACATTAATTTTCACCAACTGCTCGGCGTAAATTACTTGCGATTCAGTCAAACGGCAATCTTTTATCCGCCGGCATATCTTTCTGCCTTCCTTTCTCGCATTATTAGCCCAGATTTTTCCTGGGCTATTGACATTTACGTGATCATTCACTTGCTGGCCTCTGCGATCTTTTTCTTTATACTGGTTAATAAAACAATGTCTCCGCCTCATGCACTCATGCTTGCACTGCTCTGGATTACGACCCCGTTCATCATTTTCTTGCCGCGGTCCTGGGGCACAGTGAGTGTGCTCTTTGCATTTATGCCGATCAGTTTCCTCGTTCTCGACTCTCTGCTAAAGAAGCCGAGCACCAGGACGATAGCCATCTTTTCAGCGACCAAGACGCTATTTTTCTTTGCCGGCCATTCGGATTGGTTTTTTCGGCTGACCTTTTTTGAAGTACTGTATGTTTTTTTCTTTCATCCGCACACTGTCAAGACCCAAACGGTCTCTTTCTACAAACGGCTCATCAGTTACATAAAAACCCTTCTGCCGTTTTTTTCTGCATATGCGTTGGTCATCCTGCTAAGCGCACCACTTTTGGTCCCTTCCATCGCTGCAAAGTATGAATCGGCTTTTCGGGCGGATATTCTGCCCGTGCATGAATTTCTTAATTTGCGCATTGGTCCGGTTCCCTTCTTCTGCAGCCAGATCGGATACTTCATGCCAGGAACCGTCTTTGGATCCAACTCATGCATATACTTTGTGGGGCCTTTTTTCCTAGCCCTTCTGGTCTCAATTTTCTTCCGACTTTGTTGGAGTACTCAAGGACAGCCACAATGGCGATGGCTGGCCCTTGCCATGGCAGGTCTTCTTTTTTCCACTATCGCCTGCGCAGTTCTTTACTTTGCGCCTAAATTCTCAAATGCGGGACATACAATCATGCAACTTTCTATGGGGGCTATGCGTTTGCAGGATACGACGCCATGGTCTCAGAACTTCACGACCGGATCACTCTAGGTCTTAACCACCAGGCCATCTTCAAAGGTAAAATTACGACATATTTGTTGGACTATTTTTCTTTCTGGGGGGTAAGGTACATTGTCACGGGTTGCGAGCACGAGACACTGCAATGTTTTGAGATGGATGGAAGATTCAAGCGTTTCTATGAAAACCACGGATTCAGAATTTATGAAAACCAACAGGCGCTTTCCTTAGTGTATGCCTTGAATCGAAAGCCTCCACGAATTGTTCCGGAAAACACTAACCCGGGGCAAATCCCTCTCAGCCAGGAATATCTGAGGTCAATCTTTGAACTTGAAAAACGTGAAGTTCAATATCGGTTGGGTGTCAACGAGATGGAAATTTTTACCGAGTCTAACGCGGCTTTCCTGGTTGTCAATATTGCCCCGATCGAGGGCTACAGAATATGGTTTGATGGAAAGCCGGCCGGCGAGATAGATGAAGGACAGATTCCCGCTCAGATATCTGTGCCCGAAGGGGTTGGCAAGGTAACGCTAAAGTTCAGAGAACCTACTTTTTCGTTAAGCCTGATATTATTCGCTGCAGGCATCTGCATACTTCTAGTCTTTTACTTTTCTGACCATGAATGCACCCGGAGTCGCAAGAACATCGAGTTATCCTGGTAATTCAAGTTCGTTGTAGATAAGGTTGCTGGAGGTCGGGATTTATTGATAGCGCCTGAACTCGAGACCACTTGAGCACCCACGGCCTAATTCATACACAAAAACTCGCACCTGCAAAAAAACCATCGCGGATGGAATCGGCTATCCCCTGAAAACTCCATCTGGCATAACGGCCCACCTGATAAATACCGTAATTTTCGAGCGCTTCCATTGCATGGTTTGTCCAGACCGATCTTGGCCAATTCCACGTATATGCAACCTCGATCCACGTTGGGTCAATCACCTCCACGTCACCAATGTATTCCCAATCCTGTAGTTCTTTTACAACAGCGGCCGCATATTGGTTTATATTTTTTCCTGTGGGTTTTTCCCCGGCTTCATAGGCCTTTTCCACATAAATGCTGACGCGGGTGTCATCTTTTCGGGCGGAAAGGGGAAGAAATGAAGCATCCACATTGCTGTAAAAGCCCACCCGGTGAAAGCCTGGTCTGGTCTTGGTATTGTATAGCCAGTGGTGGCTCGGACATTTTTCTCCCCGCACTGCTCCGATATTGAGAACCAGCACCGATGTATGGGGGTTGGCATCCGGTTCCAGGCGAAGGTCTGAAAGAGTTATTGTCGAATTTAGGGGCAATGTGCAGAGGATTTGGTCATAGGGCAGGAGCGTACCATCAGCAAATAATATCTCTTTTTCATGTGCATCGATATGCTTAACGGGCATGTTGTAATTCACCTGACACCGGCGGGCCATGCGTTGAGCCAGCAGGTTAAGGTCTTCCTCGGGGTAAACAAAAGAGGCATTGTAGCCGACCGGAGGGGATGCATCCAGCGCTCCCCGAATTGCCAGCTTCAAGTCAACCGGAGATTTGTATCCGTCCTGGGGTGCGATGCGGTCATACAGACCTGCCGTGTACAACTCATGGAACGGGAAGAAGAACAATTCGCAGAGGGTGGCGCCGAAACTCTCCTTTTGCCATTCTTTCATCGTGGAGCCCCCCGGCTGTTGGGCCATTTCGCCCAGCGCCTTTGCTGCAATTTCCGGACCTAAAAAACGAAGATGGTTTTGTATCGGGTAGGGGACGTACAGATCCCGATCCTGAAAATAGACTGCTGACCTTCTGATGTGCCTCTTAATTGGCGTCTGAGAGTTAATAAAGTTAAGGATGATCGGCTCCCCACCGAAGATCCAGTGTCCGCCACCGTTTTCAAAACGATAGGCCTCGTGATCTTCGGGTGAATTTGGCAACCGTTCTTTTTCTCCAGGTCGAATATAATAAGATGCGCAGATACCTCCCGGTGCATTTGTACCCTCAAAGACTGGCAGTCCAGAAGCAATACCGGCCGCAAGGCCGGTCATGCCGGCTCCGAGAATAAGACTTTGACGTCTTTTTTTAAGTGTCATATCAGACCTCCAACAGGTCAAGTTGGTTGATCGCTATTGATTGTATTTGCTGAGAAGGAAGATAACGCTAATCATTTGGACAGAATAAAATCAAAAGGTTTTATCCATTTTCTGAGAAAGTCTCGCAACTCCCGAACTTCAGCGCATTGCTTATCCGAACCCCATAAGCATGTCTTAATTGCCTCAGCAATTAAGGAGTATTTACTGGAAGGCAAACATGATTTTTTAAAGACTTGAAAAAGTGCATGGTGAATCTCTCTGGCCGAATCCAAGCATTTCAAATCGGTGAAATGAAGATACTCCAGTATGCGGAATAGGAATAAATTTGTAAGTAACTGATTATAATGACGGCGTATAATTTTTATCTCTTTTATTTCCGTTATCCATTTCAAGGCAAGCGTCATCAACTCATCGGCTCCACTCTTATCATAATTTTTCAAGAAAAAGGCAGTCCGCATCGCTCCGGAAGAAAACGCAAGAAGCCCTTCCATCCGCCGTCCCTGAGGGTATTCGGGAAATTCATCCAACCTTTTTGAGTTTTTCTCGTGGAGTATTTTATCATGTCTAAATTGGTTTTCAAGATTGGCAGACATGCTTTTGGAATGATGTCTGTAATAGACGCACCCATGGGGATTATATCGAGGGATGAAGCCTTTCAGAGCCGCCCTGAACCAGAAATCATAATCCTCGCAGGCCCTAAGCTGAGTATCAAACCAGCCTGTTTCAGTCACAGCGTTTCGATGGATCAGAAAGGCGTGAGGCGGTGCGATATTCAAATGACAGAGGTGGACATCCAAGTGCTTGGTGTAGAGACGCCATTGCTCCTGGACTTTTGAATCTTCATCCGGACTCATTCGCTTAAAGATCCTGTTCCGGCAGACCACCAACCGGACATCAGGATTTTGATCTATAAAAGATAGGTGTGAGGCGATGATATCCGGCCCCAGGATGTCATCCGAGTCAAGAAAGAGGAGCCATTCTCCGCTGCTGTTTCGTATGCCGGTGTTTCTAGCCGCCGAAAGGCCTTGGTTTTTTTGGAAGATATATTTGATCCGGTTCACATAAGGGGCAATCACTTCACGGGTGTTGTCCGTAGAACCGTCATCCACCAGAATGATTTCCATGCCGGCAACCTGTTGGGATACGACACTATCAAGGCATTGCTTCAAGAAATGGGCGTAATTATATGTAGGGATTATTACTGAAACGACGTTGCCGTATCTGGGACCGGAGAGAATAATTTCAGATGGAAGATTTTCTTTTGAAAATACTTCATTTATCATAGCGTTTTGTTGTGGGCCTTACCGTATAAAATGAGCTAAGTAATTCGGCAAAATGATTGTATCTCGCTTGATGTCGAAAATCAAGTTGGAAAAGCTATTAGATATATAACAGCCTAATCCAAAAAAACCAAATTTAGATGTATATGCCTAACATGGGAAGACTTGGGTCCAGTGCTAGGTTGTTTTCCGTAGCCATAAGCTTGAGTTCCCAGGAGTCGTCTTGGAACTGGGAATCTGTAAGATCTTCGGCATTGTTTCTTTAAGCATATCCTGGTGTGTCAGCGCCATGTAGGAATTAAAATACATAATTTCAAATGCATCATTATGTTGCAAAAAAGCGTGCAAAAAATAGGCTTCGTTCCATGCACGCCCTTCATCTATCCAATTTTTCGGGTACTCAAAAGGCCATAGAATATCATGAAAATGAATGATTACTCCTTTTTTCAGTTGAGGAAGGATATTGAAGACGATATAAGACACATCACTATTTATTTTTACAACATGACTTGAATCGACAAATAAGATATCATTCGCTTCAAGTCGCCTGAAGGTGCTTAACTCAACATCTTGCGCTGGCTTTTGTTCAAGACGAACCATGGTCTTGTCTCTTTCATTGAGAAGACTTTGCAGGCGGCTCGGAAAGGGCTCAATGAATGTAAAGTTGGTCTCCCTGTTTAAAAACAAGTCGTTCGTGTCGAACATCAAAGCGGAAGAAAAGCCGGATCCGATTTCGATTACCTGCTTTGGAGAGAAATATCTCAAAAAAGAGTAAAGAATTACAGCGTCACCATAACTGAAGTATTCGTTGTCAAAATAGTAACGGAAATTTTGCGACTTTTTGTTTGGGAAAGGTAGCTCGCTGTAAAATTGACCAAAAAGTCTAAGAAGTTCAGTCTGGCATTCAACATTTAGATTTATTGAAGGGATGTCTCTTGCTGAATTATCAAAAATGGATCCTGATTTTGACCTGATCTCTGTAAGATCCGGGATAGGAGAGTAGAAATGACCGGGTGGTGAAAATGTGAGGAAGGTGACATTTCCCGATTCCAGCAAAGACTTGAACAAATTTATCTTACCGGACTCAAGAAGTGTTTTAAAGAAAGGAACATGTCCGGATTCCAATAAAGATTTACAAAACTCTATCTTGCCGGAGTCAGAGAGCCTTTTGAAGAAAGGGATGTCACCTGAT
>DIKH01000346.1 GCA_002424495.1 Desulfobacteraceae bacterium UBA5623
CTCTTCTTTTTTCTTGTATTGTTTTCGCAGAAATTCCGGGGCCTTTTTTATTTTTACCGAGCTGGGGTTTGTCCTTGAGGAATGAAGATAGGTGCCTCCTGACCTGTCAATGGTGCGGACATCCGAGGGTTTGAGATTCAACAGACATTTATCAAAAGACTTGGGGTCGTCGGGATTATATTCCAAGATCCCTTCCCAGCCTCTCTTGATTCCTATAACACCGATGCCTTCACTTTCTGCCCTATAGACCAGGGTTTTGATGCAGGCATTCAGCCCCGGTACGTCGCCGCCGCCGGTGAGTATTGCAATAACCTTTTTGTTACCGCTCTTTTTTACCATTGTAGTATCTCCCGGAATGATTCAGGTTCGTTATGGTTGAGGGATATAAGTTACCTAATCCGAAGACATGATATGTCACTTCAAATTAGAGAAACACGCCAACCCTGTCAAGATTATTCCAACGGGCTTTTTTATTGACAAGCCATAACAAAAGTTTATGGTTAGGCCTGTAAAACCATTAGGAGAGAAGGTATTGGCTGTCTCCCAAAAGATCCTAAAATCCATTGAAGGCTCCTCCTGGATAAGGAGAATGTTCGAGGAGGGGGAGGAGAGAAAGGCGAAATTCGGGGCGGAAAACGTCTTTGACTTCAGCCTGGGCAACCCGATCCTTGAGCCGCCTTTGAAGTTCAAGCAGGCCCTCAAAGAACTGGCCGATGACCCTCGCGAGGGCCTGCACGCCTATATGTCAAACGCCGGTTTTGTTGAAACCAGACAGGCCGTAGCAGATTATTTAAATAAGTTCAGGGGGGCTGTCTTTTCCGCCAATGACATTGTAATGACCGTTGGGGCGGGAGGGGGTCTCAATGTCGTCTTAAAAACCCTTCTCGATCCGGGCGATGAGGTGGTCATCCCAAGGCCCTATTTTGTGGAATACAACTTCTATGTGGATAATCATCAGGGGCTACCCTGTATTGTACCTACAAAGAGGGATTTCTCCCTGGACATCGGTGCAATCGAGGCGGCAATCACCAGCAAGACCAAGGCGGTGCTGATTAATTCTCCCAATAATCCGACAGGCAGGGTCTATCATCAGCAAGAGCTAGTGCACCTGGCAGATCTCCTCCTGCACCACAGCAAGAGACTGGGCAGACCAATCTATCTTATTTCCGACGAACCATACCGTAAGATCGCCTATGACGGGATTACCGTTCCCGGCATTTTTGATATATATGCGGAAAGTTTTGTGGTAACATCCTTTTCCAAGGATCTGTCTCTGCCTGGTGAGAGGATAGGCTATGCGGCCGCCAGCCCTGATATGGCCGACAAGAAAATGATCATGGCAGGAATGGTCCTGGCAAACCGTATCCTGGGTTATGTCAATGCCCCGGCCTTTATGCAAAGGGCTGTGGCACTGCTTTTGGAAGAAAGCATTGACATATCCATGTATCAGAAAAAAAGGGATATGCTGTGCAGCGGGCTTGCGTCCTTCGGATATCAATTTGAAAGGCCCGGGGGGGCATTTTATCTCTTTCCCAGGACACCTGTTGAAGATGACGTGGAATTTGTAATGGCCCTGAAGGAAGAAAATATCCTGACAGTGCCCGGCAGCGGATTTGGGGGTCCAGGTCATTTCAGGATCGCCTATTGCGTCTTGGACTCTGTGATCGAGGGCGCACTTGCCGGCTTTGAAAGGGTCATAAAGAAATATTATAGATAACCCTTTTTATTTTTAAGGAAATACCCATGTACTCCAAAATTCTTTCTCTGAGATTCCCTGAAGAGATCGTGGATGAACCCATAACAGTCAATCTGGTCAGAAATTTTGACCTGTCTTTCAGCATCCTCAAGGCGACCATTTATCCCAGAAAAGAAGGCTTCATGGTGCTGGAGTTGAGCGGTGAGAAGAGTGCATTTCAGAAGGGCGTGCGGTATCTGAAAGACCTTGGGGTCAAGGTGGAGAGCATCGGCCAGGATATCAGGCGGGATGATGAAAAGTGTTTTCAGTGCGGGGCCTGTACGGCGGTTTGCCCCACTGGCGCCCTGCATATAAAGAGGCCTGAAATGGAGGTGCTGTTTGACAAGGACAGGTGCATTGCATGTGAATTGTGCGTGTCAGCCTGTATGGCGCGGGCCATGAGCGTAAGTTTTGACAAGACCCTGCTGTCCTGAAGAGTTTGACAGAAAAGTGGCTTTAGTTATACCAATGGTGCCTGCTTGACCCTATCTAATCTCCTTGCCTATATGCCGCCTGATTAATTCCGCCATGAATCTTTCCGCCATTGAACAGCCATCCAGTGTGGTCATAGCGCTTAGCGGAGGGCTGGACAGTTCCTTTTCCGCATTACTCCTACAGTCAGCAGGATGGCAAGTTTATGGCCTCCATTTCTTGCTCCCCGCCTCTGGGGAGACAATTGATGCGAGGAAAGAGGCGGTAAAAAAGATTGCTGCCCATCTGATGATCCCCCTTGAATTCATTGATCTGCACGATACATTTACTGATCAGATCATTGGGCCGTTTTGCGAGGCCTATGTGCAGGGCCTGACCCCCAATCCCTGTGTGATGTGCAACAGGGGGATCAAGTTTGAGCACCTTCTCAGGTTTGCGGTAGAAAACCGCATCCAATATTTCGCCACAGGGCATTACGCAAAACTGGTCAGGCAGCAGGATTCAGGGGTGACGGGGTTATACAGGGGAAAGGATATCACCAAGGACCAGTCCTACTTTCTGCACAGACTCAATCAGACATATCTTTCAAGGGCGGTTTTTCCATTGGCGGATATGACCAAGGCCGAGGTTACAAACAGGGCGCGTGACCTTGGGCTTTCTGTCGGGACGATTCCTGAAAGTCAGGATATCTGTTTTCTTCCCAAAGACGATTATCGCGCCTTTGTCGAGGCCCGCCTGGGACTTGATATAAAAAGGCCGGGAGACATAATCAACAGCAGTGGTAAAGTCCTGGGGAGGCACACGGGGATATACGGATACACCATTGGTCAGAGACATGGCCTTAACATCTCATCTTCTGCGCCCTTTTATGTAAAGGAGTTGAGGCCGGAGACCAACCAGGTCGTGGTTGGAAGGAAAGAAGAGATCTTCTCGGCGGTTGTGACCGCATGCAATTTTAACTGGGTGGAAGGAATGCCTGCCGAAAATAGGCTTGCTGTCCAGGCCCAGGTCCGCTACCGTCACGGGGCGGCCTCTGGGTCCCTTACGGTCCTTTCTCCTGACAGGGTGATGGTTATGTTTGATACGCCCCAACTGGCGGTTACTGCCGGTCAGTCTCTGTGCTGCTACGACGGGGACAGGGTAATCGGCGGCGGGATAATAGAAAGGGAAGTTAACACTTCTTTTTGATATGTCAAAATCATTTAAGATCATAACACTCGGCTGCAAGGTAAACCAGTATGAATCAGCCTATCTTTTTGAAGCGCTCGACAGTGCCGGCCTTATCAGAGCAGGTGATGGAGATCACGCCGATATACACATCGTAAATACATGCATTGTCACCCAGACCGCCTCACGCCAGTCAAGGCAGGAGATCCGAAAGGCGATCAGGGAAAACCCCGGGGCTATTGTTGTCGCCACCGGCTGCTATGCGCAGGTTTACCCTGATGAACTCTTGGGTATTGACGGCATTGGTCTTATTGTCGGCAACACTGAAAAGGCAAAGATCCCAGACCTGTTATTATGCGAGACAGGGAAAGAAAAGGTTGTGTCCAGAGCTTTTGCACCTGATGCCGCCTTTGAGTTTCTACCCATAAGGCGCTTTCCAGGCCGGGCCCGGGCCTTTTTAAAGATCCAGGACGGGTGCCAGTGCAATTGCAGCTATTGTATTGTACCCCTAGCAAGGGGGCCTTACGGGAGCCTTTCCCATGAAAAGGTCTTGGACATGCTGGCAAGGCTTGCCAATGAAGGCTACAGGGAGGTGGTGCTGACCGGGATACACCTTGGTATGTATGGTGTGGATTTGAAAAACGGGATGGACCTTGGCCGTCTTCTTGTCGCGATAAAAAATCAAAGGCTTCCTTTGCGCATAAGGCTAAGCTCCCTTGAAATCAATGAGATTGACACGCTGCTTATCGGGATGATGGCTTCAGATGACCTTCTGTGCAGGCATCTTCACATACCCCTTCAGAGCGGTGATGACCGGATTCTTAAAAGGATGAACAGGCATTATACCGTAGCTCAATTTGCGGAAGCCATTAAGATGGTTCACGACAGTGTGCCGCTTGCAGCGATTGGTGTTGACATCATGACAGGGTTTCCCGGTGAAGATATATCTGCATACGAAAACACATATGCCCTTATAAAAGATCTGCCCATATCCTATCTCCATGTCTTTCCCTTTTCACCCAGGCCAGGCACCGCTGCATGGTCTTTTGGCGACCGGGTTGACCCCGGGACAGTCAGGAAGCGGGCAGAGGACCTGCGGGATCTGGGACAGAAAAAGAAGATGGTTTTTTATCAAAAATGTCTTGATAAGGAGTTTCCAGTGCTCGCCGAAAGCCAGTATTCGGAAAAAGACAACTTGATAAAGGGAACCAGCGATAATTATCTGCCGGTGCTTTTTCCGTTGACGCAGAAGTCAAATAGAGTTATCCAGGTCCGCATGGAACGGGTGGAAAACAATGTGGTGATTGGACGGGTGACGGAGGAGTAATTCCATCTTGCATTCAGAATCATACCAAGGCGAGTAGAAGGAGGTGACAATATGAAAAGATTTACAAAGGGCCTTTCGCTATTTTTTATTATCATTTTCTTGGGTTGTGCCCAGACCAAGGAAGCGGCAAAGACAAAGACTGCCAAGGGAGCAGCTATTGGTGCGGCAGGGGGAGCTATCGCAGGTGCTGTAATCGGTCATCAATCCGGTCACAGGGGCGCGGGTGCATTAATCGGAGGGGTTACCGGCGCAATCATTGGGGGCGCCGTCGGATATAAACTCGATCAACAGGCCAAGGAACTGGAGCAGATCCCGGATACCCAGGTTGAAAGGAAAGAGGACAGGCTGGTGGTCACCATGTCTGATGCGGTCCTTTTTGACGAAAACTCTGCAGCAGTAAAA
>DIKH01000425.1 GCA_002424495.1 Desulfobacteraceae bacterium UBA5623
TTTTGGCTAACCGGACAGAATTGATCAGATATATAAAGTATATAAAGGAATGTTATCTCACATCCGTGCGTTACACGCGCTCAAGTCACAGGGGCACCAAGAAAGATAAGTTCTTTGTATTCATCGATTTGACATCGGCTTAAAACACATTACCAGGAGCAGCTTACAGCTTACAGCTCACTGCTCACTGCTCACAGCTTACTGTTTACTGTTTACGGATTTGAATATGCGTTTCCATGAACAAATAGAGCTTCCAAAACTCGCCTGGGTTGCATCTCATAATCTCTCTTCAGGAGAAACGATCGTATACCATGGTTCAGCCGTAGAACGCGGTAACGATTGGCTTGTGGAAGGCGTGTGGGACGGCGAATTCCCTTCGGCTGACTTCCACAAAAGCGCACACTTTTTCGGAAGCGGTATCAGAATGGATGACAATGCAGTACACTTTGTGACATCGGCTGCACTGGTAGATCGTCTCATCTATTATTTTTGTCACGGCAAACTCGTTGTGTCCAACAGCCTTGTAGCTATCATGGCCTTTACAGGCGCTCGCCTTGATCCACATCACGATTACAGAACAGAGTCTTTTACCATACTTGAAGGATTAAAGAAGTACAACCGGGAATATTGTATTATTCACCCGGAAATAAAATGTTTCTATCAAATATACAGCCAGAACATCCTGGTCAAAAACGGCGAAATCTCCTTTTATGTTAAATTAAAGAAGAGTTCTATAGACTCTTTTGACACTTATTTGACCCTCATTACCCAGACCCTTGATAGAATCAGACGAAATTCCCAGAGCAAAGAGAGAAAGTTTGGAATTACCGGATTCACTACAATGTCATCAGGCTATGATTCAACAGCCGTGTCATGTCTTGCCAGAAAAATAGGTGTCCAAAAGTGCTTTACCAGTCACAAAAGCAATTCCATCCTGCCCACATGGCTCAGCCCAAACGCCGCAGTTGATGACGGCGGATCCGCTGCAAAGATATTGGGGTATGATGTGCAGTACATGAACTCCAATAACCCTTCCGAAGATGAGTTGTTTTTTCTTGGGGCAAGTTGTGCCGGACCGGAGTTGATCTACTACTCCCTGAGCCGCCATATCAGCAATTCTGGCCAGGTTGGTTTGCTTTTTACAGGGTATCATGGGGATGTCATATGGGATACCAAATTAAAGCCCAAAGAGACCGGAGATGACCTCATCAGGGGCGATACCTCTGGATTTAATCTTTCCGAAATACGATTAAATAGCGGGTTTATCCATGTGGCAGTTCCATTCTTATTTGCTTGTAATATTAAGGAAATCCTAAAAATTACCCTTTCCGAATCAATGCACCAATGGCGCTTGTTCAACGACTATGACAGACCTATCGCCCGCCGCATCGTGGAGAGCTCCGGCATTCCTCGGACTTCTTTCGGGTTTCGAAAAAAGGGCGTGACAAAGTACTATAATTATCCAAGGAACATAACGCTTAGAAGGCAGTATTTCGATTTTCTCAAACGTGAACATGGGATTTCATCCTTTTATGTTTACGCCTATGATGCACTGATCAACTATCCCACAATAATCCTCATGGGTATATTTTATAAGCTCGGTTTGGGTAAATTAATAGATAAGAACTGGAGATCGGGATTGGGGTTTTCTCGTAAAATGTTTGTTTGGGCGGCCAATTTACTGACCGATACCATGGCTGGCAAGCTGAATTGGCCGCAGAGACGGTAAGTCCGTAAGCAGTAAGCGGTAAGCAGTGAGTAGTGAGCTGTAAGCTGTAAGCTGGGAGCAGTTCGCTGGTTGGCCTTTCTGAGTAATCTGCGAAATCTGTGGATAAAGAATTTAAACAGGAGTAATAAAGATGAACTACAAAATCCCATTCAATAAGCCATTCATTGTAGGGAAGGAACTGTATTATATCTCACAGTCTGTTCTTAGCGGTAAAATTGCAGGTGACGGACTCTTCACCCAAAAATGTCATGCATTATTGGAAGAAAAGTTCGCCATACGGAAGGCATTGCTGACCCATTCCTGCACCGCCGCATTGGAGATGGCTGCGATTTTGTGCGAGGCAGGAGAGGGTGATGAAGTGATATTGCCTTCTTTTACCTTTGTTTCAACGGCCAATGCATTTTATCTGCGAGGGGCGAAGCTAAGCTTTGTAGATATCCGACGAGACACCCTGAATATTGATGAAACAAAAATTGAAGAAGCAGTTACAGAACACACCAAGGTCATTGTGCCTGTCCACTATGCAGGCCAGGCCTGTAAAATGTGCACCATCATGGACATCGCAAATCGGCACAATCTTTATGTGGTTGAAGACGCGGCACAGGCAGTAAATGCAAAGTACAAAGACAAGTTCCTTGGAACCATCGGCGATATCGGGGCCTATAGCTTTCATGAGACCAAAAACTTCATAAGCGGTGAAGGCGGAGCAATCGCAATTAATAATGACAAATTTCTGGAACGGGCTGAAATCATCCGTGAGAAGGGCACCAATCGCAGCAAATTCTTCAGGGGAGAGGTGGATAAATATACCTGGGTAGACATCGGATCATCATACCTCCCTTCCGATCTGCTTGCCGCATTTCTCTATGCCCAACTGGAGAACATGGAACAGATCAACAGACGCCGAGCAGAAATTTTTGACTACTATTACAAGGCCATGATTCCGCTGGTAAATGACGGCAGGTTAAGATTGCCGTATCTTTCAAGTGAATGCGAGAGCAATAGCCATCTCTTCTATATTATCCTAAATGATGAGAAGACGAGAAATGACCTTATGGATTATTTAAAAACAAGAGGCATCCTCGCTGTCTTTCATTATCTTCCGTTGCATCTTTCACCGGTCGGTCGTGCCATGGGCTACAAAGAGGGGCAACTGCCTGTTACCGAGTCCATAAGTGTTCGCCTTCTAAGGTTGCCTTTTTACTATGAATTAAGGCGCGATGAACAAGCCGCTGTTGTGGAATCGATTGAAAAATTTTTTAGGAAATAGCCTTAACCAGCGAACTGGTGGCCGCAAAACGGATCTAAGCCCAATTCTTCCAAAAAAGTTTCAAGCTACAGAGCCAGTGAGACCTTTGAAAAATGCTCGATTTGGTGCCAAATCAAGAAAGACGATCCCGCCATGGCGTGATTGGGCCTAACGCAGATATTTGGCAAAAGTGGACGTTTTGAAATTGGCCCTACAGTTTTTTCCCGCTAAAAATCAGCAATTTCCGGTTAGGTTTTTGCACGCGAGGCATAAAAAAAATTGTAAAATCGGCAGCTTAAGGTCATTTTTTTTCTTGACATTCCAATTAGGGTGTGCGGCGAAAATTTGTAATCTTAAATGATTTCAGGAGGTTACAAAATGCCCTACACAATCGATCATCAAGACAAAGCAAATGCACCCTCTTTTGAGACCTTTGCACAACCATGCCAAAGGGTTC
>DIKH01000293.1 GCA_002424495.1 Desulfobacteraceae bacterium UBA5623
CGGGGTGCTCAGTGTTGAGGATACCATGCGTCTTGTCTCGAGGCGCGGCATGCTGATGGAACGGGAAGGGCAAAGGCATCCGGGGGCAATGCGGGCCGTGCTTGGCCTGAATGTCGCTGAGGTTGAAGGGGTGATCGCCCAGTGTGCGGACACTGGTGTGGCCACTGTCGCCAATCATAATACTGAGCAGCAGATTGTGATTTCAGGGGAAGTGGCGGCGCTGGATGCCATCGGGGCCATTGTCGCAGAGATGGGCGCGAAGGTTATTCCTCTGGCGGTCAGTGTGGCCAATCATAGTCCACTGGTGGCTGATGCCGTTCCTGATTTTGCCCACTTTATAGCCGGCGTGGAGTTTGGTCGTCCGCAGACTCCGGTCTATTTTAATGTCTCGGCAACAGTGGAAGAAGAACCAGCAATGATAAGAGAGATAATGGCCAGGCAGATTGCCTCCCGGGTTCGTTGGTTTGAACTCATCCAGGCCATGATAGGACAAGGAGTGGATACCTTTATCGAGGTTGGCCCTAAGGCTGTGCTGAAAGGGATGATGCGCAAGATTGCTCCCAAAGGGGACGCCTATCAGGCCTTGCAGCTTGATAGCCCTGACAGTCTGGCCCAATGTCTTGAACAGATAGGTATGAATTAATTTTATCAGGAGTGAAGCACCTACTATGATATCAAAAAAAGTTTTCATGTCTTTCTTGTTCCTGGCGTTCATGCTTGCACCTGTCTTGGATGCACAGGCCGATGAGGCAGAAGGAACGGTTGCATTGCCACGTGATTACGGGAATGAAGATCTTGATACCTTCTTTGAAACAGATGACATCTATGATCCTCTGGAGTCGATGAACAGGGTTTTCTTTCAGGTGAACGATAAATTGTATTTTTGGATATTGAAGCCCGTCAATACCGCCTATACGGCTGCGGTTCCCATTGATTTTCGAGAATGTTTTGGTAACTTTTTTGATAATGTCGCGGCTCCGGTACGGGTCGTGAATAATCTGTTGCAAGGGAAATTTGCAGATGCGGGGATAGATTTTTCAAGATTTATGATTAATTCTACAGCCGGGGTTTTAGGCCTTGGTGATCCTGCTTTACGCTCATTTGGGCTTGAACCCAAGCCTGAAGATTTTGGACAGACGCTGGGGGTGTGGGGCCTCGGTGAGGGGCCGTATCTCTACCTGCCGGTTTTTGGACCATTAACTCTTCGTGATACCGTTGGTTTTGCAGGTGACAGTTTAGCCCATCCTGCCACCTATGTCTTGAGTAAACCTCTTGAGGGGGCTGCTTATTATTCTGCCGATAAAGTGAATCTATTGTCTTTGAATCCTGATCTTTATGAAGATATGAAGAGATATTCACTGGATCCTTATATCTCCATGCGTCAGGTGTATCTGGACTACAGGCGGAACAAGATGTTGGATAGAGCAGTGAAGAATGAGATGATTAATCAGTTGTGATGCAGAGTTGTGTGGGAAAATTTACTGAGAATTTTGAGGAAGATGAAAGTTATGAAATATGTACAAGCTTTACTGGTCCTGGTTTTTTGCTCTTTTTTAGCTGATTCTTCTGCCCTGGCGGTTCCCGGACCCACAGAGCAGTTAAAGCCTACATTGAAGGTCCTGATAGATATCCTGCTTGATCCTGCCATAAAGGGAGATGAGCACAGGGTGGAGCGACGTGCGAAGATTATGGGACATGTGAGCCAGCGCTTTGATTTTCGCGAGATGTCCCAACGGGTGATTGGCAGGGAATGGAAGAATTTGTCCCCAGAAAAACAGGACTATTTCCAGGTACTTTTTACCAAGCTTCTTGAAAATGCCTATATAGGCAAGTTTGAGAGTTATTCAGGCCAGGAGATTCAGTATATGGGGGAACGGATAAAGGACGACAGGGCAATTGTTTCAACCCAAATTGAAAATAACGGCCAGCTGATCCCTGTTGATTATATCATGATCAAAAAAGAAGTTCAGTGGATGGTGTATGATATTAATATTGAAGGGGTGAGTCTGGTGCGTAATTATATGGAACAGTTCAAGTCTATCCTCCGTCGTGACAAATTTGACGGCTTGGTAAAGCTCCTGGAGGAAAAAAACAGAACTTTTGAATAATCCAGCATTCTCAGAGCAGCCTGTAGGGTTACGACAGAAAGGCTATGCAGAGGTGTTTTCTTTTCTTGGGGTAGAAGAGCAGAAGCGGCTTGAATCTATGGTAACAGAAGTGACTCTTGAACAGGATGCTTTTCTGTTTGAGGTCGGCGACCCTGCAGCGGAGGTCTTTTTTCTGGTAGAGGGGCGATTGTCCGTACACAAAAAAACAGGTTTTCATCGCAAGATGCAGGTGCTGGCCATCCTTGAACCAGGGGCCATGGTGGGTGAGGCTGGTCTGCTGGCAGGACATGTCCGTGGAGTAAGCGTCAGGGGTATCGAGAAATCGCGTCTTTTTTGTTTGGGGAGTCAGGACCTGGAAGCCCTGGCGCAAACTGATTCTCAACTGGTTATCCAGCTCTTGAAACGATCGCTGTGGATAAGCAGCCTGCGTCTGGCGAAGACTGCTGAGCGCTTGGCTCAGGTCTTGTAGTGAGGTCAGTTTTTTTTGCATCCTGTTGCTGGCAGATGTAATTGATTCCTCTTTGGATTAGTCACGATTATGCGACAAAGTTCTCGGTCTTGATTTTTTTGCTGGCCATTCTCGTGAAAATTGTTTATTTTTAAATTTTTTGTGTGCTCAACTCTGTTGTGTGTGAAAAAAAGAAATATGCTGTCATACTTGTAGGAACTCTCTGAGTATACCGATTTTGTGCGGTTGATCAGCAGGTTGTTTGTTAGTATAAGTGTACGTTCATTCAAATTTACCCTGAAAAACAGGTTTTGTTTTTTAC
>DIKH01000278.1 GCA_002424495.1 Desulfobacteraceae bacterium UBA5623
ATCCATGAAAAGTTCCTGATCATTGTTGAGCCCTGATGCAGTGCGGAGCCGATCCCAAACGAAAGCAGGGCCAATACTCCCAGGATTGCCATGACCGCCAGGAGCAACAAGGTCATACCGCCAAACTTCCCCACAATGTATTGTGTGCGGGTGACCGGGCGGCTTATAATCATGTAAACCGTCTTATTGTGGATGTCCTGGCTCAAAAGACCGATGCCCAGGAAAAAAATTATGGAGAGGCCGGCCAGGGAATAGGCTGCAAAGGCCAGATCAATCATGACCTTTCCCACCTCAATTGAAAATAGATTGGTAATGATCACATTGGAGGCAAATAACAGAACCGCCAAAAGAGATATCCCGAAAAGGATACGGCTCCTGATGCCTTCCTTAAAGGTGATCTTCATGATGAGCCAGATGAGATTCATGCTTTTTCTCCGGCAGTACGGTCGGTTATCTCCTTAACAAATGCCTCTTCAAGTGTTTTAAAATCCTTTTGAAAACCTTGAATTGCCCCACAATATAGCAGTCTTCCCTTGTGAAGCACCCCGATGCGGTCGCATAGCATTTCCACATCATTGAGGATGTGCGTGCTGAAAAAGATGGTTTTCCCTTTTTCCCTGGCCTCCAGAATCAAGCGGGCGATCAGCATCCTTCCAAGGGGATCCAGGCCGCTCATGGGCTCATCCAGGATCAGGATCTCAGGGTCATGGATCATGGCCTGGGCCAGGCCTACCCGCTGTTTCATTCCCTTTGAAAATGTACGCACCGGACGATCAATAAACGGCAGAAGCTCCAATTTTTCAAGAAGATACTCACTCTGTTCCCTGATATTTCCATAGGACATACCAGATGTCAGCCCGCCGAATTCCAGAAGTTCTCGTGGGGTCAGTTGCTCATAAACGCGGGGCTGCTCCGGCATATAACCGATATGCCGGCGGCTTTTGGCCTCATTTGATGACTCCCCACGGATCCGAACCATCCCGGAATCGGGTCGGATAAAATCCAGGGCAATGTTGATGGAGGTGCTCTTTCCGGCGCCGTTAGGGCCGAGGAAACCGAATATTTCCCCTTGCATTACCTCCAAGGTTAGGTCTTGAAGTACGGTCTGTCGCTTTAGGCCGTATATAAAACTCTTTGAGACATGGTCAAAATAGATCTCGGCCATGAATTTTGCGACCTCCTTTTGGACTCAACAGATATCCGGCCAGCCGCGTAAATGTTCCTTGTTTAGCTGTCCCAGCACGGCGGTAAGTATGTTAATGGAATTTAAATGGTTATATGGCAAGAACTGCTCATCTCCACATTAAGTGAGATCTTTTACCATTACACCTCAAGAGAATGACGGTTGGCAATAAAAAAATAAGAACATGGCACAAAAAAATTGCACGGTCGCCCAAAACGACGACCGTACAATTTTTATGCGACTTAAACAGGTCTTCTAATATTATTCGAGTATTGCCCAGTTTCCGGGGGCCGGGGCACCACCACCAGCAACGCCGCCATCAAAATCAACAGAAGCCGTGGTTGGCGCAGGAGGAAAGGTGCAGTCAAAACCACCAGTGCCATTCCAGATTTCATTTTGAACAAAATACATGACATCCGACAACTCTGCATCCGAACCAAAGGCCCTGTTCCCATTCATGGCCTCGGTATAGACCAGATAGGTGGCATTGGTAGCACCCTCTGTATCAGCCTGGCAATCTATTCCATCCGGGACAGTAAAACCGACTGCACTTATGCCACCATTGAGATTAGTTGCCGTAAGATGAGCTCCTGGTATCGTAGCAGTGGCGGCCACGATTTGAGCAGTGGAACCTAATAGGGGATTACCGCCTCCACTCCCCCCCAAGACAGCTGTAAGATCGGCATTGCTAGCCGTGATTCCATAGCAACCGAGATCTGAATTCAGGGCTGCCTGGCAGCTGACAATCTGCTTATTTAATGAAACCGCGCTTGTATTGTTGGCCCTCACCCTGTAAGTGGCGAATTGGGGGATGGCAATGGCGGCCAGGATGCCTATGATTGCGATAACAATCATCAACTCAATGAGGGTAAAACCTTTTTCGTTATTTTTTCTTATCATTTTAATGTTCTCCTTTATTTGATTTTAGACTTTACTATGACCCTAAAAGTTATAAAATAAAATTTATTGATTATTTTATGTATTTTTTCACCTCCTTTAATGATTAATGATTTGGTTTTTTTGACTTTATAAATCATATCTTTTGTGGTTAATCCGCTTGTGTTTGAAAAGCCTGCATCAAATATGCCAGATGCTGTTATTGTAACAAGTTTCAAAAGAACCATTTAATATTTAAGGATAAAATCTCTCAGAAATTCTTTTACCCCTTGGCCCTCCTTTCAAAGATCCGGTGAAATCCACCTTTGGGCCGGTCTTTTTCACCAGATACAAGGCTCAAGGAGTGCCGCGGAAAACCCATACAACGGTAAAAGCCGGAACACCTTATTTTCCTTCATTCCGGCGAAGGCACGACTTTTTATGAAATCGTCAATTATAATTG
>DIKH01000213.1 GCA_002424495.1 Desulfobacteraceae bacterium UBA5623
TTCCTGGTGTTAAACATGGGTTAAATCGTTGTTATTGCAATGGGAGTCCCACGGTAAGTCCTCTCTTTTGCAGGCAATCTTACCAAATCTGTTATATCCTTTAAGCTGTAATGCCACGATTCATAGGTAATCCAGGCATCGAGTTCGGGCATGGATTTCCATTTCTCTATTGCTTCAGCGCTGCTCGTAACGGATAGGGTTATATTTTTCTGAATTCCGGGTATTAGACCCTTTGCTCCAGCCATGTCTTCCCATAAACCGACCTGTCCGGCACCGTTTACATCGATGATTTTAACGCCATCCTTTGTTAGATCAGCAAGATTTCTGATTTTCCTGGGATTTCCTTTCCTCACCAGGATGCCTGCCGGCCTTATATAGAGACTCGTCCGTGTTTTTTCATCCACAAGGCCAAGGTGTTTCTGGACGAATTCCGTAAGCATATACTCTCCTCCGCCGAAGATAAGATCGGCATCCTGCTTGGCTTGTTCGATCCAATTGGGAGTCGGCCCTGCAACAACTTCTACTTTTACACTGTTCTCCTTGGAAAATATTTCGGCACATTCCTTCATAGGGCCGAGAGGGCCTCCGGGGCCGTAAGCTTTTAAGGTCTTATCCTGTGCCCATAATTCCCCTGAGCCAAAGCAAATAACAAAAGCTACTGTTAAAATAACTACGAACATCTTTTTCATGGCAACCTCCTGTCATCCGGTTAAATTTTATAGTTAATAATTGAAAAGATATACCTTCTGCCGTTCTTCATGGTTTCACATACGCATAGCCTTCGTGCTGTTTCTTTATGATCTCGGTTATCCCGGCAGGCACTACCGAGACAAAGGAGGGCAGATTTTCCTCGCTTATGCAGACTACGCCTCCCGAACACATCTTTTTTAATGAGTTTCTGCACACAAGGAACTTCGCGCCTTTTTCAGAAAGGCCTTTCATTGTCTCAACCTTTTCAGCATCCGCATAAGCAGCCACGGACGGGCCGTTGGCAAGCGCTGCCACATCCACATTATCCTCCCCAACATCGCTTATGAGATTCACAATATTGCCGAGGGCAAAATTCCATCTGTCAATTTCATTTACATGGAATAAAACCTTTAATTTACCCATAATACTCTCCCCACTATTTAATGATGGTATCTCCCCCCGCTTTCTAGTATCCTCTCGTATTTTTCTTTTTCTTCAGCATATGCCCTCTTATCCCTTATCCCCGGGATCGAAAAGTTTCCCTTTAAATTCCACTTGCCTGACAGGGGCTTAAGTCCCTCAGGGGTCGATTTCCCATCGGCCCCTGAAAGGTTTTCAATCCTCAAACCCTTTCTGTCAGCCACAAGCGTGAAACTGCCTGACAGGACATCCTTATAAGCGGTATCAGGGTTTTCCATCCACTTGTAATCCACCACAACCTTTTGCGCCCCTTCTGATCCGTGACAGCTCTCACAGGTTCTGGCCTTTGTTACGGCATGGGCAACCTTGTCGATATTCAACCAGGCCATGACCGTGCCTTCATCCTTGCTGCCCTCATAGGTTCCCGTGACAGCAAAGGCATCATCGGACGGATATTCCCTCTTCATATTTACATCCGGCTTGTTCCTGAAGATGAGCTTCCCTGTCATCTTTATCTCCTCCTTCTTAACATTGGTTGAGATGTGCGGGACTATGTGATAGGGGTTCCACTGGTCTTTCTTATTCTTAAGGATGATGGGGGCCATGGCATTAACCGTATAAAGCGGATGCCTGTCCAGGGGGGTCTCCACCCCGAATTTTTTTCCAGGCGCCCAGAAGTTAAAGGCATAGCCTGCTATTAAGGGGGTATGGCAGGCCTCGCAGGAGAGATTCCTGTGCATTTCCTTCTTATGGCTGGACACCTCTTGTTTATGACATTTTGCACACTGCACTGGCTCGGGACTCCTTATCTGGTCTCCCATATTATGGTTTTTGTGATTCTGAGCATGACAGTCCACGCAGGTTATGCCTTTGGCAAAGTGTATGTCGGGGGTCTCAATATATTTTTTTGAGTTCTCATTCTGCGGATCAGCCACAGCATTCCTGGCAAAATTCCCCTTTATAAATCCATCGCCCCTCCGTCTTTCCATGGGGCCGGCATGACATATCTGGGCCCTGCCACCGCCCATGCACGAAAGCACCGGAGGTGTAAAGGAAAAGGTATGAACGCCTACCTCTTTTGGGCTGCCTTCACTGTCTCTGGCCTCTTTATTAAAAGGACTGTAATGACAATCCAGGCAACCCGCATGGCAGGTATTACAGTTTCTCTGGTTGGCGAATGCCTGCTCTTTGCCAAGATGGGCAGTGCTGACAGCATTGTATCTCTCCATATTTTTGGCAGTAAAGCTGTCATTGTCGGGCGTTGTCGTGGCTGCGGTCCAGAGGCCGCAGGTCTGAAGACCGGTAGGGCCGACCCAGGTTACATACTGGCTCTGGGTCAAGGCCAGACCCATTGTTGTCTTCATATAGCTTTTGACAGCCTCCGGGTGGCAGGTTCCACAAGTCTTCTCGGCAATGCCCGGATTAAAGGCACTGGTATTGATATCCTTGTCATGCCATTGGATAACCGACACCCTTGGGTTAAGCACAGGTTTTCCATTCCCACCGATTACCCTGGGGAAAAGGGTGTTGCCGGCAAAGTCACCTTTCGGCTGCAAACTTTTGATGGACTCCCTGTCTTCTCCTGTAAGCTCCCTCCTCGAAACCGCCATAGATCCCTTCTTCATGACCACAGCTAATCCCAGGACGCCCGTATGCGCCCCTTCAATGGTATTGTCCTTGGGGTTTCCCTGATGACACATCTCGCAGGTTGCAGGCATCCCGGACTGCTTTTCCACTGTCTCCTGGGTTATGGTAAACTCCGGATAGCCCAACTCCTGCATCTTTTTTTCATTGCTATGGCACTGAAGACAGGTGCTGGTTTCTTTAGGCCCCTGTTGAGCAATGGTCTTATGACTGGTAATAAGCAATATGCTTATACTGAGCGCCAGCCCGAATATTACTTGTTTCTTCATCTCTTCCCCTTCTGATTTTGTAAGTGCTGCACATTCACGGGGTTATTTCCATGTAGCCGGATTTTTCGAAATCAACCACAGCCCCGATGCCGGTCACCACGATGCGGCTAAAAGGAAAAATATCTTCCGCTTTATAGTCTTTAAGTTTCATGGCCAAATGACACTCGTACATCTTCACCCCACCTCTGTGCATGCCTTCAATCATCGCCTTGTTGGGATTGCCCTTGGGATGAGGCTGCTTAACTTTGAGATCATACGCCTCATCAGTCAGTAGAAACTGGGTCCCATCGCCCCTAAAAACCATAATGATTTTATAGTCTTTTCCGGACTTCATGCCGAGGGCGGTATATTGATCATAAAGGTTTTTGACCGCCATGACCTGTTTGCTGATACCGTTTGGAACTGTGTCCGAATAATTGACTTGGACCACCACTTTAATCCCTGTTTGATTAGCAATCTGCAGCTGGGGCTTTGTATTTTCTGCTTCTACCCCATCTGTTTCAGCCCAGGCAACATGTTGGCAAACCATCAGGAAGAGGACAGAGAGTCCGAATACCATTGCCAAAAAATTAGTTTTTCTCGTCATAATTATTCTCCTTTTTGTTTTTACCCTCCGGTACGGCGTGAAGAGTAGTTGCCAACCAGGCTGGCCACCATTACAGCCAGATAAAACTGGCCGATCACCGCTTCAAGATAAGCAAAGGTGCGCACCAGGGCGCCGACCGGCACGATGTCACCGTATCCGAGGCCGGTCAGCGTGACAAAGCTGAAATAGGTCAGCGTTGGGAATTGTGGCTGCCCACCCTCGGCGAGGCTACCGGAAAATACCGCCCATCCGAACAGGTACAGCAGTTGATACATGATGGCCCAGATCAGCCCCAGCAACAGATAGACACAGAAGGCCCCGACCAGCGAATTGAGGTCGGCCTGGTGCCAGACGAACACGTTGCGCGCGGCGATCAGACAACTCAGGATGTCGAATATCAATACCAGCAGGAACCTTAATGGCTCGAGAATCTGGTGGTCGTCGAAAACTTTGATTGCGGTAATGACTAAAATGGCCACAACCAGCAGCATCCCGATGCGAAAAATGCGGCGCGATGCCAACATACTCCAGACACTGACCAGCATGGACAGGTTGAATATCAGTATTACGGAGTAGTGCCCGATGCTCGGCAATACACTCATAAAAGGCAGCGCCAGCAAGATGAGCAACAGACCTGCTAACAGGTACCAAAAATTCCCGCTTCGGTGGGTCTTGCCAAGTGTTTGCATTTCGCTCTCCATACGTTTTACCTAAAGTCGTTATTACTGGCGAGTGAGTCTATGCATGGTGGTAAGCGGCCTAACGAACAAGCTCAGCCGCGAGCGGAAGCGAGTCGGCTGGAATGCCTTATTGGTTAGGCCAGCCGACTCATTTAGCATCTAATCCCTGGCTAAAAGGGCGGCCGCGACCGTGCAGTCTAAGGTGCTATCCAGCCCCATTTTACAAAGATTTTTTGTCCCTCGGCAGACTGAAGGAAATCAGCAAACTCCTTTGCTAATGCCTTTCTCTCTGAACGATTTGTGATCGCAATGCCGCACGAGCGATAGATTGTGTTCTCTGGTTCGGTATTGATCAGGTCGGCAGAGGCTGGACTCTCTTTTTGCCAAATGGTCCAAATGAGCCAAACATCATAGGTAAGATCACTGCTCCAGAGTTTTTTGGCCTCAGCACTGTTTGGTGCGAAGAAGCCTATGTTACGGCGTACGGCATCTACGAGTTTGACACTCCCCGTTCGACCCGCCACATCCTCCCACATGCCAAGCTGCCCCGCGCCTTGAACCACAAGAATCCGAAGACCGGGTTTGGCAAGATCCTTGATGCCTTTGATACCCTTCGGATTGCCAGGGCGGACGAGAATCGCCGAAGGACGCAGGTAAAGCGTGCGGATCGTTGCCGTGTCGATCAGCCCAGGGAGGTCCTTCTGCACGAAGTCGGTCATCATATACTCGGAGCCGCTGAAGATCAGATCGGCGTCCTTCGTTGATTGATCCTTCCACGCCGGTGTTGGCCCGGCGTTGATTTCCACCCTGATTCCCTTCTTGTCTCCGAATACCTTCGCGGCTTCGCTCATAGCCGGAGCAGGACCGCCTGCACCATAGGCTCTCAATATTGCGCCTGTTTTGTCAGTTTGAGTCGTCTCCTGTGCGCTCGCGGACGTTTGAAACAAGATCGATAAGAATGTTAACATAATTATGCTCAAGGTAAGCGTAATCCCTTTATGTTTCATGGCATCTCCTTTCTCAGCGTATCAGTCTAGTGCTGCCTAGCAGCATTGTTATGCTTTATATCCTCTGTCGGTTAATTGAAGGCCTTAAGGATATATCCTGTTATCTTCTTTGCATCATCATTCACCTCCTTCCTCATTTTCTTCTGATAAACACAAAAATGTCGAGAGCCTTCTTATATTATACCGCCACAAAGGCGCCTCTGAGTTCCGCGTGAATGGGGCGATGCATAGTCAGATATTTTTGCAACGCATCTATGATCCGTTCTGACCGG
>DIKH01000287.1 GCA_002424495.1 Desulfobacteraceae bacterium UBA5623
CCTTTTTCCCAGGGACATTACAAGGTTGCTGAACAATGATATAGGCCCGGCATATAATCTGATCAAACAACTTACTAGACTGTTCCCCGCATACTTCAACGATATCGGGGCCGAGGGAAATCTGAGAGACATATCCACCGAAATTGACGAGGTCTGCCACAGGAAGGATATCCTTATTCATTTTTTGAGAAAGCAGAGTCACGTCGAAAGCAGCAATCAGATTATCGGACTGATGGAGGGGATACTTAATTTCTGGAAGACCGGCTCCAAAAATAATTTAATGTCTTTTGTTCCGCCAAACATATACGATCAGATAGACATTGATGGCCCCTATGTGGAGGGGATTCACATAGTGGTAAAACACCTTTTTGATGTTAAGGGTTTTTCAGACGTAACAGATCTCCTCAGCCTTCAGGAAGATGATATCAAGGATATTACAGACGGCCTTGAAGGGATATCTGATGTTGATGTAAAAAGGGCTCAACTGGCCATCCACCTCTACAGGCTCCTCTACCAGAAATACCATCTGAGCTTTACTGAAATGGACTCTTATCTGGCGCAGCTTCAAACAAGCGGCCTTCCGGATCTGGAAAAGCTCAAAAGCGGACTAAAGGAAAAAGGCACCAAACGCAGGCTAAACGCCCTGCTAGGCTATCTGGACAAGCTTGAAAGGGTTATTCTTTCCTCGGAAGGCTATCAAATCAGAGAGGACGTTTATCGCAAGAGGCACTTCACAATAGATATTCCCTCGATGTACGGCAGTTACCACGAGATGAAATTTGACGCTCTGGGCCTGACATTCCGGCTGGAATCCCTGGTCAATGTCCTGTTTGAAGAAATGGTGGAGTCGTATAATCTGGCGGTGATCACAATGGCGACGATCTCCGATATCCATGAATGTCTGCGTCTGTTTGACTGGGCCTTGCGACTGGACGGGATCAATTCATCCGAATTGGCCAGACAACTGGAGATCCTGGCCCATGCGCTTGAGATCCGGAGATTTTCTGCGAGCCAATACCTGGATGTCTTTCGCGGGTTTACCCAGGCTGTCAGCAACATCGTAAACGACTTTTTTAATAATATCCATCAGGACAACCTGCTCAGCATCTTCAACCAAATATCTACAGACAGGCTCTTGCCCAAGTATCTGCCGCAAGATCAACCCGTAGACAGGGAGAGTCTTGTCCATCGTGTGACGGAGGTCTTTTTGCGGGACAGGATCGCAATATCACTGGGCCTTCAGCAGTTGGACATTTTTTTAAGCCGCATCATGGCGACCCTTTACAGGCAGTTGAATGAGCTTCCTGAAGACAGGCTGCAGATGTTGCTCGGAAGCGATCCTCAAAAGGCTGTGACCCCCATATATCCGCCAAAAAAAGACGTTTTTGATATTATCCATCTGGGAAACAAGGGGCTTAATCTGGTGAAGATGAAAATTTACGGGCTCCCTGTTCCTCCGGGCTTTATCATCACAACTGAGGTCTTCAGGTGCAGGGATATTATAGAACATTATAATCCGGCAAGAAAGAGATTCAAAGAGCAGGTCCTAAATGAAATAAGCGCTCTGGAGAAGATGACCGGAAAAACCTTTGGTGATCCTGAAAATCCCTTGCTTTTTTCAGTAAGGAGCAGCTCTTCCATCTCTCAGCCCGGCATGCTGTCAACATTTCTGAATGTGGGGATCAACGACGATATTGTCCAGGGTATGATCAACATGACACAGAACAAGTGGTTCGCCGGGGACACCTATCGAAGGTTTCTACAGTCTTACGGTATGGCTTTTGGTCTTTCGCGAAACGATTTTGACGACATCATAGCAGATTTCAAAAATGCCTTCGGCATCCCCTTTAAAAAAGACTTATCCGGGGATCAGATGTGTGAAGTCGCCCAGGTCTATAAGAGATTTATCCTTGATAACAACGTAGTCTTTGAAGAGTCCCCCCTCGAACAGCTTTTTATAGCTATAGGCAAGGTCTTTGATTCCTGGCATTCGGCAAAGGCCAAGACCTTTCGCAAAATCATGGGTATCTCTGATGACTGGGGGACGGCGGTTACCATTCAGGCAATGGCCTTTGGCAACTTTTCTCCCACTTCCGGATCTGGGGTCATTTTTACCCATAACCCCAGATGGTCCGGTGACATGGTCAGGTTATGGGGTGATTTTACAACCGGAAATCAGGGCGAGGACGTAGTATCCGGTCTGGTTAAAACGCAACCGATCTCAAAAAATCAGGCGGAAGTCGAAAGCAGACCGGTTGAGAGCTCTCTCGAGGTAATGTTCCCCCAGATCTACAAGACCATGAGGGAATGGGCCAAAAACCTTTTCTACGAAAAAGACTTAGGTCCTCAGGAGATAGAATTTACGTTTGAGGGCCCTGAAACAGAAGATCTTTTTTTTCTACAAACACGCGACATGGTGATAAGGCAAAGGCGAAAGGTTTATTCATTTGATTTTTCCGGGCAGGAACAGATCAGGTTGCTTGATCATGGCATAGGTGTAAGCGGCGGCGCCATGACAGGGAGAGTAGTCTTCAGCCTTGAAGAGATCAGGCGCTGGCGCAAGGTCGAGCCTGAAACCCCTCTCATTATTGTCAGGAGCGACACAGTGCCGGATGACATTAAAGAGATCTACGAGGCTGACGGCCTGCTCACGGCACGGGGCGGCTCCACTTCACACGCTGCAATTGTGGCGCATAGATTGGGCAAGACCTGCGTTGTAGGGTGTTCAAAGCTTGTCTGTAATGAAAAGGATAGCTTCTGTTCCATGGATCAGAATAATCTTCGATCCGGGGACTATTTAAGCATTGATGGTCTTGAAGGTTCGGTTTACCTGGGAAGGCTAAAAATTAAAGAAACGGAGGGAATGTGATATGGAAAGTTTATCAGGCGAAACATCAAAAAGCGGTATGAAACTTGGCATCAACGGACTTGGCAGGATAGGCAAGCTAACATTGTGGCACCATGTCGCACGAAAATATTTTGATGAAATCGTCATCAACGTCGGCCGTGAAGTGGGCACATCATTTAAAGACCTGGCCCATTACCTGGTCAGAGATTCCACTTATGGGTCCCTCTGCGGGTTCCTTTATGGACACAAGGGAGGAGACGTTATATCTTATGTAGACGATAGCACAGGAACAATGATCATAGACGGAATAAAGGTCAGGATCATGCAGGAGGCCAGGAACCCTAAAGACATTGATTGGCGAGGTCAGAATGTCAGGCTTGTGGTAGAAACAACAGGTCAATTCCTGGACCCAACGGCTCCACCTGACAGCCCAAAGGGCTCCATAAGGGGTCATCTCGACGCAGGGGCATTAAAGGTAATAGCCTCAGCCCCCTTTAAAATAAAAGATAAATCAAGACCCATGCCGGATGACGCAGTTACTACCGTCATGGGCATAAACGAAAACGATTATGACCCGCGCGTCCACAATATTATTTCAAACGCCTCATGCACCACTACCTGTCTGGCCCACATGATAAAACCGCTTTTCGATTTTTTCGGGCAGCAAAGGATACTTACAGCCTCCATGGCGACAGTCCATGCGGTCACAGGCTCACAGGAGGTCCTGGACAGGCTGCCAAAGGCTGGGGCGACAGATCTGAGAAAAAGCCGCAGCGTTCTGAATAACATCATCCTTACCACAACAGGGGCTGCAAACACCCTTGCCCTTGTAATACCTGAGATGAAGCATATCGGCTTTATTGCTGAATCCGTGCGCATTCCCACTGCAACAGGCTCATTGATAATACTTGTGATAAACCTGCAGGAAGAGACATCGGGCGAGTCCATCCGCAGGGAGGTGATAAACAATATCTACAGGGATGCGGCCAAACAGGACACGCGAGGGTATCTACACTACACAGATGAGCAAAACGTCTCCTGTGATATCATTGGTCTTCCAAGGGCCGCCACCATAATCGAAGGCCATGAAACACATACCCGCACTGCGGATGTGCACATTGACCTGACCAAGGTCTGCCATGTTGACGGAAAAGGCTCACCTCAAAAT
>DIKH01000348.1 GCA_002424495.1 Desulfobacteraceae bacterium UBA5623
CAGGGTGGCCCGGGCGGATATTCTATCGTGAAAGTTGACAAGGACGAAATCATGAAAGACGAGTGCCCCTCGGTTACAATCGGATTGCCCGTATTTAATGCCGAAGCGACTTTGCGTAGCGCAGTTCGTTCAATAATCGCGCAGACTTATACGGATTGGACCCTGTTGCTTTTGGATGATGGTTCAAATGATGCCAGCCATGAAATTGCGAAAAGTTTCAAAGACGACAGGATCATAGCATTATCTGACGGAAAGAACAGAGGGATCTCGTCTCGCTTGAATCAGGCGGTAGCTATGGCGAAAGGAAAATACTTTTGCCGTATGGATGCTGATGACATTGCGTTTCCTGACCGCATAAACAAACAAGTGACGTTTTTGGAACATCATCCAAATGTTGATGTGGTTGCTTCTTCGATTGCATATTTTCGTAATGACGGTAATCTGTATGGTGTATGGCAAGTACCTGAATCTCATTCAGAAATCTGCAGACACCCCTGGCAAGGGTTTCCTCTTACCCATCCGACCTGGTTGGGAAAATCATCATGGTTTAAAGCGCACCCTTATACATCAAAGGCTGACGGTGCCGAGGACCAACTGGTTTTGTACAGAGCTTACCGTGAAAGTAGTTTTGCAGGGATTCCAGAAGTATTGTTGGGATATCGTGAAGAGCGACGTTTTTTTAAAAAGATGTTCGGCAGGCGCAATGTTTTCTGGCAAGCAATTGCTGGGCACGCAATAAAAAGCGGTCAATGGAGGGATGTGTTTCTGATCTCTTTGATTCAGCCTCTTAAGATTATTGCCGATTTCTTAAACACGGAGCTTGGTGTAGATTTTATGAGAAGCCGTGTGAATGCACCAGACCCTTCCATCAAGGCTGCGTGGCAGGAGCTATGGGAAAAGCTGCACCGAAGCGATTCCCCGAATTGAATGGTCATTCAGGAGAAGCGAGAAATATTTGATGACTTGCTGCGAGGCCCTTGAACAACAGTATATTTCAGTGCGATTGATTTCTCATGATTTTTTTTGAGGACTGCATTTTGATTCCAGTCGATAAATCCGGATGGAATTAGCTCAAAGAGTTATACGTGTCCATTTTGCTCCCATAACAGAAGCATGCTCCTTCAGTCCGAAGTGACCGACTTTTCACCATTCACCATCAACCATTGAGACTATGAACCAAAATCTTTCTTCCCCATTACTCGTGTCCCCCGCTGGCCGGGGTGCAGGGGGTGGTTGCCCATCGCCTGACTCGCACTGCGTCCTCATCACCGGTGGCACCGGCTACATCGGCAGTCACACGGTTGTTGCCTTGATCTCCGCTGGCTATGATCCAGTTATTGTTGACAATTTATCCAACAGCAAGATCGCCGTCCTGGATCGCATCGAAGCCATCACTGGCAAGCGGCCGCCTTTCTATCAGGCAGACCTTCGGGATCGCGCCGCCCTCGATGCCGTCTTTCAAAAGCATTCCATAACCGCCGCCATCCACTTTGCTGGCCTCAAAGCCGTGGGAGAGTCCGTCGCCGAGCCTCTGCGCTACTACGAAAACAACATTGAAAGCACCCTTTCTCTTTGCTTTGTCATGGCGGCCCGCGGTGTCAAAAGGCTTGTCTTCAGCTCGTCAGCCACCGTTTACGGCGATCCGCACACCGTCCCCATCCGGGAGGACTTTCCCTTGGCGCCTGCCAACCCTTACGGCAGAACCAAACTCATGATCGAGCAAATCCTTCAGGATCTTTATGCCTCCGACTCCGCCTGGCAGATTGCCCTGCTGCGCTACTTCAACCCTGTCGGAGCCCATCCCAGCGGGCTCATCGGCGAGGACCCCGGCGGGCATCCTAACAACCTGATGCCCTATATCAGCCAGGTGGCCGTGGGCCGCCGCGAGCGGCTGAGCGTTTTCGGCAGCGACTACCTCACACCCGATGGCACCGGCGTGCGAGACTACATCCACGTCATGGATCTGGCCGAAGGGCACGTCGCTGCCCTGCGCTGCATGGAAAAAGCAGAGTCATCATCCCCACAAAGTCAAGAATCCAACCTTAATTTCTCATCCACCAGCAGTTTGTCATCCCCGCGAAGGCGGCAATCCAAAAGTATCATCACCGCACCCCTCATCGTAAACCTTGGCACCGGCAGTGGTTACAGCGTTCTGGAAATGCTCCATGCGTTTGAAAAGGCATCAGGCAAAACCATACCCTATCAAATTACAGACCGACGCCCCGGAGACATCGCCGCCTGCTATGCTGATCCGTCACTTGCCGAAAAGATGTTGGCCTGGAAAGCCGCCCGCAGCCTGGAAGAAATGTGTGCCGACACTTGGCGCTGGCAATCACAAAACCCGACAGGATATCCATGAGTTTGTATTTATTGACCATTAATTCACGTCACTCTGACCTTGAAACCTTTGCTTATAATGCCCAATTATGTCATTTTGGGGAGCAGCACGGTTCTTTAGACCTTTTTATTGTCTCTAGAAGAAATAAAGTTAAAAAAGAAAGGCAAAATATAAATATTGGATTCTGCAGTTAAGCTACTTATGGTTTCTACTTGTTCCATTACACTCAAGACTTTTTTGTTGCCTTACGCTCGTTTTTTTAGATCTAAAGGTTGGATAGTGGACGCCATGGCAAGTGGGGTTAATGATTGCGCAGGATGTAAAGAAGCATTTGATAACACATACAACGTGACTTGGTCACGCGATCCAATAGATTTTCAAAATTTGCAAGCCGTTGAAACTGTAAGGTCAACGGTAAATGATGGAGGCTACGATATAGTTCATGTACATACTCCAGTTGCATCTTTTTTGACACGTTTTGCTCTTCGCAAAAATAGAGGGAAAGTCAAAATAAAAATTATCTATACTGCGCATGGCTTTCATTTCCATCAACGCGGGAATTTTCTAAAAAATTATATTTTTGTTACATTAGAACGATTAGCCGGGAAATGGACCGATTGTCTTGTTGTGATCAATAGAGATGATGAAGAAGCAGCAAGAAAATTAGGTATCATTCAGCCTCATCGTTTGTTTTATATGCCCGGTATCGGAGTTGATACAACTTTTTATTCACAAGATAGAGTCGCCCCCTCAGATATAGAAAAGATTCGTAATGATTTAAAGTTAAATCCCTCTGATAAACTATTATTGATGATAGCCGAGTTCAATCCTGAGAAAAGACATATCGATGCATTGAAGGCATTGAACCTGCTAAATAGGCATGATGTTCATCTTGCTTTTGCGGGAACAGGTCCTTCAATGAAATCAGTTAAAGAACGCTCGAAAGAAATGGATATAGAAAAGCGCGTCCATTTCTTGGGCTTCCGCGAGGACATACCCCAGCTTATCTGTGCCTCTCAGGTAGTATTACTGCCATCAGAAAGAGAGGGCCTCCCCCGATCCGTAATGGAAGCTCAATGCCTCGGGGTGCCTGTTGTTGGGTATGATATACGTGGATTGCGGGATCTATTAAGCGGAGGTAGTGGTGTGCTAGCGCCAGTCGGAGATATTCATGCTTTATCTGCAGCAATCAAAAGCCTGATAGAAAATTCCACTGCGGCATTAGAAATGGGCGAACGTGGACGTAAACAAATGAATATCTACGATATAAAGAATATCATTGGCTTACATGAAAAACTTTATGAAATAGCACTAGGAGATTGTCCGAGAGTAGATTTTTAGACTTCTTGGTGACTTGTAATTCACTGATATTACGATTACAGAATTATCAATATTGAGTTCTCGGACAGCCTCCTAGGTCAAAGATCTTGTCATAGAAATTGATTAACTTTGAGAAAATAATGAAGCGTATTTTTGATATCATTATCAGCTTGGTGGCCTTAATGATTTTATGTCCATTAATAGCGTTTCTAGTTTTACATATTCATTGGCGACTAGGAATTCCTGCTTTGTTTCGACAGCAAAGACCAGGTTTGCAGGGACGACCTTTTTATATTTATAAATTACGGACAATGACGGATGAGCGGGGAGCAAATGGTGAGCTATTGCCCGATGTGGATCGGCTGACGCGTTTGGGCCGGTTTTTGCGCGCTGCCAGTCTTGACGAACTGCCCGAACTGTTCAATGTCCTGAAAGGCGACATGAGCCTGGTGGGTCCACGCCCGTTACTAATGCAATATCTGGATCGCTATAGCCCTGAACAGATGCGCCGGCACGAAGTGAAACCGGGCATTACCGGCTGGGCGCAGGTTAATGGGCGCAATGCGATCACTTGGGAAGAAAAATTCAAGCTGGACGTCTGGTATGTGGACAACCGTTCTTTGTGGCTGGATGTAAAAATTATTTTCATAACGATATGGAAAATCATCAAACGAGAAGGCATCAGCCAACCGGGACAGGCAACAATGGAAGAATTCAGGGGAAACTAAATGGACGACAATCGTGAACAGGATCGATTCACCGACTGGCATTATC
>DIKH01000155.1 GCA_002424495.1 Desulfobacteraceae bacterium UBA5623
ATAAAATAGACTCCTTCTGTAATCTGTTTCATGCCTTTTCTCCCCATAAATTTTTAAGGGATCCATAACATATCCTTGCTCATCAAGATAGCATCCTGGCCTTCAGGGTAAAAACCGGCCTTGGTTCCCAGGGCAGAGAACCCGAATTTCTTAAAAAGCCTTTGGGCTGAAAGATTATCCACTGAGGTGTGCAGGACAAGTGTCTCGGCCTGGCTTTTCCCGCACTCATTTTCAATAGCCTTCATCAAAAGGCCTCCGACCCCTTGTCTGTGCATTTCAGGCTCCACTGCTATTGCAAGCAGTTCATATACACGAGGGGCGGACTGGCCAAGGTAAGACCGTCCGAGCATGGCGAAACCGACATTTTTCTTGCCAGATAAGGCCATGATGGTAAATGTCATGCCGGTCAAAAACCAGTTGGTTAGGGTGTCATCATAGGGGCCATAAATGCCGAAGACCCTTGTGATCAGGCTTCGGATATAGCGGGAATCCATTATGCCGGCAGGGATAATCTTGATCTTTGTCCTGGAAAACGGCCTTTCTCCAAATTGTTCAAACGCCCTTGATGGCATTATTCCCCGGCCTGCCGGTAAAAAGCAGGGTCCGGTCTTTCTGAGGCGGGCAAGCCTCTTGGTTTCTCCATATTTGCCGTAGCGACCGCTGGTTCCCATAAAAAGTCTATTAAGACACAATTTTGAATTTTTAATTATTAATTTTGAATTAAAAGTGGATTAGATTAATGGATCCAAACACTTAGTGATTATGCGTTCAACCCCTTCCAATAGCGGCTGTGGACTTGGGCAACTCGCTTTATCAGGTTACCAAGCACAGCCTGATCAGCACGTGATGCCATAGCAACATGGTCTGTCTCGGAAAGGCCTGCCAATTGTCTTAACACCTCCTTAACCGACGCCCTGAGGCCTGCCAGATCATAGCCACCTTCCAGTGTAATGACCACTTTCCCGTCACAGCATTGATCCGCAATGTCCATGATGGAACTGGTCAGCCCGGCAAAACCCTTTGGTGTCACCCTCATGCCACCCAGCGGATCATTTTCATGGATGTCAAAGCCGGCTGATACCAGGATCAGCTCAGGATTGAATTCAAGGGCAACTGGCTTAAGTATCTTTTCAAAGATCCCAGCAAATTCTTCATCCCCATAACCGGTCCGCAATGGGACATTGACGGTAAAACCCTCGCCCTTGCCAAGGCCCGCTTCATCAAATGCGCCTGTGCCGGGATAGTAGGGATATTGATGAGTTGAAAAATACAGAACAGATGGATCATCTTCAAAGGAATGCTGGGTGCCGTTTCCGTGGTGGAGATCCCAGTCTACAATGAGAACCCTGCCTAGCTTATGAAACTTCTGGGCATATTCTGCGCCTACAGCCACGTTGTTGAACAGGCAAAAGCCCATGCCGCGGTCCCTTTCCGCATGATGTCCGGGGGGTCTCACCAGCGCCATTGCATTGTCAAGCTCACCTGTTACAACCATTGAGATGGCCTGACACAGCCCCCCCGCCGCAAAGACGGCAGCCTCGTATGAACCGGGGGAGGTGGATGTGTCAGGGTCAAGGCTGCTCCATTCTTTTCCCTCTGTCGAGGCGACCATGCTAATGTAACCGGGGGCATGAATCAGTGAAAGATCCTCCATCCCGGCCCGCCTGGCAGGGACCTCCAAAAATTTGTCCTTCATATCAGGATCTTCAAGCATGGCATAAATCACCTCAAGTCTTTTTGGGCTTTCCGGATGCCCAGGTCCTGTTTCGTGATTGATGAACCTTATGTCCTTCAGGATACCAGTCTTTTTCATATTATGTTCTCCTGGTCTTGTTTATTGCAGGGACAATGAGACCCCTGAGCGGAAATATGATGATACTGAAAATGACTGTTGACTTATGAATGTTACTGATTGAACATACAAAATATTGTGCCTGGTTTTTAGGATACCAGATTTCCGCCAATTATCAAACGTCATTCACTCTGATATCATGTTTTTTTTAGTTGCGGGGATACAACCAAAAACAATCAATCTTGACGACCAGCCAAGGCGCTGCCCTTCATGCGGTCTTTATCAGGCGCGCCTTAAGATGGTCAATCACTATCTGTCTGTCTTTTTTATCCCCCTCTTAAGGGTTAAGAAGGGCACCCCTTTTACTGAGTGTCAGAGCTGCGGCACCATTTCAAGCGAGTCAGGGGATCTGATGAGTGGGGATAAAAGAGGCACATCCAAATCCTGCCCTCATTGCGGGGGCATGCTCGCGCCTTCTTTTCAATATTGTCCCTATTGCGGAAAGGCTGTTTGACAAACTTTGCGGTTCACTGGACACAAATAAAAATACATACTTTGGTAACAAAAAATACATATTTCACCCCATATACTTATAAAAGGTTTATGTAATAAGTAGTTGTTTGATAATACCCCTTCAACACCTTTATGCTGTCACCTAAAATGAGCGAATAGCCAATCGCCCCTAGGAGGGTTCCCCCAGTTGTTGCCGGACAATCGCGCAGCTTGGGTGTTATCATTTTTCTCCAAATTTTGCAGTAGGCTTATCTTCAACTGGCTTTTTACTTGTTAACGGAGGTTAGCCATGAGAATCGCACTGCTGTCCTGGGAGACTCTTCATTCGATACCTGTCGGGGGCGTTGGTGTTCACGTCACAGAACTTGCCGCGGCGCTTGAGCGAAAAGGCAACGAGGTCCATGTCTTTACCCGTGTGGGACGGGGCCAGAGCCTGTATGACTGGATTGATGGAGTCCATTATCACCGGTGTCCGTTTGACCTCCACCCGGACTTTGCCGAGGAAATCATAAATATGTGCCGGTCTATCGTGGCCCATGTCTATCAGACAGAAGACTATATCGGCCCTTTTGACGTGATTCATGCCCACGACTGGCTTACGGCCATTGCAATGATCTGGATCAAACAGGCCAGAGGGAGGATGGCCGTCTTCACCATGCATTCCACAGAATATGGCCGGTGCGGGAACGTCTTTCACCAGGGCAGATCCGCCCGTGTCAGGGAGCATGAGCGGGCCGGAATCTACTGGGCGGACCATGTAATCACCGTATCCCAGTCGCTCAAAAACGAGATTATGTGGATGTACGAGGCGCCGGATTGGAAGGTATCCGTTGTCTACAATGCGGTAAATGTGCATCAATGGGACGGCTGGCTTGACCCGGGTGTAATCAGAGGCCAGTACTGGGTTGGCCCAATGGATCCCATGGTCCTGTTCGTCGGCCGTATGGTATATCAAAAAGGGCCGGATCTTTTAGTGGAGGCTATTCCATATATCCTCGGGTATTATCCAAACGCCAAATTTGTCTTTGTTGGAGACGGTGAGATGCGGCTTTCAGTGGAAGAGCGCGCACGGCAACTCAATGTCTCTCATGCAACCAGGTTTGTCGGTTTCAAAGGGGGCTGGGAACTGGTTGATCTTTACAAGGCCTGCGATGTTGTATGCGTGCCAAGCCGCAATGAGCCCTTCGGCATTGTCGTGCTCGAAGGCTGGAGCGCGGGAAAGCCTGTAGTCGCCACAATAAACGGCGGACCTAACGAGTATATCCGGCACGAGATAAACGGGCTCAAGATCCACCCCACCCCGGAATCCACTGCATGGGGGCTGGGCACACTCTTCACGGACTTTGAGTGGGGAAGATGGATGGGCAGAAACGGGAGGGCCGCTGTTGAGGAGTCTTTCAACTGGGATGTGATCGGAGACAAGATGCTATCTGTCTTTAGCAGGTAGCGCCTGAACTAACAAGGCTTTTTTGATCAATCTCTTCGTCAGGACAAAATCCAAATTCCGAGTTTTGAATTTTTAATTATATACAATATAACTTAAGGAAATAATCCAATAGTAATTCAAAATTCAACATTTAAAATTAACAATTCGTTATTTATTCCCAAGGAGGGTTCTAATGGCCCAGGTCTACCATGCTCTCGGTCTGAATATGCATCAGCCTCTGGGAAATCTTATCGCCCTGCACAACTCTGACGAAAGATGGGAGGCAAGGCAGATACTCTGGTGTTATGACCGCCCTGTACGGATGCTGGAGGGATATGAAGATGCCGCAAAACTCCATATGAGCGTTTCAGGCACACTATTGAAGCAATTTGAAGATCCTGCAATCAGGGAGACCTTTCATGATGTAATAGATATAGAGGACATGCTCACCTGCTACCAAAGATCCAATATCGAGTTTTTGGGCTCAGGCCTCTATCACACCGTATATCCGCTGATCCCGGAAACGGACTGGGATACCCAGACATCATGGTGGATCGGCCTGGGCAGACACATGTTGGGCAGGGACAGTTTTCTGGGTTTCTGGCCCCCTGAAATGGGGTTTTCCATGGAGATGATCCCGGTCTTGAAACGCCACGGCTACAAATATGTGCTGGTTGATTGCTGGTATATCAAACCCAGGCGCGAGATGCGCTGGGAGGAGGTGCGCTACAGGCCCCATATTGCCCGCTACGAAGGAGAAGAGATCATCGTGATCCCCCGCAACCGGGAGCTATCGAGCGCCCAGCAGTCCGGACTTGACCCAGGGTGGTTTCAGCATGAGATTTATGAAAGGACAAAGGCCTGTGATTTTCCCGCACTGGTGACCACATGGACAGATGGAGAAAACGGCGGATGGTTCCGCAACATAAACATACAAAGCAGCTTCTGGGGCCATTTTTACCATCAAATCCTCAATCGTTACAGGGAAGGGACTCTTGGATTTACCCCAATCCATATCAGCAACTATCTTGAAATGTATCCACCCAGTGAGGAAGTGGATGTCTACCAGGGGGCCTGGAATACCGGGCATCACTGGGGAGGCGATTTCACCCAGTGGAAGGGTTCTCTCCTCCAGAAAAAGGGCCTGGAAGAGTTGCACAACTGTAGCTCTTATTATCAGATGGCCAAGAGAATGTTCGATGAATATTATCATGATCTGGGCAACCCCGAGGAGGTGCGTCAGATGATCATAAAAGGCTATGATCATCTGCTGGTGGCCGAGACTAGCTGCAACTTTTTCTGGGGGAGCAGCTGGGTCCACAGGGCGTTTGACGACCTGGAAAAGGCCTATTCCATGCTGGATACGGCAGTGGCGATAATCTCTGAAAAAACACAGCAAGCAACCCATTAATGACTGCTGAAAACATTATGACCAGGAGTGGCCTCCTGCTCATTTTTGAAAAACAGGTTACCGGCACAGGCGTTGAGATCATTATAAAAATGGAGGCCCAACGCACAGTCTTTTTCCATTGGGGGTTTCGACGCCTGAGGGAGCCTTCCTGGGAGATCCCGCCTGAAAACATATGGCCTGAACAAAGCCGCGTCTTTGACAAGACCGCCATTCAGACGCCTTTTATAAAAACAAACGGCACGTCCCAGATTATCCTGCAATTGAGCGATGATCTACACTTCCCCCTTATAGCCTTTGTCCTTTTTTTCCCTGATGACAACCACTGGGACAATAATCACGGCCAGGACTATCTGATTGAGATCCCCTTAAGGCAGGAAATAAGCTCAGGCCACATGCCAAAGATGCCTATCAAGTTTGAGGCCCTGGCGGAAAAGATCATTGAAAGGGAGATGTGCGGGCATTCCTGGACCCTGATGCACAGGTTCAACCTTTGTTATGACCTCTTGGATGACATCAGAGACGACACGGATGGCCTTGCCCTTGTCTACGTCTGGTTGCGTTACTCCGCCATAAGACAGTTGGACTGGCAGAGAAACTACAACACCCAACCAAGGGAATTGAGCCATGCACTGGATCGTTTGACAAAGAGGCTTGCCGCCCTTTATGTAGATCATCCGCAGGCACGTCATCTGATCCGTCTGATTCTTACCACCCTTGGCAGGGGGGGCGAGGGACAGCGAATCAGAGACGAGATCCTAAATATCATGCACCGCCATCACATCAAAGAAGTCTCTGGCCACTTTATGGAAGAGTGGCACCAGAAGCTACACAACAACACCACGCCGGATGATGTGGTGTTGTGCGAGGCATATCTGACGTTTTTGAGGAGCAACGGAGATCTTGATCTCTTCTACAAGAAGCTTAAGGCAGGTGGCGTTACTAAAGAGAGGCTTATCAGCTATGACCGGCCTATCAGGTCTCAACCGGACTTCATCCCGCACTTAAAGGATGCCCTTATCCATGATTTTGAGGGGTTTCTGGGTGTCTTAAAAGGAGTTCATTCCGGGACTGATCTTGGCGTTGCCATACAAGCGGCAAGATATCTGTTTGACCAGGACATGCATACGCTAATGGACAATATATGGTCGAACAAGGATGCAGGGCCTGATGCGTTGTTTACCATGTTAGGCTGGCTTACGGAGGGCCGCAGGCGACTTTCCGGCTGGCTAGAGGAGCGCAGGGACAGTGTGCTGGACCTCATCTTCCTGGACCTTGCGCTGGAGGATTTTCTGCGTGTTGCAGTGGAGCGAACACTGCATTTTAATTGGACAGCGGTTGATCTGGCAAGACTGATAGCAGTGATGCTTGTAAATCTTGCCCTTACTGACGATGATGAAGAGCTTGACCAGTGCAATCGTCAGTGGAGCCTTGTGGGGAAAAAACCCGCCTCCGGAAAAGACTGGACGCTTAAGGTCCAGGCAGTGCTCGAACGTCTCGGGCGTGTTGTAGGCGGCCTTATTGATCGCTATTATAACCTGCTCCAGCCCAAGGCGGAATTGTTGGGAAGGGCATTTTGTGCGGATTCTTGGACCATTACGCTTTTTACAGAAGAGGTGGTGCGCGGGAGACTCTCGTTTGCCCTGGTGATGCTGCTGCGCCACCTTAACCCGATCCTGCGCAGGGGTGCGGATCTTGGCAACTGGCAGGTGGTCAGTCAGGGGCATGGCATGGGACAGGTGGAGGTGGCCAGGAACCTTGAATCCCTCCAGTACAAGAGTTTTGTAAGGCCCACTGTCGTCATCACCGACAAGATCGCAGGTAACGAGGAAATCCCTCAGGGTGTCACAGCAATCATCACCCCTGATACCACCGACATTGTATCCCATGTGGCCATTCGCGCAAGAAACGCCCAGGTGCTGATCGCAACCTGTTATGACCCGGATACAATAGAATATCTAAAGTCCTTAAACGGGCAGGTGATCAGCCTGGCAGTAAATGCGAAAGGAGAGGTTATTGTCAATAAGGGCCGGGAAGACTCGGAAATACTCTCGCCAAAGATCCGTCCTCTCCGCAAACTAATATCTCATCCCGCGTTTTCTTCCTATGCGGTCTTAGAAAGGGATTTCAGCGATAAGATAGTAGGAGGAAAATCCAATAACCTCAAAAGGCTCAGGGGAATTCTGCCAGGATGGATAAATCTGCCAAGCTCTGTTGCCCTGCCTTTCGGCGTGTTTGAACATGTGCTGAATGACGGTATCAATAAAGAGGCCTCAAAGCGCTATAATCAGCTGACAACAAAGGCTGAAGATGTGGCGGTAGATTCCATCGGCGGGCTTCTTGGGGAAATCAAGGATACTGTCCTTGGACTCAAGGCCCCTGATGAACTTAGATTGTATCTATATCAGGTGACGGAAGAAGCAGGGCTTGTCATCAACAACTGGGCAGATGCATGGGAGTCTATCAAGAGAGTCTGGGGTTCAAAATGGAATGAGAGGGCCTTTTTGAGCCGCAGGGCACAGGGGATTTTACATGACGACCTTTTGATGGCTGTTCTTATACAGGAGGTTATTGAAGCAGATTACAGTTTTGTGATCCACACCATAAATCCCTTTACGTCGGCCAGGAATGAGATTTACGCTGAGGCGGTTCCCGGACTTGGAGAGACACTGGTCGGCAATTATCCTGGAAGGGCTTTTAGCTTTTCCATGAAAAAAGGGGAAGATAAGGCCCATTTTCTTGCCTTTCCCAGCAAGAGCATAGGCATGTTCGGGAAAGGCCTGATCTTCCGCTCTGATTCAAATGGAGAGGACCTGGTTGACTATGCGGGCGCTGGTCTTTACGACAGCGTAATGTCGCAGGCTCCAAGAGAACTTGTGCTGGATTATTCCAAAGAGCCGCTTGTGTGGGATGAAAAATTTCAAAAGAAATTCTGCATGAAAGTTACAACCATCGGCGCTATTGTGGAAGAGAAATTTGGTTATCCACAGGACATAGAGGGGGTTTGCTCCAAAAACAAATATTATGTCGTGCAGACAAGACCTCAGGTGGGAATCAACCCTTATAGCGCAAAAGATCC
Source organism: Desulfobacteraceae bacterium UBA5623 (assembly GCA_002424495.1). GTDB lineage: Bacteria > Desulfobacterota > DSM-4660 > Desulfatiglandales > Desulfatiglandaceae > UBA5623. Next base: position 8,219 of record DIKH01000155.1, read on the forward strand.
AACATAAGTCTTCGCCTGAAGGCGATGTTTTTTCTCCCATTCCCAGAGAGAGGCAATAATAGGTGATTGAAGCCCGCATCCGCATCGGTAACCAGACCTTTTTTTCCACCTCCAGCATTACAGAGCCCTTCAGATATGCTGTGGTAAATCGCTTTGACGCCTTTGAGTGGTTCCCCGACCTTAAGGACAGTAGCGCCGGCTGGACAGAGTGCGATCTGAGGAAAAGGTCTCGCGCCCTGATCAGAAAAATCGCCCGTGATCATGACATGGCCATGTCAGTACATGTCCCCTGGACCGCAAACCCGTTAAAAGAGAAAAGCCATGATGTAATTTTCAGAAACGCTGAGCTTGCCCTGGATATCGGCGCATCCCTGGTAAACATCCATTTCTTTGCCGAACAAGGAATTGATGCCTATGCTCAGGCCATAAGCCCACTGATCGAGTTTTTGGCGGGGACGACCGGTATCAGGCTTTCCATCGAAAATGTACCTGCAACAGGACCTGCCGCCTTTAACAGCCTGTTTGAACACCTGCACAAGTTGTGGCCGCAAAAGACCTCTCACGTGGGGATGTGTCTTGATCTGGGCCACGCCAACCTCTGCAAGGACACCCTCAACGACTATCTTAAATATGTAGATCTTCTAAGCCCACAGGTCCCGATAATACATGTCCACATGCACGAAAACTACGGCGACCATGACAGTCACATGACTATATTTACAGGTCCTGCGGGAAAAGACCCCTCCGGAATCACAGGACTCCTTGCCCGTCTGAAGAAACGATGCTTTTCCGGCGCAATCATCATGGAACAATGGCCGGAGCCGCCATCGCTGCTGAATGAAGCGAGGAACAGACTGCTGGAAATGCTTAAGGTTGACCATGCTGAAAGCAGGCTGGACCTCCGACAACAGATGGACGAGAACTAAAACTTTTTTACTATGACACCCTCATCATTTTTTTTATTAAACGAAGGATACATGCATATTGGTGTCCACCAAATACATCTTGGGTCATACTTGGATGGCAGCAAAATCGTTAGGCAATTCAGTATATAAGCACGTCAAAATAATTCCCTTAACGCTTTCTTTGCCAGACAATCTTCCCGCCGATCATGGTAAGATCATTTCTGCCTTTAAGTGGCTTTCCTATAAAAGGGGTGTTCCTGCTTTTTGAATTGATATCCTTTTCTTCAAGAACATACTCGTAATCCGGGTCAATGATTGCAAGGTCTGCTCTGGCGCCTTCAAAAAGACGGCCTCCTTCTATCCCCAGGATATGGGCTGGATTGTAGGACAGCTTTTTTATCGCCTCGGGGAGCTTCAAAACGCCTTCCCGCACCAAATTCAGGGTTAGGGCAAGTGCGGTTTCAAGCCCTATTATCCCGAATGAGGCCTTGTCAAACTCAATATGTTTTTCAAGCAGGCTGTGGGGGGCATGGTCTGTTGCAATTGCGTCAATTACGCCTTCGGCAAGCCCTCTCTTTATCTCCTGGATATCTTTTTCCGTCCTAAGCGGAGGATTGATCTTTGTGTTGGGGTCATATCCTATTACGGCCCTATGGTCCAGGCTGAAATAATGGGGGGCTGTCTCTGCTGTGACAGGGATATTGCCCTCCTTGGCCCTCCTGATCAATTCGACAGCTCCTGCGGTGCTGACATGGGCTATATGAACAGGGCACCCGGTCAATCCGGCAAGGGATATCTCACGATAGACCATGATCTCTTCACTTGCAGCTGGAATGCCTGCAAGACCTATCCTGGTTGATACGTCCCCTTCGTGCATTACACCACCTTTTGAGAGGGCAGTATCTTCCGAATGTGATATGACCGTAAGGCCATGATATCTGGCGTATTCAAGGCAGCGCCTCATCACCTCGCTGTTAATTACAGGAAACCCGTCGTCCGAGACCGCCTTAGCTCCAGCCTTTTTGAGATCACCAAATTCTGTTAGGGTCTCTCCCTTCTGCCCAATTGTTATTGCAGCAACAGGGTATATCCTGCAAAGCCCGGCCTTTTTCGCCCGTTCAAGGATAAACTCAGTCACTGACCGGCAATCGTTAGGGGGCAGGGTGTTGGGCATGCATGCCAGTGCAGTGAATCCTCCTGCCACACCGGCCATCGCCCCTGTCACAATAGTTTCTTTATACTCATGACCTGGTTCTCTCAGATGAACATGCATATCAACAAGGCCAGGGACAATCAGTTTTCCTGAGGCATCAATTGTCTTAAGACCAGGCCCCTTAAAATCAAAGTCGCCGCGCGGCAATATCTTGGCGATATTTCCCTTTTCAATGATCAGATCGGACTTCTTTACGGTCCCCCTTTCAGGGTCAACCACCTCGGCATTTTTAATCAACGTGGTCACTCTTTGTATCCTCCAAGCAAGAGATAGAGCACGGCCATACGCACCGCTACCCCATTTGTAACCTGATCAAGGATGACGGAGCGTGGGCCGTCGGCCACCTCGGAAGTTATCTCCACCCCTCGATTGATCGGCCCCGGGTGCATGACGACCACATCTTTTTTAGCGCCCTTCAGGATTTCCTTTGTCAGCCCAAAAAAAGATGCATATTCCCTTAGACTGGGAAACAGGACGTTACTCTGCCTTTCCAGTTGGATTCTGAGCATCATGACAACGTCCTTGTTTTTTACCGCCTCGGCAGGGTTAAGGACCACCTTGACCCCGAACAATTCAATATAAGCCGGAATCATTGTAGGCGGTCCTGAGACTGTGACCTTTGCCCCCATCCTGGTAAGCCCGATGATGTTTGACCTCGCCACACGGCTGTGAGAGATATCCCCGATAATGGCGATCTCAAGACCTTCAATCCTTCCCTTCCTCTCCCTGATTGTTAACATATCCAGCAAGGCCTGAGTCGGGTGTTCATTGATCCCATCACCAGCATTTATGACGCCGGCGGAAATCTCCTTTGCCAGCAGATGCGGAGCCCCGGTTGAAGGATGCCTCAGTACGATAATATCAGGGTTCATCGCCTGAAGATTTTTGGCTGTGTCAATCAGGGTTTCTCCCTTAACACTGCTGCTTCCGGAGGCGGTCAGGCTGAAGGTGTCAGCGCTCAGACGCTTTGCCGCAATATCAAAAGAGGTACGGGTCCTGGTGCTTGGCTCAAAAAAGTAGTTGACAACACTCTTGCCCCTCAAAGTGGGAACCTTTTTTATATCCCTTGTTGAGATCTCCTTTAAAGACTCCGCCGTGTCCAATATGAGAGTAATATCGCCAACAGACAGATCTCCCATCCCAAGCAGGTCCTTATGAATAAATTCATTCACCACAGACTCCTCGCAAAAAGATAACAGTCCGATTAATATCCTAGTGCATCACTCCTCACAGCGCCCTCCACACCGTAGAGCAAATAGCGCTGGTACTGCACTGGGTTAAAAACATAAAAAAACCCCCTTGCCGCTTAAACGACAAGGAGGTTTTTTTGTTTTTCGGATATACAATCATATCTTAAACAACACTATCAGATTAAAAATTCCCACACTATATAAACAGCAAATGACAGCAACAAAACGATTGGGAAAGCAACACCCTTTTTTTAGACTTTTTCTGAAGAACCGGACTCGATTCCTCCAGCGTTTTCCTCCTTTATTTCCCCTTCGGCCATTTGAGGATCTGAACCTGTTTCTTCCCGCACATCTTCAACTGCGTTGTCTTTGGCTTCAATAATATCCACTGTCTCTGATGTGGCATCCGCACCCGCGACTGTCACCGTCTTTTCTTCGCTGACACCAACAGCTTCCACGGTATCAACAGTCTTTTCTTCCTGCTCCTTTTCTGATACTGGAGCCATCACCGCAGCGGCAGGGGCCTGATCTGCCTTTTTAGACACCTTGGTCTTCTTTTTGGCAGGCTTCTTTTCCACATCCACAGATACCAGTTGAACGATAGAAATGGGCGCACCGTCTCCCTTGCGGATACCCTTCTTGATGATCCTTACATAACCGCCCTGCCTGTCAAGGTGGCGGTCCTTTAGCTCATCAAACAGCTTGTGTGCAATCGCCTTTTCCTGGATATAGGCCAAGGCCTGACGTCTGGCATGAAGATCTCCTCTCTTGGCAAGTGTGATCATCTTTTCTGTTAAGGGCCTAACAGCCTTTGCCTTTGCGTCGGTTGTCACTATTTGTCCATGTTTTAACAGGGAAGTCACAAGGTTTCTCAGTAACGCCCTCCTGTGGCTTGAGTTGCGACTGAGGTGCTTCCACGCTTTCTTATGCCTCATTATCTGAATCCTCTTCTAACTCTTCTTCACCTTCATCCGAACTGTCGGCTGGAGGGAAGTTATCCAATTTCATCCCCAGAGAAAGCCCCATCTCTTCAAGTATGGCCTTAATCTCGTTAAGAGACTTTCTCCCAAAGTTCTTTGTCTTTAACATCTCGGCTTCGGTCTTCTGAACCAGCTCACCAATCAGTGTTATATTGGCATTCTTCAGACAATTTGATGACCGCACAGACAGCTCAAGCTCTGAAACAGACCTGAACAGGTTTTCATTGAGTTTTTCTTCCCTTTCCTCTTCTTCCTCTTCAACTGGCTCTGGTTCCTCATCAAAGTTAATGAAGGGATTCATATGCTCTTTCAAAATCTTGGCCGCAAAGGCAATTGCATCCTCGGGGGTAACACTGCTGTCTGTCCATACCTCAAGAGTCAACCTGTCGTAGTCGGTTACCTGCCCCACCCTGGCATTGGTAACCATATAATTTACCTTTTCTATTGGTGAAAATATCGCGTCCAGGGTGATAGTGCCAATAGCCTGGTCTTTCGCCTTGTTCTTCTCGGCAGGCACATACCCTTTCCCTGACCTGACAACCAGTTCCATATCAAGCACGGCCCCCTTATTAAGGGTGGCGATGTGCATCTCCGGGTTCAGGATCTCTACAAGACCATGGGTCTCCATATCACCCGCCCTGGCCTCTCCTTCTCCCTCTTTTTTCAAGTGTATTACAGCCTCATCAACATCAAGGAGCTTCAGCTTGATTTCTTTTAGATTCAAAGAAATATCAGTAACGTCATCAAGCACACCAGGAATGGTGGAAAATTCATGGGCAACTCCGTCAAATTTGACGGATGTTATGGCAGCCCCTTGAAGTGACGAGAGAAGAATCCGTCTCAAGGCATTGCCGATTGTAATCCCAAAGCCTCTTTCGAGCGGCTCACATATAAATTTTCCGTAGGACTTGGTCTGGCTATCTTGGCTGATCTCAATCCGTTTTGGCCTGATTAATTCACGCCAATTCTTACTCTTTAAGTCTACCAAAAAGGCCTCCTCTTAATCTTATATAAGGATTTATAATCGGTGTACCATTTATTTCGAATACAGCTCGACGATGAGTTGTTCATGGATCGGTATAGTCAACTCTTCCCTGTTCGGAAGGCCGACCAACGTCCCCACGAATTTTTCCTTGTCCACCTCGATCCAGGTTGGAACGCCTCTTCTGACAACAGTTTCCAAGGCCTCCAAGATCGCAGGTACTTTGCGACTGGCCTCTCTTATCTCAATTTTGTCTCCCGATCTCATTTGATAGGAGGGAATATTTACCTTTTTGCCGTTTACCAGAAAGTGGTTGTGTCTGACCATTTGCCTTCCCTGATTTCTGGAACTTGCAAAACCCATCCTGTAAACGATATTGTCCAATCGAGATTCAAGCAGGACTAAAAGATTTATACCAGTGATACCCTTTTGTCTTTCAGCAAGGTAATAGTACCCCCTGAACTGTTTCTCAAGAATACCATATATCCTTTTGACCTTTTGCTTTTCTCTTAGCTGGATCTTATAATCAGAGTATTTTGCCCCACGCCTTTGGCCATGTTGCCCTGGCCCATAGGCCCTGCGCTCAAATGCGCACTTGCCGCCATAGCAACGGTCTCCCTTTAAAAATAATCTCAGGTTCTCCCGCCGGCATAACCTGCATGATGACCCGGTATATCTGGCCAAACTACACCTCCTCAACAATGTAATAGTAATTTAGACGTCTGGACGAAACCAAGTGATTTTTACACCCTTCGTCTCTTTGGAGGACGGCATCCGTTGTGTGGTATCGGAGTTACATCCCTTATCATTGTAACAGTAAAACCATCTACCTGCAGGGCGCGCAGGGCTGCTTCTCTCCCAACACCAGGCCCGTTGACACGCACCTCGGCAACCCTCATTCCGTGCTCCATTGCCTGAGTTATAGCACTTCGACCGGCAAGCTGAGCTGCGAATGGGGTGCTCTTCCGAGACCCCTTAAAACCCACAGCTCCTGCACTGGACTGGGCAACGACGTTGCCTGCCGGATCAGTAACCGTAACAATGGTGTTATTGAATGTGGATTGTATATGGACAATACCATTCGGGATATTCTTCTTTTCTTTTTTGGTCCGGCTCTTCTTTTTTGAGTTCTTTGCCATCCTATTCTCTCAGGCTCCTATTTCTTTTTCTGTCCCACCACACCCCTTCGTGGCCCTTTTCTTGTCCTGGCATTGGTGCTGGTCCTTTGACCCCTGACTGGCAGGCCTTTTCTGTGCCTCAGCCCTCGATATGCGCCTAAATCCATAAGCCTTTTAATATTCATGGAAATATCGCGCCTGAGATCACCTTCGACCTTATGCTTTTCATCAATAATTTTACGAATGCTGGTAATCTGATCAGCAGTCACATCATCTGACTTGGCATCCCAGTCTATCCCCGCCTCTGAGAGTATCTTTTGTGAGGTGGACCTGCCTATACCGTAGATATAGGTCAGGGCGATCTCTATTCTTTTTCCTCTTGGTAAATCAACGCCCGCAATTCTAGCCAATCTCGAACTCCTCTATTGTTAGCGAAGCTAAAAAAATTATTTTGGAATTACCCCTGTCTCTGTTTATGTCGAGGGTTTTCGCAAATTACACGCACGACGCCTTTGCGTCTAATCACCTTGCATTTGTTACAGATCTTTTTTACCGATGATCGAACCTTCATTTCTTTGAAGACCTCCGCAAAAATATACTATTCCTTACTTCTATAAACAATCCGGCCCCGGTTCAAATCATATGGGGACAGTTCCACCGTTACCTTATCGCCTCGGAGGATCTTTATAAAGTGCTGCCGCATCTTTCCGGAAATATGGCCCAAAATCCTATGTCCATTCTCCAGCTCGACCCTGAACATGGTGTTGGGCAACACCTCAACAACAACACCATCCACTGAAATTACATCTTCCTTACCCATAAAATCATGTTATCTCTTTTTGCCGAAACCCTTTTTCATAAAGCTATCATAATGCCGTGACAACAAGTGAGACTCTATCTGCCTTGTAGTATCCATAGCAACACCGACCACGATCAAAAGAGATGTTCCACCGAAATAAAACGGCAGGTGCAATTTGTAGATAAATATTTCAGGCAAGATACAGATCGCCGAAATATAGATGGCACCTGCAAATGTCAGCCTCGCCAGGACCTTGTCAATGTATTCCGCGGTGTTCTTGCCCGGCCTGATGCCAGGGATAAACCCCCCGGACCTCTTCATATTGTCAGCAACATCAACAGGGCTAAAATGTACCGCAGTATAGAAGTAGCAAAAAAAGAATATAAAACCCACATAAATCAGGGCATGGACAACACTGCCGGGTGTAAGAGAATCAGTAACAATTTTCATCCATGGAAACTTCTCGACATCCATAAAATTGGCGATAGTCGCCGGAAACATGATGATCGAAGAAGCGAAGATAGGTGGTATAACACCCGCTGTGTTTATCTTTAGCGGAAGATGTGTACTTTGTCCCCCGTACATCTTGCGGCCCACCATCCTCTTTGCATATTGGACAGGGATCCTCCTCTGACCCCTTTCAATAAAGACAATCGCACCTATGACGGCAATCATAATGGCGACAATCAATACGATAAAAAACACAGAGACCTCGCCCGTACCGATCAATCTGAATGTGTTGGCAACTGCAACGGGAAACCCGGCTACAATACCGGCGAAAATTATTAACGAGATTCCATTGCCTATCCCTTTTTCAGTGATCTGCTCACCCAGCCACATTAAAAAACAGGTCCCTGCGCACAATGTGATCATTGTTATGGCCCTAAAGCCAATACCGCCTGCCGGTACAACCATAACCCCGCCCGGACTTGTCATGTTTTCAATGCCCACTGCAATGCCAAACCCCTGAATCATGCTCAAAACCACTGTGCCGTATCGGGTATACTGGATGATTTTTTTTCGTCCCTGCTCCCCTTCCTTCTTTAATCTCTCGAGATATGGGACCACTACAGACATCAGTTCTAATATAATAGATGCGCTTATATAAGGCATGATGCCCAGGGCCACAACAGAAAAGGAACTTAGAGCCCCGCCAGAAAACATATCAAAGAGGCCAAAAAGAGAACCCTGCTGCGAATCAAAAAAGGCAGAAAGTGCAGCGCCGTCAACGCCTGGGGTGGGGACATGGCACACTACCCTGTAAACTGCGAGCATCATCAGGGTGAAAAGCACCTTCTTCCTCAGTTCCGGGACCTTTGGGATATTTTCAAAGCCGCCTATCAATTCTCTGCACCTTTACCGATGTTAAATGAGCTCAACCTTGCCGCCGGCCGCCTCTATCTTTTCTTTGGCGGCCCTGCTAACCTTGTGGACCTTGACAAACAATGGGTGAGAAATATTACCATCACCCAAAAGTTTAATGCCATCCTTTAGTTTACGGAATAATCCGGCCTTTTTCATTGCCTCTTTATCCAGATTGCTGTTTGCCTCAAAACCGCTAAGATCGCTGATATTGATAGCATTATATTCTTTTTTGAAGATATTGGTAAATCCACGCTTTGGAAGCCGCCTGTGGAGTGGCATCTGCCCTCCCTCAAAACCAACGCGTGTCCCTCCTCCTGAACGTGACCTCTGACCTTTATGTCCACGGCAGGCAGTCCCCCCGTGCCCGGAGCCCTGTCCCCGGCCGACTCGCTTTCTTTTTCTTCTAGCGCCCCTAGCGGGTGAAAGTTCATGAATTTTCATGTCCGTTTTCCTATCAAACGTCAGCCAATCTTACCAGGGACGTTACCTTGACGATCATCCCCCTTATGGCTGCCGTATTTTCGAGTTCAACTGTTTTATTCAATTTTGTGAGTCCCAGGCCTCTAAGGACCTGCCCGATTTTCTTATCCTTGCCTATTGGGCTCTTGACAAGGGTCACTTTGATCTTATCAGACATGACTGTATATCTTCCATTTATTTAACTGAGTACCTCTTCGATTGTCTTGCCCCTGCGCCGCGCTATGTCATCGGGGCTCACCAGAGACCTTAGCCCTGTAATTGTCGCCTTCACAAGGTTGTGTGGGTTGTGCGAGCCAAGGCATTTTGTAAGTATGTTCTGGATACCAGCAGCTTCCAAGACAGCGCGCACAGCACCGCCCGCGATCAATCCGGTTCCTGGTCCTGCCGGCTTTAAGAGCACAGAGCCTGAACCCCAGTTTCCAATTATCTTATAGGGTACGGAGGCCTTATTGATATTGATATGGCTCATATCCCTCTTGGCCCTGTCTATTCCCTTGCGGATCGCCTCAGGGACCTGATTGGCCTTTCCCAGTCCACATCCAACGGTTCCCTTCCCGTCACCGACAACAACAATAGCGCTGAACCTGAATTTGCGTCCACCCTTTACGACTTTCGCCACCCTGTTTATGTGGACCACCTTCTCTATTAGCTGGACTTCTTCCTCTTCCTTGAACAATACCCGTCTCCCTGCATGTTAAGCATGTTGCATGTTATAAATAGAAACCCATGGCCTAAAACACCAGGCCGTTTTCCCTCGCCGCTTCAGAAAGGGCCTTTACACGGCCATGATACAGAAAACCGTTCCGGTCAAACACAACTTTTTTGATCCCTATTTTGATCGCCTTTTGGGCCATGTCGGCGCCGACCAGTTTTGCCCCTTCTTTGTTACCGCCTTTTCCCGTGATTTTGTCGCCAAAATCCTTTGACAGCGACGAAGTTGCAATCAGTGTCCTGCCCGAGGTGTCGTCAATAATCTGCGCATAGATATGCCTGGCGCTCCTGAAGACACACAGACGCGGCATGTCGGAAAGACCACGAATCTTTTTTCTAACCCTTTTTTTCCTTCTTAACCTTGCATCGCTCTTTTTAACGGCGCCCATGCCATAACCTCTTAACTGTTCTACATTATGTGAATCGCCGTCCAAATCCTGCCGGCAGGTGCCTGCAGATTTCGGCGGAACATTGGTGCAAACGCACTACCTGGCCGCGCCAGCCTTTCCGGCCTTTCTCCGGATCGTCTCCTCGGCATACTTAATGCCTTTTCCCTTGTATGGTTCGGGTTTTCTGAAGCTACGGATCTTTGCGGCTGTTTTGCCCAATAATTCCTTGTCAATGCCGCTCAAGGTAACTTTTGTTTTATCTACCTTTGCCTCGATACCCTCAGGCAATTCAAAATTGATTGGGTGAGAATAGCCCAGATGAAAGATTGCAGTCCTGTCTTTGAGTTCAGCCCTATAGCCGACACCAACAATTTCAAGCCCCCGCTCAAACCCGTTTGTCACACCTGTAACCATGTTGGCGATCAGTGCCCTGAAAAGACCATGGCATGCCCTGGATTCTTTTGTTTGATCTGCCACTGAGGCGACAATAAGGCCCGAATCAATCCGCAACGTTACTCTAGGATGGACTCTTCGTTCCAAACTTCCCTTGGGCCCCTTTATTGCGATGACGTCATCTTCCACTTTGACCTCAACACCTTTTGGTATCGAAATAGGCTTTTTGCCTATGCGTGACATTCAAAAACCTCCGCCTTTCCTGACAACACATTCAGGAACATTCAATTATGTTAAAATCATGACAAAGATGCGGCTTACCAGAGGGAGCAGATAATCTCTCCGCCGATATTCAATTGTCTTGCTTCTTTGTCCGTTATAAGTCCTCTTGAAGTGGAAACAATATTGACTCCATAGCCGTCCAAGACTCTTGGGATATCTGCACAACCTCTGTAAGCACGGCAACTTGGCTTGCTCACCCTTTTGAGCCCGCTGATGACGGGGACGCCACCCTCATCATATTTAAGAAATATTTTTATATACTTTCGTTCCCCATCTGCAACGACCTTGTAATTCTTGATAAATCCTTCTGCCTTGAAAATCTTCGCCAGATTTATCTTGAGTCTGGAACTTGGCACATCCGTCTCTTCATGGCCGGCCTTAAGTGCATTTCTGATTCTTGTCAGCATGTCGGCGATTGGGTCAGTCATAGTCATTTGTTTAGCTCCTCAATACACATTACTAGTGGCAAGACGTAAGATCTTACCAGCTGGACTTGACAACTCCAGGGATCTCACCCTTTGAGGCCATATTCCTAAAACAGATTCGGCAGATCCCGAATTTTCTCATATAGGCCCTGCTTCGTCCACAAAGCGGGCATCTCCTGTACTGACGGACTGCAAATTTTTGTTTACTCTTAGCCTTTGCAATAAGCGACTT
>DIKH01000194.1 GCA_002424495.1 Desulfobacteraceae bacterium UBA5623
GGCTTGTAATATGTGAACCGCTCAAAGCGGTGGTAAACCAGGGGCCACCTCAAAGGTGGCGGGTATTGGACTAATACAATTTCAGTTGATCGATTCTTTGATCTTCTCTTTCTTGCTCTTTGATATATTTGCGGATCACTTCTTCATTTCGTCCCACTGTACTAACATGGTAGCCTCTGGCCCAAAACTCTTGACCAGTAAAGCTCTTCCTTCGGCCAAAGAATTCTCTCGCAATATGTATGGCGCTCTTTCCTTTGATGAAGCCAACCACTTGTGAGACCGCATACTTGGGAGGAATGGAGATGAGCATGTGGGCGTGATCTGACATAAGGTGTCCCTCCAGTATTTCGCATTCCTTTCTCCTGGCCAATTCGCGGAACACCTCGCCCAGATTTTTCCTAAGATCTCCATACAGTTCTTTCCTACGGTATTTGGGTATCCATGTGAGATGATACTTGCATTCCCATTTCGTATGGCTTAAGCTTTGCACGTTGTCCATTGAAAGCCTCTCTTTCTGTGAATTTTGAGCGGTTCACGTTAGAGGGGCTTTCATATCATCCCGGAAATGTCAAACTTTGTGAGTCCACCGGTATACCCGGTGGCTTACTCAGGGGAGTTACTGGATTCAACGTATGGATGCTACATCCCGAACCTGACCAGACGAGATGGATCGGCCTTTGAGAGGCACAGTACGCGGAGGCCTTCAAAACAAAGAGGCAGTCCAGATTGGCACAATGAAAGGCACAATGGACTGCCCCGAAGAGCTAAGCAGTAAAGATCTCGAAGAAAAAACTGGTCGGGACGACTGGATTTGAACCAGCGACTCCCGCGTCCCGAACGCGGTGCTCTACCAGACTGAGCCACGTCCCGACTGCACATGCATATAACCTAATTTTTCTGTTCTAGCAAGGATCATTTGTGGTAGAGAATCTCGATAAAATTTCCCATCATCCTTGCTGTCGCCCCCCAGATCACATCGCCATTAAATTCAAACGCGGGAGTCTCATAAGTAATGCCACCCTTGTCTTCGATCGTATATGTCCGGTTTTCCTGATGGCATTTGACAAGTATATCCCATGGCACCTTGATCAGCCTTTTTACCTCGACCCTGCTGATATTAAACTCATAAGGGCTGGGGATAAGTCCGACAAACGGATGGACAATGAAACTGGATTCCAGGGTGAGGATATCATCAATCCTGCCAAGAAGATTAACCACCTCTTCACATGCCCCAATCTCTTCACAGGATTCTCTTAAAGCCGTTTCCTCGATTGAATCGTCTTCCTCATCTGCTGCCCCGCCCGGAAAGGAGATCTGGCCCTTGTGGTGTTCGACCCTGTCGGTCCTCTTTGTAAACAGGACTTTATGAACACCTTCCTCCCTCATCAGGGGAATGAGCACGCCCGCATGCTTGTAATGGGAAGGTGCGTCATGGATTTGCCTTGGCTCTCTGACTTGGAGGGTTTGTCGTATTAAGTCCGGTAGATTTTCCTGATCATACATTGTTCTTAACTGCTATTGGGTTGTCATATGAATGAGCTGGCCATTGTCTGACAGCATTATCCGACCCCGTACAGTTGCAGATATTGGTCAAATTGTGTCTTTACTGCCTCATCAATCGGCCTTTTTGACCCGTGAATCAGCACCGGCACCCTTTCATTATAAAGATAGTTTACCACTTCTCTTATGCCCGCCCCTGTATAAACAGGGATGCCGCTTCTGGATACAAAATCATTAATGGCATTATTTCCTTTTTGACCCGGAACCACATGGCCATTGCCATCATATACCGCGGTGGTCTGTTGTCTGTCTATAGCAATCCCAATGCCTGTCACCCGGATTTTAATGCCCATTGATTTTTGAGCAGCGTCTATCTTTTCCAAAAGCTCATACTTGGTTCCCATGGAGGTGGCGACATCATCCACAATAAAGACCCGGCAGCCGTCAAAAAATGTCCCGTTCACGAACATATTCTTTGACAGGCCTGACTCGCCGTGGGTCTTGGCCTCTTTGCGGTCATATTCAAATGGAAGATCAAATCCATATTCCTTCCACAGGGCAACGCTCGTTGACAGAGCAATGGCGATCCCTTTGTAAGACGGCCCAAGGATGATGTCCGTATTCTTGACAAGATCCCTTGACAGCATCATTTTCGCAAAAAAAGCCCCCAGTTCCAGGCTCAGCCTCCCGGTCCTGAACATGCCCATGTTTACGAAATAGGGCGTCGCACGACCGTCCTTCAGGACAAGATTATCAGCAAAAAAAAGTGCGCCTGTCTCTGCCAGGGTCCTGGCTAACTGCCTTTTGTAATCATCCATCTGCCAACAGCTAACAGCTTTTTTGAAGGTTATATATAGAAGGCTGCCCAGAAAACAGCCGTATACTTATTATACTCAAGTGAGGAAATGCTTCAATAAATATTTGGCGGCCGGACAAAAAAGGAGAAAATCTCTAAGGGATGCGAAAAATGCTAATATACCATTTTAGCGCTTAGATTTAGGCTGGATGCTAAAAAGCATATCAGTATTTTTCGCATCCCTAAAGGGTGGTGGAGTGACTCTCGATTGCCTCAAGGGCCTTTGGTATCAGTTTTCTGATATAGACATCTTTATCAAAGGTGTTCATTTCAGAATACTCCCCGGAGGTGGGAAACTCCGGACTAATCACCGGTATCTTTGCATGAAGGCTGGGCCCCAGCCGTTCAAAGTTGACGATCATCTCCACTAATGGATATTCTTCACCTGGATAGGCCTCAAGCCATCCCAAACGTTTCATGCATTCAAAGCGAATCCGATCAAGCAAAAAGAGGTACTGGTCAATGACCGCTATCTTCTGGTGGGGGCTCAATTCCTCGAATTCAAACCCGGAGCCGAAGCCCTTTAGGTTCATAATCAGGTCGTAGAGAAGAAATGTCCCCTTGTCTCTGCCCTGTGCGAGGTAGCAAAGCGTGTCTTTGGACAGTTGGCAGATCCTGGTGTTCAGATCAAATTCTTCATTGAAGTGGCTTTTCCAATTTCTGTAACCCCTCTTGGCCGCCACAATCAGGCGACTCTCGTTGAGGTCAATCACCTTCGGCATTTCTTGACTCCAAGGCGTCTTTGTCCTTCTACAGTATGCATCCGCACCTTATGCAGGACCGTCTTTTCAGCTGTTTTTGCCCACACTCGGGGCACATTGTAAAGTCGTTAAAAGGGGCTACGGAAATCTTGCGGGCAACCGGGTTTTTGTTTTGCTCGTATTCCTGGATCTCAACCTTTCCACCTGCCCTCTGAACAGCGCTGGCATATCGCATTGATATCTCGAGGCTAAGGCCTTCTTTCAAGATTACAGGGGCACGATTGATTATCTGATCCACCAGTTCGGGTCGAGCATTTAGGTAGACCATCCGGTCCTTGAACTGCTCTTTGTTTCCTGACAGACCATAAAAAATAATGCGATATCTTTTTGCCATATAATCTAAAAATCTCTTGGAGCCGGCCCCCTCAACCGGCCCTGTCCCACATAAATGGGTTAACATGCCATAATGCCATGATGTTTTTGCGCTGGGTTTGGGAGGCTGTCCGAGAATGAGATGCTTTTTCCAAAATCAAGGAAGGCAAAAATTTTAACCGCAGGAATACATCAAAGTATTTTGAGGATTAAAATTTGAGCCTGACGCAGAGATTGGGAAAAATAGCCATTCTCGGACAGCCTCCCAGGTTTCAACTCAG
>DIKH01000016.1 GCA_002424495.1 Desulfobacteraceae bacterium UBA5623
CGGACATCATTCTGGTCAAGGATGAACTTGCCAAGCTGCCTTACCTCATGGCACTGGCGACCTCGGTTTCACAAAAGATAAAGCAGAACATCGTCCTTTCGCTGAGTCTTAATTTCGGCGCCATTGCGCTTGCCGCGATCGGCATCCTCGGTCCGGTAAGCGGCGCCCTGATGCATAATGTCAGCTCCGTGCTGGTGGTATTGAATGCCGCCCTGCTGTTGAAGGGCGTCAAGGAAGGCAAGGAAACCAGAGTTGTCGGCCTGGAGCCGTGCCCAGAATGACAAAGACGGGCTCCTCGCTATTTTGTGCGGGTAATGGGGTGGGAGGGCCATCTCTATTCAATGCCTGAAGGGAATATTAAGTTTTTTAAAGGCTTCGAGGTGGTAGTCTGCGCTACAGGCACGGGCGCAGGTTCGGGCGCTCCATATTGCCGAACAGGTTGACCAGTACCCGCTCATCCAAAATATGGGTGGGCAGCATGCGGCTTTGCTTGCAGGCGCCGTTATCCTTGGCCCGGCAACCGTAGTAATCGATGCGTGTGCCGTCGACACGGGGCCGGCCGTTTTTCCATGCGCGGATATTGCGGCCGCAGTATCCGCATGTGAGCAGGTCCAGGTTGCTGAGCAGGGCGGCAAAGTCTCGTCGTGGGGCTTTGCGGCGGCTGCCACGATTGCGGCGCACCCGCTCCGCTTGTTCAGTGTCCAGGACCGCCGGCCATTGTCCCTGGATGATGTCGCCCGTATCCGGATCCCGCCTTTGTCCGAGATACATCCGCAGCCGATTATCACTGATGGCGCGCCGAACGGCAATGGCCGGAAGGCCGACCATTTCGGCGACCTGGTTGGCGGGATGGGTTTCGGCGAGTTCCATCATGCGTCGAAAGGTTTCGATTTTTGTTTCATCGACCACGAGGCCGCCGATGCCGCGATCGTACCGGTACGGGATGGGAGGATTGCCGGCAAGATATTTCCCGGCCCGGTACGCCTCCACCCTGCCCTCCGCCATACGGGCCTGCAGGACTTTCATTTCGACGCTGGAGAATCCGCCCTCCATGAGCAACAGCATCCAGTCACTGTGTTGAACGGGATCGAGTATGCGGGAGGGTGTGGCGAGTTTCACCTGGTGTTGGGAGCAGAGGTGCAACCAGGCAACGTAATCCTGTAGGGAATCGTCGCGGCTGAGGCGCGATAACTCGATGACGAGGATAAGGCCGATCTTGCCGTCCTTGACGTCGTTTTCAAGTCGGGAGCGTTGTTGCAGATCCTCGGTTTTGCCGCGGGCGGCACTGGCGTGGCCGTCGTCGTAGACTTCGACCTGCCAGCCCTGGGCCCGGGCATGGGCGGGCAGCTGCTCGCGCTGGACCGAGAGGCGATGGGAGGGCTTGTTTTTGTCCTCGCGGGATTTGCGGATGTAAATGGCGGCGATCATTGTCTCCAGCTATTGCCTGTCCCCTTCAAAAATTTCCACCACCCTGTTGCCCTGGAAAATCACGGTACGCGTCCGGCGGCCTTCCGCGGGCAGATAGGTCCACTCCTCGACGGTCCGGGTTGAACTGGACGAAGTTGATCGGTTGTAAGATTCGTCTACCCCGACAAAATCCTTGAGGGCCGGTTCGCCACACTTGGCCAGGACATCACCTTTGGTGTCGCCGGCACGCACCAGGCGATTACCACAACGCATGGTGGAGGAGAGGGCCAAGGAGGAATTGGTTGTCAGGATGAGGGTGGCAAAGGCGAAAACCGTGATGAGAAGGTTTTTCATGCGGCCTCTACTTTTTTGAAATTTGGGAACTGGTTTCGATGATTGCTGAATGCGGCTGGCCCGCTACATTCTGAATTTCTTGGAGCAATTCGGGGGCAAGGTTCAGGATGATTCGCTCTTTTGAGTCCTTGAAAAAGTTGCTTTTTCCAGGCTTGGTGGTGATCTGTATGGTGCCGTCGGGGAGTTTTTGGATGTTCATGTTCTCGAATCCGCTCGGACCCATGACCACAATGGTCTCCACGACCCTTTTCCCGTCAATTTCCTGATAGTGCATGTGCATTAGCGGAAATCTTTGAGAAGCAATCGCTTTCTCTATTTTTCGCATAATTAACACATTTTCCTTTCTTATCAAGTGCCTGACGTATTCGCCATGTGGAATAGCTCAAGCCAAAAAGAAAGTAATTATCTTTTCAAGTTTATTGGCTTAAGGCGGAACTCGACAAAATAAGTATTGTGTGCCTGGGAATACGGATTACCGGGATTACCAACCCAATTGCATTCTCTTGATGATTTTTTTAGCCATCTTCTAATTCTACAGTTGTAAATTTTTTTGCATTTATTTCTGAAAGTATTTTTTTGACGTAATCATTGTTTGTTTCAATGTCAACGAGTCTTGATAATTCATTACCAACGGTTGAAAATGGGTATGCATTCAAATTTAGATCTTCATCCTTGGAGGCTAACACCTTGAACTTGTAATCACCATGGATAAAAATTGGATTGCACCGAGAACAAACATGGAAGTGGACACCGAAGATTCCGGGAGCAAAAAGACCAATTTCACGTAATAAGTTATAATCCCGCCAACCTTTTGCAGTTGGATTGTATTCGGTGTGATCTGAAAAGATATAACGATTATCGTCAACGCTTACCGCAAATTGACAAATTTTCCTAAATGTTTCCGCTTCTTTTTTAGAGATGGTACGGAGCACCTCCAGGCTTCTGAGCGAATAGGAACCAGGTCTTGAGATTTCTCTTGCCAGGATTTTCCCCCAAAGCGCCTGAGCTTCCTCGCTTGAAACATCTTGAGCATTGCCAATGAATCTATTAAGCCAATCAGGGTCAATTTCTTCATCTGTTTGTCTTGAAATTTTTGAAGATTCTATGAGGCCAAATAAGGTTACATTGTCTATGTTCTTTTGACGTTCTCGCTCAATTTTCTCTATACGATCTTCAACCCGAGTTAAGAGTGTTACAATCTGTTCTTGGTTTTCTTTTTTGTGATCTAATTGGAGGCTTTCATTATTAAATTTGACGGTGAAATTGTTTCCGATAATTTTTTGGGTTTTCTCTATCGACTCTGCAATTGTTATGATTTCTTCACCCTTGGCAACTGCCATCTTTCTAAGTAAGTAAGGTGCTGAAAGTTTTCCGATTGCACCAGCAATTATATCAATAAATTTCTCAACTGTTGAAGATTTTATGTCGATTTCGATTGGGTGCATTTTTTCTCGCTGACTACATGTTAGCTAACCCGCGCCGCCCCTGCTGCATGAAGAGGCGCAAAGCTTTCTGGGGGCGGGTTCAGTGCCTTGTTCGGCATCAATGGCAGCGCCTACTGTCGATGATACGGAGCAAATGGCTGGCAAGAACGACCATCTCCTGCGCCTCCGTCGCGTCGCTAATTGTAACGGTGCGATGAGAATGTGGGTTCTTGTATGAACCAATTGCACCAGCAAATAGATGCGCCAGGGCTTCACGCTCCGCTTCCGGTTGCTGCTGGTTTGAGAGAGGCCCAGTGACCCTATCAAACGCCTTCCGCATTAGCTGTGTTCCCACGTCGGTATCTGCAAAATGACCAACCTCGCGCACTGCAATCTCTACAGCTCGAAAAGACTTGAATACTGCCGTTTCCAAATCCCCTCGAACAATATCAAGCCACACTTCGTCGGCTATAGAGGGGTGCAACAAAGACTTTGGAAATGCGACGCTGCGGGCATAAGTCCGAAAATTTCCGGCACTGAGGATTGCACTAGCCTTTCGACTTAGTAGCATCCACCCGTTGCTTCCATTGATTCCTGGTTCCGAAATCAGAAAACCCTGAACGGATAACCAGTTCCATGCTTCGGCTATTGCCAACTCGGCGTCTTGTCTTCGGTCCCGCGGATACCCGTCAGTAGAGCCCGACGTAGCTGCCACATCAGACATGATATACTGCAAGTTAATCTTGCCATTATGCCTTCGCTCATAGGCCAATTGGAGGATGAGTTCCGCCAACTCCTCTGGCGCGAGAGCAATGAGCACATCTATGTCTGGAACTAACGAAACTAAACTAGTCATGTTATATTTGCCGAATGCCTGAATGAAGCCGCGCCGCGAAGTGGCGTCGGCCTGAATTAACTGTTAGTTTATTCCAAAAAACTAAACTAGCGGAGCCTGATTCCATTCAATTCATCCCTCGACTCCGCACAACAACGTGCATAGGCCGCGGCATAGGCGTTTCGCCTTTGCGAGTCGGGCAACCATAGGGATCGGACTTGATGCGTTTGTTACTCATTGCTGAACAGCCTCCAGACATGCCACCCGATAAAGAAGAGCGCTCCACCGATGAGGAATCTAAACTGCAACACTGCGTAGAGCGCGGCCTTGCTGGTGTTCTTCTTTAGCGCCGAACTGACGCCCCTAATGGCTGCGTCTTTCAACTGAGGGTGACCGGGCTGTTCTGGGTGTGTGCCGTGACGAAGCTGAAGTAAACCGTAATTGGCGAGGAGCGAAACCTGAACCCATATTAGATTCTTGCAACCGAAGTAGAAACTAAGCCCCCAACAAAGAACTGCAACGCCAACCGGGATCAGTTGCACGGAAATGACCAAACCCTCCGTCTTCTGAACAGAAAAAGCAACGGCTGATGCTGCTGCAGCGAGAAGAAAGTAGGTGTACTTGTCTTGGCCTGCCCGATGCTGCCGCCATAGCTCGGTTACGCCTTCGTTGGTCATCTCAAATCCTCCTACGCATAACGGCAGCGTGCAGCAAGGGTTTCCACTGAAATTTTTAAAAAACCATTTATTCCAATTCCAGAAAATCTTTCAAAAATGCACCGGCCCTGGATATCCACTGAACTGCCTGATTATGGTTTTTTACTATTTTTACCACTGCATTAAACTTCCTATTGCTACACAAGCAAGCCCTATATTGAAAAGCATCTTTTCAATATAGACGATAGTTGGTTCGAGGTGCGAGCCGTCCTCTGCTCTACTTACAATATTTTTCCAATATTTCTTACTTTCTTTACTTCTTGCGGAAAGAGTGTATTTGTTCTCGATCTTGACTGCGAAAGCCAAAAATATTGTTCCTAATATGACAAAAAGTATTCCTCCATGCCTTAAATCCAACATTGTCCTCTTTATTAACATTTTTTGTCAATAGAAGCCACAACAAGAAAAAAACAGTCCATGAATCACCATTAAACCACGTTTTTTGTTTCTACCAGACAACCCTCACAAAGTAAAAGTATTGGCTATTTTCTTCTTCATCCTATGCATTTTTATTTTATTGTCTTATACAGGATAAACCCAACGAGGCTAAAAGATCCGTAGACAGACATCCCTTGGTCACATAGACCCGCATCTCCCGAACAAACCTCATCTTGTATTGGCCACATGAACCTGCGCGAACCAACCAGATCGCCATTACTTTCTCACGTTTATTGGCTTAAGGCAGAGTTCGACAAAATAAGTATATTGTCCCCGGAACTCCGGAACTCTAAGCCTTGCTCGACTCTTCCATAATATCTAGAACAAGTTGCCCTTTTGCAAAGCTCATTTCATCCCTTTTGATTAGAAAAACCTTTGGCAAGAACTACATTTCAGAATTACAAACTTGGTCGTACTGACGCCTAATTGATTCAAGTTCCTGAACAGCAGCAAGAGCCTTTTCAAATGAAACATGTGGCTTTAAATCAACAATTTTTTGGGCTTGAACCTTTTGGTCAGGATTAGAATACTTAAGAAAAACATACAAGGCAGTTGATAACCTTTCAAGGGAAGCTACACCCTCATCGGCCAGTTTTTCCGTAAGAAAATTTATAGAACAACAATATTTATTAAGAGTAACCTTAAACTTAGACCGAAAGTTCTCCGATACTTCTGTAGTTTCCAAACTCGGACCGAATGGATATGGCTGCGGCGTTAACTTCATCATTCTATCAGAAATAAGCGAGCTTATTTCATCTCGAAAATCAAAAGAAAATGGACCATGTTTATAGAGAATATATTCATATCCTGTCGGAACCTTAGCCATTTCCTGCAAAAAATATAATGTTTTTTGCAAATGTGTTTCTCCGCACCAACTACCTTTTTTCTTCAACTTGTCAGCCAATTCTAAAATGACAGCCAGCTTTTTTAACCTTTCCATTATTCCTCCTCCTCTATTTTTAGTGCCGCGGTCAAATTAATATCAAGCCATCTTTGGGCATCTTCTCGGAGATCGCTTCTAATAAATACATAGTCACTCCCCAACGGAGGAACTCCATTGAGTGTAGTAGAAACCGTCAATGACGAGACAACTCTACGATCATTGTTTAAAACTGGAAAATCAAAGTTTCCTCCGGCCTTGGAGTATGTATCTACCCTAACATTTTCCTGACCAAATATTTTTCCTAGCGATCTAAAAACTGCAAGGGCGGCTTCAGGGTTTTGAGCCTGGTCATTAGGGTTTTTCTGATAAACAAGCTTATAATGAGCTCTCTCAACTATCGTTTTGGCGTGAGAATGCCCCTCTGCAGAAGAATTCCTACTAGCAGAGTAGATAGCTGTCAATACTTCATTATCGGTCATTTTCAAATGTTTTTCTATGTCAATATCAAAATTTCCTCCTGGTAAATAGGACTTGAGGAAATCCTTTAAATGTATATCATATATCCTTCTAACAGGATGAAGATATACTTGAGAGAACATGAAATACCGAGCCAGAAGAAGAGCTTCTGCTGATTGCAAACCACCTTCCTCTACACCCAAATAAGGCTCAACGGATCCTTCATTCCCCAGATTGTCATCTGGCTTTGTTAATATCTTCAGTGTATCAATCAACCTATAATGATCAAAACGACCATAGGCAACACCGGCATGATAAGAGTCACGTAATAGATAATCCATGCGATCTACACCAAAAACGTCCCCTACAATGATTTCCGATAATATAGTTTCCCAATCAGTAAATTTTTCATCAGGATAGTGCTTTTGACCAACAGCTAACTTTGCAACATCTGAAGGACGAACTGGCGGATTCATGCCATCAAATATTTCAGTCATCACACCTGAAAGAATCAAAGATTTGGTAATTTCTTCATGATCAACACCATCCGGAAGAAGCTCTTTTTCCGCTGCATGTGAAAATGGCAAATGGCCGATATCATGGCACAGGGCCGCCATTCGTACGACCTTTCTCCAATATCGCCTTTCGTCGTCATCATTTAGGTTTGGCAATAATCCGCGCACTTCATCGGTTACGTTATGCGGGTCTGTAATTTTGTCAAAGACTCTACCGGCCAGCTCCATTACCCCCAAAGAGTGTTCAAAGCGACGGTGAGTGGCTCCTGGGTACACGAGATTTGTAAGTGCAAGTTGATGGATGTGCCTAAGCCTTTGGAAGGGACGGGAATCGACTACCTTACGTTCGTGGGAGTCCATTTTTATAAAAACATGAATTGGATCGCGGATTTCATGTAACGACTTCGCCACTTACTCATCCTCCTATCAGAAAATGAACTTTAAAAAGCTTTTCCCAACGATATCTGCACATGATTGACGTCCCCCATCATCCTCGACAACCATCCCCCTCAACATGCGCAAACCTGCTCCACGTTTGCCAGGAAGGCGGATAAATTTGAACTGGTCGGAAAATCTACCGCATTAACTCCAATTCTCTGAGCGCGCTTCTAACTTCAATGTTTAATTTATTGTTTTGTTCTGCATAAGATTGAAGGGTGCCTGTTGGATAGATTGCCATTTCTGCATACTGATTAATAGTAAGATAAATTTCTTTTAGTCTTTTAAGGTCAGCCTCTTTACCAGGCGGTGGACTCATTTTTTTAATCTTGCTGGCAATTTCGTTTGTCCTGTTTTCTAAATCCGTAATATCTTTTTGTCTCTTCCTTCTCAATTCTAACAAAGCCACATTAAAGTCTCTATCATAGGAAAAAATTGCACTGTGCCAAGTTTTTTGTATTTCATCGACTAGCTTTTCTGAATCGACTGCCAGCATGAACATTGACGAAGAAACCGAATCAACCATAACGGAAAAATCCGCATTTGCTTTTTGTATTTGTACTTTTTGATATATTTTGTAGCCTCCAAAAGAGAGGACAATCGCGATTACAAAACTCAAGACCAAAATAGGGCTGGCAAGCTGCTTGCTTTTAATGACTTTAACAATGGGAACCGATTCAATTTTTTCCTGCTCCATTTCTTGCTCTTGCCCCATACTTTGTTCAAGAATTTTTTTATAGGCATTATAAACGATTCCACACTTAGGACATTTGTCAGCTGGACACTGGTCATCGGCTCGCCGTTCATAACCGCAACTAGGACACTTCAGATCCATGACAGCACTCCTTTAAGCGGGAAAACGGATTGCCTCCCGCCACTTGGCGGACCTCCACAACCAACCCCCGCAACATGCGCAAAACCCGCTCCCGGCTGGCCGGGGGCAGGTTTCGTAGGATGGTGATGACTTCGGCTTCTTCCTTGGTGACATCCATAACAATCTCCCCATGA
>DIKH01000337.1 GCA_002424495.1 Desulfobacteraceae bacterium UBA5623
TGTTCCTGTTCAGTCAGTCGTGGCATTAAGGTCCTCCTGAACGATCTACTAAAATCATCGGTCATCCCCGATCGCTCAATTTGTGGTCGGTCTCAAAGCCGATAACAACGAACGAATCCTTCTCTCGATACCCGTGACAGCGAAATTTTTGTGATGCCCTGAACTTGTATATTTTTATATCTCGGTAGCATGTACCGATAATTCCATGATATTCCTTGTAGTCAAGCCCTTTGTCATCATGGATCTGATCCCAGGTCAATTCCTCGAATTTCCTGAATGTGTCAACGAAAAGAGATTGCTCTGCCGATTGAATCCTAGAAAAACCCATCTTCTTATCAATCCTCGAAAAATTAAGTTTGCCTCCTGAAAACCGTGCCTTCAGATATGATTCAAAAGAGATTTGATTGTTAGCCCAAAGACATTCCGTAAGTTTACCTGAATGAGTCAGATTCAATAACGGAACGTTTACTCCATTCCGAACGATATTCAACGGGTCTAAAGACGCCGATGATGAAACAAAGGAAACAACGATCTTGTCTCGCTCACAGGCCTCGGCGGGTGAACTGCCCCAGATATCAGCCCCATTGAAAAGGTATGTGGAAGCAGGGTCCTGGTTGCTGTCGGAATCCCAAAACGGCTCTTTGGTGAGATCGGCGATTGCTGATTTCAAACGACGAACTTCGTCGGATTTCCGAAATGCATTATTGATAAGAAACGAGTGCAATGTGTTGGATGGTGTGATCTTATTGTTCCACACATCGCTTTTCTTGAGCAGCACCGTCGAAAATTCCTGCATTTCCTTTAGTACACCAACAAACAAAAGAAGACCTTTTTTGACAAAAGCGTCTTGATCGGTGAATTGGCCTGTTAAGGATAGTTCGTTAAAGAGTATCTGCATATCACAGCCCTAGAATCTGGTCGAGGTCATCGTCAAACTGGTCAAACAGGCCCTTGGGGTGCGTCATAACGCGACCATGCTCATTGAGGGCAATGGCCGTGTTTTTCGAAAGCGCATTTTCGTCAAGCTGGAAAAACTGGACTGCCACATCAGTATTGGCAATTTCTTTTTTCACAATGGATTTTCTGATACCATTGAACACATGATCACTATGCGTTTCAAGTACAACCTGAATTCCCGCATTGGCTGCGAAGCAAAGAAACTCAGTAAGATCAGATTGAGCCTTGGGGTGCAGATGGATTTCAGGATTTTCAATGACAACGATATCGTCGGGACTTGCGCTTAGACAAGATACAAGTACCCCGATGGCGAAGCTGACTCCGGAACCCATGTGATAAGGGCGAACGGGTTTGCCATTTCCAAGAGAGAATTCCACCGAAAGGCTATTGCTGAGTCCAAGGTCTCGGATTATATAGTTGATTCCGAACAACTTCCCCAGCCAGTAATTGACTTGGTACTCAAGCGTTACGCTTG
Source organism: Desulfobacteraceae bacterium UBA5623 (assembly GCA_002424495.1). GTDB lineage: Bacteria > Desulfobacterota > DSM-4660 > Desulfatiglandales > Desulfatiglandaceae > UBA5623. Next base: position 1,433 of record DIKH01000337.1, read on the forward strand.
CCGTGTCGGCAATGAGTGATGGAGCGACTTCTTGCTTGCGGTTTTTGTACAGAAAATCGACAATGAATTCCGCCTTGTTTCCAAGAAAATTCACCCGATCAAAATTTTTTGGATATGAATCCTCCGGACCGATCCGGTTGGCAGGCAGATAATATACATGCCGGTTCTCAAGGCTCAGGAGATTTTGTATTGCAATGGATTCATCAGTAAATGAAACGGCGACATCATTTCCATCATCTTCGGCTGAGCAAAATTCTGCTTTAAAAATTTCTTTTCCACTTACAACTCCTACTCGGAAGGTGCGTGCATTGACTCGATGGTTGCGACACTCATCAAAAGTGCCCAAGCGCAACCACATTCCATTTAGCGGAGACGATGAATTTTTTACCGCATTATTACAAAGCAGAAGAAACGCCTGGATTGCCGAAGTCTTGCCCGATGAATTGGTCCCCGAAAAAATATTGATCCGCCGCAAAGGAATTTCGACCGTATCGAAACATTTGAATCCATATATGTGAAGAGCTTCAAGCATTTCGTATCTCCTCAATAATTGTTTCTACAATCTCAAATCGTTTGTAGACACTGATGTTGCTGTCGACTGTATATTCTGTACTGCGAATGAATTCCCCGTTAGAAAGAAGATTTTTAAACTCACTTTTTATACTTTCATGTCTGTTTTCTATCAGATCAATCAATTCAATTATCAAATAACTTACCGTTTCAAATAGCGCCATGTTGATTGGCCGACGCGGTCCATCGCCTTTTTTTGGCAGCCGAAAACACCCTGAGCCCAAAACTGTTTCGCAGGCTATCATGGTTTTATCGAACAGCTTCGGGAATCGCGCACAGAATGCGCTGCCCGCTTGATCGTTAAGGAACATCATCGTCTTACCAAGAAAATCCTCAAGGTCACTGCGATATTCAACTGGGGGGTATCCCTTTTCTTTGATGGACAAAAGCTGTTTTTTGCGCCAAAGGTAAAAACCTATCAGTCGGAGAACAAGATATTTATCCTTCATGCGATCCGGTTTAATCGAGTTTTCAGTCGCTTTTTTAAAACTATCAAATGCTACCAGCGTATTCAACAGCCTTGTTGCAGCACCCTGATAAATGGCATTTCTCATCTCCTGATTATTCAGGCGAGTACCGCCGCGGTTGACGCGGTCAAACAAGTCAAAGGTGACGCGGTCCTGAGTTGGTGGCTTGATTACATGCAGCGTGAGCGGACAATCTTCAATCTTGCTCTGCTGAGCCTGTGTCAGGAACTTGTCAAACTTAGTTCCGTTCTTTGTAGTTTCACTGAAGTATGCACCATTCAACTCTTTCAAGACATTGAGATTTTTCAGCGGAAACTCATGGCTCAAAAACTGAAAAAGAGTCGTCAGGCGTTGGCGCCCGTCTACTATGATATACACGCCCTTGTCGTCCTCTTTCACGTAAATGAGAGGTAGGGGAATTCCCATGAGAATTGATTCGATCAATTCACTTTTCTGTTTTGACGACCAAACCGCATGTCGTTGAAAATCAGGGTCTAGTTTGATGAGAGGTGGCGTTTTATCAAGCTTGCGCTTGAGCTGAAAGACCGAAGCGCTTTCTGGAACGATGTTGACTATTGCATCGGGGTATGGGCTTGTCGTATCTGATTCCGGCGAAGACGCGCTTTCCCTTAATTCCGCGCCAAGCGTTTCCTCTCCCTCGAAGGTATCGTCGGGGTCAAGTGGTGGTGTTTCTACTGACATTTTAGTTATATCTCCTTGTTGGCTTAAAAATACAAGCAAGTATAGGCAAGGGGTCACCCATTAAAAGGACCCTGTCTGTTCTTGACTCATATTGAAAAGACACCCCCCATTTCTTATGAAAAGAGTGAAAAGCTGGACACCCTTCATTTTCTAAGTTTCTTTTCCTAATTAAAAGTTGGGATCTTTACTACGTGATGCGTTCCCAACATTTCATTACACAAAATGATTTATGTTTTTCCAGGATTTCTTTCCTTCAATTATTTCCCACAAGTGTCTACATTCAGTGCCCGTGATTTTTGCGCCTGTAGGCAATGATTCCTTCCAGATATCAATATCGGTTTCATCAAGCCACTGGCCCAAGGCTTCCAATGATACATTCCATTTTCTAACTGTAGGTGCCATTTTCTCAGCAATGAATCTCGGGACATTCAGCATTCTGAGAGCTATTGTCTCCCTTGTCTTCACCCCGTGCAAAACCATCGCGGGAATAAGATCCATATCTGTCCAGTTGATTTGCTCATCTCCGGCAAACGAAACCCGTTGCAGCGCATGCGAGACACCACGGTACAGGGTTAAGCCGTTTTTTTATTCAGAACTTATTGGGGATGACTGAAATTAATTGTTTCCACCTATATATAACTTGGCGGCATCAAATATTTCATCAATGGTTTTTCCCTTCCAGAGTTCTCGTTGCCACTCTGTGTAATCAAAATTTTCCCTATGGATCAGGCTGATAAACCTCTCCGCTTCGACAAGACCCAGTTTTTCGCGGAGGGCTTTCATCCCTTCATATCTTATTAAGGCGTCCGTCTTCATTTTTCCTCCCATTTTATAATAAATTCTACAGGGGTTATGACTATAATCTCTTTTAACTCTAAAGCCTTTTTCAGAAGAAATCTATCGGTTGTCAGAACGTATTGGCATTTTGCCTCAATTGCGCATGCCAAGTGAAGGGCATCCTTCGGTTTTATGCCATTAGACGACTCAAGCCTTTTTGCAATACTTCTGACCTCCTCTCCGGGTTCAGTATCTTCGATTGAGAATTTCTTCCATTCTGAAATAGACTCTTTCCGTTCCTCATAAGGATTAGCAGCATTTTCAAATTCCAGCATAAAAGACCATGCCAGTTCTATTTTTCCATCCTTTATATGGTCCTGCACAAAAAGCTTGGCCTCGGCTTCCAGTTTGATTACTTCGTATGCCTGATCATCATACGGCCGGTTGAAACAACAGTTATCCAAATAAATCCGCAGTCTTTTCATTGAACTTTCTCCTAAGTTTTTACATCTTCAATAGAAAGTGGGAAGTCCGGAATATTTCCGAAACAAAAATGAGTTCCTGGATCTCAGGCGGCGGGAAAACAGCGCGGTTATCCTTACACCATTTGGCCAGAATGTCCCCTTGACCTTCCAATTCGTTAAAGACATCCCGCGTGGAGGTTATGCGTTCGTCAGCCACCATCGAATCAAATCGTTCCCACAGACTGGGAAAACGCCTGCGATAGTAATGCCGGAACAGGTCAATCAAGGGTCCTCTGTCAAAGACATAGATCATAAGACGGCCATTCCTTTTCGGAAAAGAAGCCCTTCCATTCCTGGAAGCTGACTGGTCTTTACCCCCAGAAAGTCCGCCACCTGTTCTGACGTAATCCTGCGCTGATAAAAACGGCTGAATACCAATTCAAGATATTTTTGGCCGAGATAAGCGCCCTTGGTTGCATAGTAATCCCCCCTCGTCCCGGCGCTACGAGGCGTTTTTCTCTCCCATTGTTCGACCTTTTCCTTGTAGAAATCATGTCCTATCCGGCGATGATCCAGGAAACGCCTGAGTATGACCCTCCACAATCTTCATTATCGCACTACCGAAGATGTATGAAACGGAGGCATGCCTCTGCGTTTACTTGTAAAAGGGCTGCACGATTTTCACCGTGCAGAAATTTTTCGACAACTTTTCCTTTTTGTTCGCCCCGCAAACCGGACATCTTTCAAAGGGTAATATCAAGTAGTTCTCTTTAGTTTCTTTTTGATGCGTCTAGGATGGTGATCCCAACAAGTTTATCGCCCCGATAGCGATGTAAAATGCCGTCTGATGACATCTCGAAATCTGTTGCCTTTTGGGGCCGATCAAAACTGATATAGAGTACGTCTTCCTCCTTGTCATAGTCAATCCACATCCTTGTCACAGGGAATTTCAATAGATGCGGTGTTGCTTTGAACACTTCTGACAATATATCTTATTTTAAGATTTTTTTCCATGCAATTCACCTCAGATAGTCCGGGCGCGACTAACCATGATCTTCAACTTATGCGGTTTTTTGGATGAATTTTTTATCGAGTTCAAGCTCATAAGAGAGGATTGTTTTAATGTTCATCTTTCGGGAAGCATTAAGGATTTCTATACCGACTATTTTATTTTCAGATGTTGTGTCTAAATTAACACCCTCGGAAATCTCGACAACGCCGTCCGGTTTCTGATTGCCTAATCTGATATAAACGGCGTCAACTTCGTTATCATAATGCACTTTCATCTCTTCTTTCCTTTTTTAGCGTAAACCCTCAATCATCCTGCGCACGGTGTTAATCATCACAGGGACGAATCATACATATTGCGCCTCTTGCAAAATTCGTTTTTTTAAGCGTGGGTTCATGTTGTCACGAAACCGTACAACGTCCACATGGTGAACCAGTAATTCCTCCAATTTCTGTCTCATCCGAGACGTGCGGAAAAGATTAGGCCGGTTCGTCTCAAACACAATGTCAACTTATACGGTTATAATCTTATCGCAATCCATCCAACAATAAGCGCCAATATCCATGTCCAGAAGATAAACCACAGGGCGTTCTTCCACCTGTCCACAAAATATCTCTTGGTGGATTGAACGATCCATGTCCAGTTAAGCAAAAGGTGAAAGAACAAAAGCGTTAACAAAAGTATCGAAAGAAAGAGATGAATATCCACCCACTCATGCCTATGGAGTCCAAGAAAATAATTAGATCCCTGTCCTCCTCTTGGTATTACAAAACCCAGCAACAGCCCTATCGCAGCAATTGAACATATGTCTATAAAAAGTGCGGCGTTGATTAAATATTTTAATGTATTTTTATTCATAATTGACATGAATGTCAAAAAGAGAAAGCTGCTTTTCAACCGCTAATGAACGCTAAAAAATCACCCTACGCCATTAGTCCCCCGGTTATATGCTGGAGGGAATCTGATTGCCAAAGGACTTCCAGCTTAAAACATTCCCACCCTTCCTCGGCTGATCCGTTAAGCCCGCGTAAACAACAGTCGGTTGCGTAACCGTGTTTTTGGACAACTCCACATAATAATGAAGTCCCTTGAAAAAATCAGTTGAAACGGTTTTGCCGGATTTCATTTCAAGCGGCAGCAGGTTATCTCCCTGCTCAATAATACAATCAATTTCGTGGCCAATATTGTCCCGCCAGAAATAAATATTTTCTTTAAGCCCTCTGTTCATCCTGCCTTTTAAAAGTTCGGAAACTACCCATGTCTCAAAGATATGTCCTCTGTTGGCATGGGTTTTCAAAATGTCTGAAGAAGATATCCCCAGAAGATAAGAAAGAAGACCTGAATCATAAAAATAAAGCTTGGGGCTTTTTATCAGTCTTTTATTAAAGTTTTTGTAATGCGGCCTCAGCAGGTAAACAATATAGCCTGCTTGAAGGATGGACAGCCATGATTTTGCGGTGTTATGTGTGATTCCGCAGTCATTGCCAAGTGCTGAAAGATTAAGGATCTGCCCGGAGCGTGCAGCGCACATCTTCAAGAATCGTTGGAACACCGACAGATCCGTTACATTCTTTACTTGCCTGACATCTCTTTCCAGATATGTCGCGACATAATTTGAATGCCACTCGGAAGGCTCAAGATTCATGTCATAAATTCTTGGATAGGCCCCTGTAAGCATATATTTTTCAATATCATCCGGTAATCGGCCTGCCTGCTCCAGTTCAAAAAAAGAAAACGGAAGCAGTTCAAGAATAGCGACCCTTCCCGCCAGGGACTGACTGATCCCTTCCATTAAACCGAAGTTGAAGGAACCGGTCAAAATGTAGACACCATGTTTTCCAAGGCCGTCAACATGTGTCTGAATATAGGAGAAAAGATCAGGGGCGCGCTGCACTTCATCCAGAATGACATGTCTTGGATAAGCTTCAATAAAACCCCTGGGATCAGTTAACGCGAACTCTCTTACATCTGGTTCTTCCAGGGACACATAGCGCCAGTCAGTAAAAACCGCTTTTACAAGGGTTGTTTTTCCGGACTGTCTTGGGCCGGTGAGGGTTACAATAGGGTATTGTTCTGACAGTGCTTTTAATTTTGGTGACAGGTTTCTTGTTATCATATCGGAAGGATAGATAAAACTTTACAAATTGTCAATAGAAATTACAATTTGTAAAGCCAGAGGGAGGAATCCGCGGAGGCGTATTTCCAATACGCCGCACAAGGAATTCCGACCGATAACGCAGTCAAAAATCTTTTTATTGAAGTCTATAATTATAGAGCCCTCATCCACTCGGGCCTCAAGCCCACCTCACCCCTGATAGCCGCATCTATCAGATCAAGGGCCTCTTGTTTGCCCCTGGGAAGCCTGGCCCTTATGGGCAGATAATTGGATGCATGATTGGAAAAGAACTGCCCCCGGCTGAGTTTGGTGTGTGAGAGCATCTCACGCAATTCCGGCAGGATTTCCCTTTCTGAAAGCAGTTCAAAACTTCCGTTACAATAATCTGAATAGAGTTCGGTGTTGTGTCTGAACATTACTGTAAGCGCTCCCACATAGTTGGGATCCATTGCGCTTAAAACCTCTCCTGTGGCCCTGGCATGTTGCATTGAGCCTTCCCTTCCCGCAATACCAAGAAGTACAGTGACTGAGAGCCTTATCCCCGCATCCCGCACCTTTCTGCCCATCCTGACGAGGTTTTCCGCTGTGGTGCCTTTTTTGACCTTTTTTAAGACCTCGTCATCACCGCTTTCAACGCCCAGGTACAGGATTCCGAGGCCATTTGCCCGCAATTGGGCCAGTTCATCCGGTGATTTCATCCTGATGCTCTTGTGATTGGCATAGGCCCCAACCCTTTTTACCCAGGGCAGGTGCTCACGAATCCGGTCCAGTATCCACATCAGTCTCTTCTGAGGAATAATCAAGGCGTCGCCGTCCATCAGAAACACACGGTCCTGCCGCTTCATGTATTTAGAGGCGAACAGGATGTCGCTCAAAATTATGCGGTCATCCTTGATGGCGAACCTCTTTTCCTTATATGCCCCGCAGAACGTGCACTTATTGTGGGAGCAGCCCAGGGTCACCTGAAGGAGGATGCTTAAGGCCTCACTGGGCGGCCTGATACAAACGCCCTCATAGTGCATGTCATCGCTTTCAAGCGCGCAGTCCATTTAGTCTCCCTTTTTGGTTCAAGATTCAATTTACAGGCCAAGTGAGTAAAATGTCAATCTCAACAGGGCATCTCCTGGTTTTGGATTGATCATTGCACTCCATCAATTATATACTAAGGTCTTAAGGTCGTAATTTCTTTGAAATTGAGAGTCCATAGCTATCCCGTCATGCCGGACTTGATCCGGCATCCAGGTGTCTTGCTGGATTCCGGCCTTCACCGGAATGACGTAAAGCGGTGTTTTTCGACTTTTACGAATCTGTAAAATTTGAAATAGGAGGGGACAATGAAGGTCAGCAGGGTCGCGGAAATGAGGGATCTTGACAGGACAGCCAGTGAGCAGTTCGGGATAAAAGAAGAGCTGTTGATGGAAAACGCGGGACTGGCGACCTGCTCTGTGATAGCAAAACATTTCGGGATAACCGGTAAAAGATTCCTGGTGTTTTGCGGCGTGGGCAATAATGGAGGCGACGGGTTTGTCATAGCAAGAAAAATCCATTCAGACGGAGGTCATGTCAAGGTCTTCATCCTGGGAAACCGTAGCAACTTCAAGGGCGTTGCCGCGATGAACCTTAACATTGTGTCTCTCCTTCCCATTGAGATCATCCAAGTGGAATCCGTGGATTCAGTAAAAACAGATATTGCTCATTGCGACGCAATCGTGGACGCAATTTTCGGAACTGGTCTTACCAGGGATGTCAAAGGGGTGTTCCATGATGTCATTACATTGATAAACAAAAGCGGAAAGACCATCTTCAGCGCCGACATCCCATCCGGTGTCTCAGGAGATACAGGAAATATCATGGGCGCAGCCGTGAAGGCGGACTTCACCGTGAGCTTCGGACTCCCCAAGATAGGAAATCTCCTCTATCCCGGATATACCATGCAGGGTAAACTCTATACCACCCATATCTCCTTTCCAAGGTCCATATTTACAAAGGACTCCCTGAAGATCGAAATCAACAACCCTTCGCCCCTTCCCCCAAGGGACAGGCACGGTCACAAGGGTGATTTCGGTGATGTCCTGTTTATCGCAGGGGCAGCAAGTTACTTTGGCGCGCCCTATTTTGCGGCCATGTCCTTTATGAAGGCTGGCGGTGGATATGCCAGACTTGCCGCACCAGCTTCCATTACGCCTTTTATAGCCAATAAAGGCAGCGAGATTGTTTTCGTGCCCCAGAAAGAGACCCTGGAAGGCAGCATTTGCCTTGAAAATAGACAGGCATTGCTTGAGCTTTCAGACAAGGCCGATATGGTGGTCATCGGCCCGGGGCTCTCTCTTGCCGAAGAAACCCAGCAGCTGATAAGGATTCTGGCAGGTGAGATCAATAAACCCCTCCTTATTGATGGCGACGGAATAACTGCCGTGTGTCATGATTTGACTATCATAAAAAAAAGAAAGGCTGACACCATACTCACCCCCCACATTGGAGAGATGAGCAGGATCACAAATCTGGCAATCAGCGAAGTGAATAACAACAAGATTGACATCCTGCAGAAGACTGCCAAGGAACTCGGGGCAATTATCGTTTTAAAAGGCGCCCACTCGCTCATTGGTTATCCGGATGAACAGGTGCTTATCAATATGACAGGCAACTCCGGAATGGCAACCGCCGGCGCGGGTGACATATTGACAGGGACCATTGCAGCCATGTTCGGCCTGGGGATGACGCCCCGGGAAGCGGTTCCAAAAGGGGTATTTATCCATGGGTTCTCAGGGGACATGGCAGCCGGAGCCATGGGTGAAGACGGGATAACGGCACAGGATATACTGGACTATCTGCCTCAAGCGGTAAAGACAGACAGGGAAGGACTGGACGAAGAATTAAGAGGAAAGTATTTCGCGGAACGGATTGTTTGAAGCCCTCTTCAGTTCGGTGGGGCCGTGGTGTCGCTCAAAGGGCGACCCGAAACCTTTCTGATTCAATCAACCGATCTGAAAACCAGTTAAGGTTCGAATGTTCCGGGTTCTACGTTCCGGATTAGCGGCCATGGTTTGAACCTGATTTCGGAATCTTTATTAATCCCCAATTTGTTGTTTTTTATATTTTATTGATGTGCATGCATGATTTATCTAAATTTTTGATGGAAAGCACGGATATTTTTTTGTCCAGGACATATTCCTCCTGACCCGGATAGATGACCCACAAATGATCGAGGTTCAAATCTTGAACAGCGGTTTGCATGGAGCGGGTTCGACCTGGGGCATCTGCATATTTGAATTCAAATCCATAGCGCCTGCCTTTTTCCATCACCATCAAATCCAGCTCTGCCCCTGCATGAGTGGCCCAATAATAGATGCTTCGGGTTCCCAACAGGGCGATGATATTTTCCACTGCAAAACCTTCCCATGATGCGCCAAGTTTAGGGTGTCCCTGAATATCCGTTAGGGTATTGAGTTGAAGAAGGGTGTGAAAAATACCGCTGTCGCGGATATAGATTTTGGGTGCTTTTACCTGTCGTTTGCGGATGTTTTCAAACCACGGTGGCAATATCCTGACCATATAGGCTCCGGAAAGGATATCAAGATATCGTCTGGCCGTTTTTTCAGAAGTGCCCAGTGATCTTGCAAACTGCGCGGCATTCCATATTTGCCCGTGATAATGGGCAACCATGATCCAGAATCGTCGCAGGGTTTCAGCCGGGATGGATATGCCCAGTTGCGGGATGTCCCTTTCAAGAAATGTTCGGACAAAGTCATTGCGCCATGCCATGCTGGCCATATCATCCGATGCCAGAAAAGACCTTGGGAAACCGCCCCGGACCCAGAGCGGATGACATTGCTCCATACCGACCTCACGAAGATCGAATCCTGAAAGGTCTACAAAACCGATGCGTCCGGCCAAAGATTCAGATGAGCCCTTGATTAAATGGGGAGAAGCAGAGCCGAGCAAAAGGAACCGAGCGCTATTCCGGGGTCTGTCAACCAAAACCCTCAGCAGGTTAAACAGCTCCGGGTTCCGCTGGACTTCATCAATAATGACCAACCCGGAAAGTGCTTCAAGCGCCGTCATCGGCGCGGAGAGACGGCGGGCATCAACGGGATTTTCAAGGTCAAAATAGGTACAGACTTCCCGCTCTGCGATCATTCTTGAAAGCGTGGTCTTTCCACATTGGCGGGGTCCAAGAAGCACCCCTACCGGATGGATGCGAAAGGCGCGGTCAATTTGGTCAATTGCATGGGGCCGTGGAATCATGCCTTAATTTTAACCTCGAAATTCAGGATGTCAAGTAATGATTTTCAAGGTAAATCAATTTCGTGCTTTGCGTAAATCCTGCCTGATTCCTGTGAAATCCTGAATCAAATGGGGGCAAGAAATAAAGACTTATCTCTGCATCTGCTTAGCTCCTCTGGTTTGTTTCTCTAGTGTCTGAACCGAAGACAACCTTATATTTTTACTTTCAGTTCCAGGACCCAGCCTCTTCCCTTTTCATTATGCCCACCATTGATCTGGCACACTACATCAGCCACAACCACATCCAGCCCATGATCGAGGCCCCAGACACATCAAGAAAACTGGCGACTAACCTTGCACTACCATGTCCCATGCCCCGAGTGCGGCCACAGTGGACCCTGAATGGCTGGGGGGCCTAAGGGTGATCCCGGACACTATCCAGCAGCAGCAGGCAACGCACACAGGCCAAAGGCGCAGGTGGCAAGGTCAAAATGGATGAGCAGATGAGGCGGATATCTAATGGCAGAACAGAGTAAAAAGGTTTTTCGTTGTGCACAGGAAATCATGGAATACTATGACATGAACCGCAGTTCTTTTGAGGGATACATCAAGATGGGCAAGCCCGCACGTCTCATTAACGGTAAATGGCACGGCCATGCTGACAGTATAGATGAATTCTTCCGAAGACTGAGCGCCTGTTAAGAAAAGAATCCCCCTCAGGGGTTTAGGGAGGAAGAGGGAGTTTGACATTGTTATCTTACAGCCTTTTTTATGGCCCTAATATCTAGTGCCCATCTCTGAGTTATTAGAAAATCATCACTCACATATTCAACAATCCTTCCTCGGTCTTTTTTCCAAAAAATTACTAATTTTTGGATAGTTCTCTCTGGCTTACTCCAACTGGTTATGAGGAATCTTATCTTCTTAAGGATTTTCAGGTAAAAGCCGATTATTAGATAAGCGGGAAAACCACATAATGGTTATTCACAGAAAAGAGTGAAAAAGGAAGAAGATTAAAAGTATGGAGACTGCATATCAGAGCAAAGGTAATAAACCCAACGTCTGCACACCCTACCATACCGGAACAAATCTTGGAAAGGTTCAATGCCCGAAATGTCAAGCTATCTATCAAATAGACCACTCTAAGATATCAGATAAAGACACTAATATGAAATGTCCTAAATGCGAAGCTAGCTTTTCTTATAAAGCGGAATTATTAGGGCAAAAAGAGCCAGGACAAATTATTTGTCCTAAATGTGGACATAATCAAAACCGCTCCGATGAGTGTGAAATATGCGGAATAATATTCTTAAAATATATCGCTAAACAGGCCAAAAAAAATGTGGAAGAATTGTATGATACGGTTTCTACAAAAGAATCCACAAGTAGTCACAACTATTGTCGAGGCTGTGGAAACAAGTTTCAAACAAGACCTAATTTTTGCCCAAATTGCGGAACAAGTACGGGATTCGAACCCACTATTCCTTCATATTCTCCAGTTAACAATAAAGCATCGAAGGCATCACTGACTCTACTATTTCTAATGATCTTAACAGTAGGAATCTTAATGTTGATAAATTTCGATAGAATTGAATCTGGAAAATCACAACCTAGTCTAAACAAAACACAATTAGCGTTGTCTCCATCAATAACACGCATTAAGAAAGAGAATCAACAAGATGGCAGTGGAAGGATTGATCAATATGAGATAGTTAAAGATGAGGAATCGATCGAAAAAGTCTCGGTTGATACAAAAGCGACACAAAAATATATTCAACAAGCACGCGATGCAACTGTCGGGATAAAAACCCCGATGGGGTGCGGTTCAGGGTTTTTTATAAGCGAAAATGGGTACATTTTAACCAACAGGCACATCTTTATTAAAGATAATGAATATTTTCCTGAACTATCTAATGCCACTAACTGGGCAGATAAAGAACAACATTGGCTCAAACAAGAAGAAGTTTATTTAGAGCAAAAAGATGCTCGGTTTATATACTTAAAGAATAGGATTCGCGAAAATATTGCCCACGGCAGGCAAAGGACTTATCTAGAATATGAGTATAGCAGATCAAAGCCTGAATACGATAAAAGGAAAAAGGAATATAAACAGAGGATTGAGATATACGAAAAATTAACAAAAGTAGAAGCCATTTTTCTCAATAAAAAAACACTTTCCGTATCAGTACTATCGATCAGTGGTACTCATGATGTGGCATTGCTGAAATGCGATAGTTACGAGATTACCTCAATTGCCCCTGCGGAGAAAAGTCAATGTTCAGTTGGCGATAGAGTCTATGCCATAGGAAATCCATTGGGAAATATGATTCATTCAGTCTCATCTGGAATTTTGTCAGCATGGGTTGAATTCAACGGTAAACAATGGATACAAACAGATACAACAATGAACCACGGAAATAGCGGGGGACCACTAATAAAGGAGGATGGAAAAGTAATTGGAATTAGCACCTGTGGCCTTCTTGGTAAAGATATTGAAAATCTTAATTTTGCTATACCTATAGATACTGCATTGCAGGAATTTTCTAATTATCCGATACGTAACTAACGGTAGTTCATAGTTTGGAGATGAACAGGGGGACAATAGGGGCCAAGCTCTTTAGGATATTTGTAAAGGCCGACCGGGAAGGACTGGACGAGGAGTCAAGGAAGGAATATCTTGCGGAACGTATTGTTTGATGTACTTTTGATATTGCTTGGGCCGCGGCATCATTTAAAGGTCAACCCGCAACCCGTAACGCGCAACCCGTAACGCGTAACCACACCCTCTTACCCCATTTTCTTCAAATAAACCTGGATTGCCATGATTGCCGCAGGGGTGACACCAGCGATCCTGGATGCCTGTCCCAGGGATATCGGCCTGACCTTGCTCAGTTTTTCTCTGACCTCCGTGGTTAGTCCATAAACACCCTGATAGTCCAGATTCCCCGGAAGCCTTACTCCTTCTATTCGTTTCAGCTTTTCCACCTGGCGTTCCTGACGTTCGATGTAGCCCTGATATTTTATCCTGGTTTCAACTTCAGCAGCAACCTGTTCACCAATGTCTGAAAGCGCTGGGTCAAAGATTTTCAGGTGCTCGAACCGGATTTCATATCTTCTCAAAAGCTGTTCAAGGGAACTAACACTCTTGATCGGCTGAGACCCAAACTCTTTCAGCCTTTCCATGACCCACGGCTCAGGCTTCACCCTGAACTCCTTCAACCTGGTGAGAAGCCCTTCAACCTTTTCCCTTTTAAGGCAAAACCGCCTGTAGATGTCATCAGATACAAGCCCCAGTTGATGACCGATGTCCCTTAGCCTGAAGTCGGCATTGTCCTCTCTCAGGAGCAAACGATGCTCCGCCCTTGATGTAAACATCCGGTAGGGTTCTTTTGTACCCTTTGTAACCAGATCATCAATGAGGACCCCTGCATATGCCTGGGATCTGTCAAGTATCAGGGGCGCATCTCCCCTGACCTTCAAAACGGCGTTAATCCCTGCCAGAAGTCCCTGGGCCGCCGCCTCTTCATAGCCTGATGTACCGTTTATCTGGCCCGCATGAAAAAGGCCTTCAACAAGCTTTGTCTCCTGGGTGGGTTTTAATTGAATAGGATCAATGTAGTCATACTCGATTCCATAGCCTGGTCTCAATATCTCCGCGCTTTCAAGGCCAGGGACAGTGCGCACCATCTTTATCTGGACATCAATGGGAAGACTGGTCGCCATCCCATTTGGATATACCTCGAAGGTCTCAAGTCCCTCCGGCTCAAGGAATATCTGGTGCCGTTCTTTTTCTTCAAAACGGACGACCTTGTCCTCGATGGATGGACAGTACCTTGCGCCCACCCCTTTGATAACGCCGCTGAAAAGTGGCGACTGGTCCAGCCCCTGTCTGATGATTTCATGGGTCTTGCCGTTTGTATAAGTGATGTGACATGGGACCTGCGGCAGGGGTATGGTGATTGTGGAAAACGAAAATGGCACTGGCCTTTGATCGCCATGCTGTGCTGTCAGCCCCTGATAATCAATGGTCCGGCCATTTAGCCGAGGTGTGGTGCCTGTTTTGAATCTTCCTATTTCAAAACCCAGGCCCTTTAGCTGTTCTGAAAGACGCACTGACGGCGGGTCGCCCATTCGGCCTGCCGGGAAATTGGTCAAACCAATGTGGATCAGGCCTCTTAAAAATGTCCCTGTTGTAAGGATTACGGTCTTTGATATAAACTTTTCACCGATATGGGTTTCTATGCCAGAAACCCTGCCATCCCTTACCAGGAGGGCGTCAACCATGGCCTGCCTGATATCCAGATTGGGCTGGGATTCCACCACGGACTTCATCCGTCTCCGGTATAGATCCCGGTCATTCTGAGACCTGGAGCCTTGCACAGCCAGACCCTTGCGGGTATTGAGGCGTCTGAACTGGATACCGGTCTGATCAGCAACTCTGGCCATTTCCCCGCCAAGAGCGTCAATCTCTTTGACCAGATGGCCTTTTGCAAGCCCGCCAATCGCAGGGTTACAGCTCATGGCGGCGATATGATCCAAGTTGATCGTCAAAAGCAGAGCCGGGTGCCCCATCCTGGCTGCGGCCAGCGCAGCCTCGCACCCGGCATGCCCTGCACCCACTACTATCACATCGTATTGCTTGTCACGTGCTGGCATGATTAAAGAGATAGAAGCCAGAATCCGGGAGTCAGAATCCAGAATGGATAAGATTGTATCATTTTTCTTCTGAATTCTGACTCCCGGCTTCTGGCTTCTGTTTTTTGTCTTCTCAGAAGGGTTCCTTAACGACTATCGTATCTTCCCTTCCAGGGCCTACCGAGATGACAGATACAGGAATGCCGGTCTTGTCCTCTATAACCTTTATATATTCCCTGGCGTTTTTGGGCAACTGGTCTACTGTCCTTGCCTTGGAAATATCCTCCCGCCATCCGGGCATTTCCTGATAAACAGGTTTGCAGATCCCCAGCCTCTTCATATTGGAGGGTCGGTAATTAATTATCTCACCTTCAAGATCATAGCCGACACAGACCTTAAGCCTTTCAAGACCGGTTAATACATCGAGCTTTGTGATGGCAAGGCTATTAAGGCCGTTAAGCCTTGCGGAATCATGCACCACTACGAGATCAAGCCAGCCGCAGCGCCTCCTTCGGCCCGTGGTAGCCCCGAATTCCTTTCCCCTGTCCTGGATATAGTTACCGGTTTCGTCGTCAAGCTCGGTTACAAAGGGACCTGCGCCAACCCTGGTGGTATAGGCCTTGACAATACCCAGGATATGATGGAGTTGATTTGGGCCTATGCCGGTTCCGATTGCGGCATTGGCTGCAACCGGGTTTGATGATGTTACAAATGGGTAAGTACCGTGATCAATATCCAGATGTGTTCCCTGTGCCCCCTCAAAGAGGACGTTCCCTCCTGTCTTTAATACACCCTCCAGTTCTAGAGAGACATCAGATATAAAAGGCTTAAGTGTCTCCGCCATGGCAAGATATTGGTCCAGAATGGGCTCAGGATCAAGGGGCTCTGCGTTTAAAAACTTTGTTAGGTAAAAGTTTTTTTCTTTTAGATTGGCCCTGACCTTTTCCCCCAGGACCTCAGGGTCTGTCAAATCAATTGTCCTGACCCCGCACCTGGCTACCTTGTCTTCATAGCAGGGACCGATTCCCCGGCCTGTTGTTCCGATCTTATCCTTTCCCTTGGCCGCCTCTCTAGCGATATCAATTGCCCTGTGATAAGGCATGATGATGTGCGCCCTGTCACTCAGAGACAGCCTCTTTGAATCCACTGCTATCCCGGCCTTACTCAGATTCTCCATCTCCTTGATCAGCGCCTCTGGATCAACCACCACCCCGTTTCCGATCAGACATTTCTTTCCTTCATACAGGATGCCTGAGGGGATAAGGTGGAATATGAACTGCCTTCCTTCCACAACAAGGGTATGGCCTGCATTGTTCCCCCCCTGGTATCTTACCACCATATCCGCCTTTGCAGTCAGCAGGTCAACCACTTTTCCCTTGCCTTCATCTCCCCATTGTGTTCCTACAACCACCAGATTTGACATAATTTTTCTCCAAGATATGCGATAAGCTCACGCCTTGTGAGAGTTCAAAAAAGTAACCATTCACGGTTACAAAAGAATTGACCAGATATCCGATATCCGAAAGCTTAAGCCGTGTCAATTGCTTTTGCATTGTATCATTATATTTAAGATCACGCGCGCGGTCTGGTTATTATACCCTGATCTGTGGAATAATATAATCTTCCAGAAAGTCTCGATAAATATAAAGGAGTTTCATGATGACATAATGTTCATTCGCCTCTGAAGATAAAGTTGTCCTCCTTGAAAATTCCCTTTTCTATGCCAATTTTTCCCAATAAGCATAAGAGATATTTTTTTAAGTCGAGATACCCCCATAAAATTCAAACCGCTTTCCTTCAAATTACTTGCTTTTGACATTTTTTACTTGACATGTTGCCACCCAGGCCTAAAATAAGCCGACCGATTGGCAGATGAATATTTATAGAGATCTTAAACCAATTTCGAGCTTGGTTATAACAATGACATACTGGCGAACTCCACTTGATGTCAATGACATTGAGATCACAAGGGGGGTCGTGCATATCCTTGATGATCGTTGCAAGGGGTGCGGCTATTGCATTGAATTCTGTCCAAAGAAAATCCTCGAGTTTTCCACACGCTTCAATCAAAAGGGCTATCACCCCCCTGAGGTCAAAAAACAGCATGAATGCGTTAATTGCCATTATTGTGAAATCATATGTCCTGAGTTCGCCATCTATTCGGTGGAGGCCGATCAGGAACGATCTGACAAATAATAGATCCTGAGCAGGAAAAATCATGAAACCCGCAGTGCTTACAGGTGAGCATTTTATTGTTGGCGATGTCGCGTGCGCGGAAGGCGCGCTGGCGGCAGGCTGCCGTTTTTTCGGCGGCTATCCCATTACTCCCGCAACCGAGGTGGCCGAGCATATGTCTGAACGGCTCCCGGAGGTGGGTGGGACATTTATTCAGATGGAGGACGAAATAGCGGCCATGGCCGCTGTCATAGGCGCTTCGTGCGCCGGGGTAAAGAGCATGACCGCCACATCCGGCCCAGGTTTCAGCCTGATGATGGAAAATATTGGTCTCGCCGTGTGCACGGAGACACCTTGCGTTATTGTAGATGTCCAGCGAGCCGGCCCCTCAACAGGCTTGCCCACCCAGGGTGCCCAAGGAGACATGATGCAGGCAAGGTGGGGCGCTCACGGCCACAATGAGATAATTGCGCTATCGCCCTCATCGCCCCAGGAACTCTTTTATCAGACAATCACGGCATTTAATTTGAGCGAAAAGTACAGAATGCCGGTATTGATTATGACGGACGAAATGGTGGGGCATTTGAGTGAACGAGTGACCATACCACATGCCAAGGATATCCATCTCATCTCAAGACCGAGGCCCAAGGGGAGAAAGGACCGGTTTAAACCCTTTGAGCCGGGACCAGATGGTGTAGCGCCCATGGCCTTTGCAGGGGAGGGATACAATATACATGTCACAGGGCTTACGCATAATGAGACCGGCTATCCGGTGATGGATGTCGAAACCCAGGCAGAGATGATGAACCGCCTTATTTCAAAGGTCCGCAGAAACCTTGATGATATTATAATGACGGAAAGATACAGGATCGATGATGCGGATATCGTCATTGTCTCTTACGGTGTCTCAGGCCGGACCAGCCTTGCGGCAGTGGATGAGGCAAGGGAGATGGGCATCAAGGCGGGGTTGTTGAGATTGATAACCGTTTGGCCCTTTCCAGAAAACGAGATCAGAAAACTGGCTGAGAGAGTAAAGGGTTTTGTCACCGTTGAGATCAATATGGGCCAGATCCATCTTGAGGTGGAAAGGTGCGCAATGGGAAAGGTCCCGGCCTTCCTGGTCGGGCATCCCGGGGGCACCATCATCCCCCCTGAAAGTGTGATAGAAACCCTGAAGCAGGCATTTTGAGGTTAAAATGAACCAGGTCAAGAAACAATCACCGGGCCATCCGCTGGATGACATCCTGAGAACAGACCGTATCCCCCACATCTGGTGTCCCGGCTGCGGCATAGGAACGGCATTTTCTTCATGCCTCCTTGCGATCAAAAAAAGCGGGATTGACCTTAAAAACACGGTGATGGTCTCTGGCATAGGCTGTACAGGCAGGGGGGCAGGCTACGCGAACCTGGACTCTTATCACACCACCCACGGAAGGGCCATCCCATTTGCAACGGGTATGAAACTGGCAAATCCCAAATTGAATATGGTGATCTTCAGCGGTGACGGAGATATCTTCGCCATCGGCGGCAACCACTTTATACATGCGGCGCGCAGAAACATTGACATAACCGTAGTCT
>DIKH01000143.1:0-1103 GCA_002424495.1 Desulfobacteraceae bacterium UBA5623
GGGGAACAGTCCCTACATTCTACAGCCTTCAGTCTATTCACCTGAGTAGTTACTCGTTAACAATTTTTGGTACATTTTCAATTATTACTCTTTTGAATACCTCTACATACTCAAGGGGGCTTGCGAGGTTTGTCTCATATATTTTTTTAAAAATCTCATTTTCACCCCCCAACGCCTCAATTCCGAAATTTCCAAAGCGTTCCTTCAGTAACATATATATCCAATATGCATGATTCTCTTTACGCTTTTTCTGCAGGATATTGCGGTCTTTCATAAAGATATAATGATTTTCAAAAACATCAACAAGCTCTTTATGTCCCCATCCTTCCAGCGCAGATGTCATAACAATACCAAGCTCCCACCCTTCCAGGAAAGATTGGCTGTAGGCCTTGGCTATTTTCAAGTCTCTTCGTGCTTTAACAGCAAGCATTTTCTGGTCTGCCTTGTTTACAACAAGAACATGCGGAATTTCCATTATTCCGGCTTTCATAAACTGCAAAGCATCTCCGCTTCCAGGTTGTACAACAAAAGCAATAGTTTCTGCAACGTTATCGATTTCAGTTTCTGACTGACCGACACCAACCGTTTCAAGGATAACAATATCATAAGCCACCTCGAATACAGAGAGGCAATACCTGGTCCTAAGCGCAAGCCCTCCCATATGAGAGCCTGCGGCCATACTTCGTATAAAAAGTCCCTCATCGTTCGGATCATAAGCAATTCGAGCACGATCCCCCAAAAGAGCGCCCCCGCTCTTTTTGCTGCTTGGATCCACGGAAATAACCCCGACGGTTTTACCCCTGGATCTATATTCCCTGATCAAGTGCGTAAGTAATGTTGATTTTCCAACACCGGGTGGGCCGGTAATACCTATAACGTGCCTTCCTTGACGAGCGCTAAGAGTCAGTTGCGCCATAAGCTCCTTAACTTGACTGTGGTACTCGGGCTTTCTGTTTTCAAGCAAATTAAGAGCCTGGGCAATTACCTTCTTGTCACCTCTAATAATATCCAAAACTTTAATACTCAAAACAAGATACTCCCTACAATTTATCGATAATTCGTATTCTAATATAACGTTTCATAAAAAGACTGTCATTTCGACC
>DIKH01000143.1:1154-5155 GCA_002424495.1 Desulfobacteraceae bacterium UBA5623
AAGATTTTCATGAAACGTTATACTAATGATACTCCGCCGCAAGCAGTGCAGGGTATCATGATGGATAATTTATTTTTCGCCCCAGAGGGCGGGGAATTAACCCAAAGCGATTAAAGCGCTACAAAGGAATATTCCCATGTTTTTTCCAAGGCCGTTCGTCGACTTTATTTTTTAACATATCCAGTGCTCTAATTATTTTTGGACGTGTTTCCCTGGGCTCAATGATCTGCTCCACAAAACCATACTTGGCGGAATCGTAAGGTGTAGCAAACTCGGATGTATATTCATTGATTTTCTTCTGCCTTTCCTCACCTTCTTCTTTGCGGAAGATAATATCTGCGGCGCCTTGGGCTCCCATCACGGCAATTTCCGACGATGGCCAGGCAAAAACCATGTCAGGCCCCCCCTCGCCGGAACACATGCCAATATATGCCCCACCATAAGCTTTGCGGACAGCGATCGTTATCTTCGGCACACTTGCTTCCGGATAAGCATAAAGCATTTTTGCGCCATGACGTATTATTCCGCCAAACTCCTGCTTGGTGCCGGGCAGGTAGCCGGGCACATCGACAAAAGTCAGGATGGGTATATTGAAACAATCACAAAAACGAATGAAACGGGCTGCCTTATCGGAGGCATCAATGTCCAGGCAACCTGCCATAAAACGGGGCTGATTTGCTATGATTCCAACAGGAGAACCATCCATGCGGGCAAAGCAGGTGATTATGTTCTGAGCAAAGAGGCTTTGACTCTCGTAGATTTCACCATTATCGACCACCATCTTTATCAATTTTTTCATATCATACGGGCGGTTACTGCTTTCAGGCACTATCGTATTGAGCGCACCTTCCATGCGATCCACAGGATCATCACATTCGATAACCGGCGGCTTTTCGTTGTGATTTGCCGGAAGATAACCCAATAATTGTTTGATTTGCCTGATGCAGTCTTCATCGCTTTTTGCCACGAAGTGAGAATTGCCGCTCTTCTGATTATGGGTCTTTGCGCCTCCCAGATCAATAGCGGAAACTTCTTCGCCCGTTACGGATTTAACCACAGCAGGACCGGTAATGAACATCTGCGCGTAGTCCTGTTCGACCATATAGACAAAGTCCATCAGCGCGGGCGAATAAACCGCACCTCCGGCGGAAGGCCCCATAATCGCACAAATCTGCGGAATCATACCGGAAGCTTTTACATTTCTATAGAATAACCTGCTATAAGCGTAAAGCGCCTGGCTTGCCTCTTGAATTCGCGCGCCACCAGAATCATTCAAGCCTATAATAGGACAGCCCGCCTGAAGCGCCTTATCCTGGCATTTGATAATTTTAGATGCATGCATCTCGCCCAAAGTTCCACCTATCACACTGAAATCCTGGGAATAGGCAAATACTGTTCTGCCGTTGACTTTGCCATATCCGGTAACAACCCCTTCGCCCGGAGTCTTTACTTTGTCCATGCCAAAATTAGAACATCTGTGCTCAACAAATTTGTCCATTTCCTCAAAAGCGCCTTCGTCAAACAACAGATTTAATCGCTCACGTGCCATCAATCGGCCACTGGCACGTATCTTGGCAATAGCTTTTTCTCCTCCACCAGCCTCAATTACCCTTTCCTTTTCCCTCATTAATTCAATTTTTTCCTGATTAGTCATAAGATAATATCCTCTTTCTTGATATAATTGTAACTCAGGTTGTTAGGTTCAAAGTTTACGGTTCACGTGTTTCCTTCAGCCTATAGCCTTCAGTCTAAACACCTGAGTAGTTAGCAGACTTTTCTATTTCATCTACAATTTCATCCATAATTTTGTTTAAGTCGTAATCTTTTGGCGTAAACACTTTCGAAATACCGACTTCATACATTTTTGGTATATCATTCTCCGGTACAATTCCACCCAAAATAACAGGAATATTGTTCAGCCCCCTTTTCCTGAGATTATCCATCACCACAGGAACTAAGGTAAGATGCGATCCGCTGAGAATAGAAAGCCCCACCGCGTGAACACCTTCCTGCATACTGCTCTCGGCTATCTGTTCAGGTGTAAGACGAATTCCCTCGTAAACGACTTCCATCCCGACATCTCGCGCCTTTACAGCAATTTGTTCAGCGCCATTGGAATGTCCGTCCAGGCCAGGCTTCCCTACAAGTATTTTAACGTTACGACCCAGTTTTTGACTGAGCGCTTTAACCCGCTCATTGACTTTTTTTGCTCCCTCCGTCTGAGTTTTGTTGCTTGCCGCCATACTTACACCGGTTGGAGCGCGATATTCTCCGAAAATACCACGAAGCGTTTTTCCCCATTCCCCTGTGGTCACTCCAGACTTCGCACAAAGTATGCTCGTTTCAACAATATTTTTACCCTTCCCGGCAGCTTCCCGCAATTGATCTAAAGCGCGCATAACGGCATCTTTATCGCGTTTTTTGCGAAACTCCTCGAGAATTGCAATCTGTTCTGTTTCAACAGAAGCATCGACAACCTGTATAGATCCCCCGGCGCCGGTCACCAGGGGAGAAGGCTCTGCCTCTGTAAATTTATTCACTCCAATTGCAATACGCTCACCGGATTCAATTTCTCCCAGTCGTTTGGCATTGCTCTCCACAAGCATTTCCTTCATGTAACCGGTTTCCAGGGCAACGACGACTCCTCCCATCTCCTGAATTTTCTTAATTTCAACTTCTGCTTCTTCTTCCAACTCTTTCTCTTTTTTACCGATAATCTCGGAACCATCAAAAATATCTTCATATTCCAGGATATCTGTTTCAAAGGCAAGAATCTGTTGCAGGCGTAAACTCCACTGCTGGTCCCACTTTCTGGGAAGCCCAAGGGCTTCATTCCATGCGGGTAATTGTACCGATCGCGCACGCGCCCTCTTCCCGAGAACAACACCCAAGACTTCGTAGATAATTCGAGCAATATTGTTTTCAGGCTGCTGCGCTGTAAGCCCCAGGCTATTTACCTGCAATCCATATCGAAAACGTCGCAGCGTTGGATCTTCCACGCCATATCTCTCTTTGCAAATCCTGTCCCACATTTTTGTAAAAACACGAACCTTGCAAAGTTCTTCCACAAAACGGATACCCGCATTGAGAAAAAATGAGAT
Source organism: Desulfobacteraceae bacterium UBA5623 (assembly GCA_002424495.1). GTDB lineage: Bacteria > Desulfobacterota > DSM-4660 > Desulfatiglandales > Desulfatiglandaceae > UBA5623. The sequence continues at coordinate 4,256 of DIKH01000143.1, forward strand.
CCTGCCAACTACTTCAGGAAAGTCACTCTGATTGACATTGCCGGATTCTCTGACAGTATCAAGAATACACATAGCGTTTGCCAGCGTGAAAGCCAACTCCTGCACCGGCGTCGCACCGGCCTCCTGAAGGTGATAGGAACAAATATTTACAGGATTCCACTTGGGCATATTGTTGACAGTATATTGAATTACTTCCGACGTCAACAATATTGACGGTTTAGGTGGAAAAATGTATGTCCCGCGGCTCAGATATTCTTTTACAATATCATTTTGAGTAGTCCCCAGTAATTGAGAAATATCGGCTCCCTGGTTCTGGGCAGCAGCCACATAGAGACCCATGAGCCACGCCGCCGGAGCGTTGATCGTCAGAGATGTGTTCATTTTTTCAATGGGAATCCCGCCAAACAACACTTCCATATCTTCAATGGTACGTATCGGAACACCCAGTTTTCCCACTTCGCCTCTGGCTAAAATATCATCGGAATCATAGCCGGTTTGAGTAGGCAAGTCCATCGCAATGCTTAATCCCGTCTGACCCTTGGCCAAATTAGCTTTATACAGCGCATTGGACTCCCTGGCGCTTCCAAATCCGGCATAAGTCCGCATCAACCACGGCTTATCCTTGGGATGGTTAACTTTGTCACTCATTGTTTATTCCTCCTGATTCTATACTGCTCTTGCTATCTCACAGGCATCCCAGATGGAACCCATGATATTGCGAGCCTCCCTCGCATCTCCAATAAGATAGAGATTTGGAATTCTACCTACGAGGCTATTATAAAATTCTTTGTTCGATTGCAACCCCACTGACAGCACAATGGTATCTGCTTCTATATATATGTTTGAAAAGCCTTTATCAATCTGAAAGTATCACTAGGGGTGTGCGACAAAAATGTTGGT
>DIKH01000247.1 GCA_002424495.1 Desulfobacteraceae bacterium UBA5623
CCAGTTCACTGGTGGTATTCATTACTCAGTTAATAAGGCTGAAGACCTAAGCAGTTACGGCTTTTCTTGATTATTTAGAGAATCAGGATTATTTTTCTGACCAAGTACATCGAGCGCATGGGTACCGGAACAGGTGACATGATCAGGCGCTGCCGCAATGTCGGCCTTGCGGAACCAGAGTTCGCCCTTACGGACGGCTTTGTGGTTACTATCCGCAGAAGGCCCGAATTGGCCTTCAAAGCCGTCGGCGGAATTACCGGGGAAGTCACCGGGGAAGTGCAGAGACTCCTGACCGTGCTGGTTGGAGAGATGAAACGCACGGACATCCAGCAAGCTCTGGCCCTGCGGCACGAAGACTACTTCAGGGAGGCTTATCTCGTTCCGGCACTGACTACCGGCGTGATCGAAATGACCATTCCCGGTAAGCCCACGAGCAGCAAACAGAAATACAGGCTCACCCCAAAAGGGCGGGGCCTCATCGCAAAACTGGCAAAGGGTACCGATGGGGCATAGAATTTAAACGGAAATTTACACAAGGCGCTACCCGGCTTGAGGGAAAAAGGAGCTAATAAAGTTGGGTTACTCATCAATCCGTGACAATCACTCTCATGGGACTGTCGGAGACTTCTTAAAAAACTCTATCAGCACCAACTCCGATGTTTCCATAGTATCCGCATATTTTACGATCTACGCCTATCATCACCTTAAAGGCAATCTTGACACAATTAATGGTCTCCGCTTCTTATTTGGCGAACCTGCCTTTATAAAGTCAATAGATCCCGACAAAACAAACACCCGTGATTTCAAAATAGAAGATGACAGGATCGTTATTCCCATTGAAAGCCGCCTTGTTCAAAAGCAGATCGCCAAGGAATGTTCCGAGTGGATAAGGAGCAAAACCCAAATCCGTTCCATGGTAAAACCGAACTTTCTTCATGGAAAGATGTACCATATCCGGCAGGAAAGCGGGATTGAGAAGGCGATAGCCGGAAGCTCCAACTTCACCGTAAACGGCCTTGGCCTTGGCGGGGGCAAAAATATTGAGCTTAACATTATAATAGACAGCGACAGGGACAGACAGGAACTCAGAGAGTGGTTTGATTCCATCTGGAATGATGAGACAGGCATTGTGGAAGATGTCAAGGAACAGGTATTAAAATACCTTGAGCAATTATATGTCGAGAATGAACCGGAATTTATCTACTTCAAAACCCTTTATCATATCTTTGAAGACTATCTGGATGAACAAAAAAGGGGCGGTCTTCTTAATGAACGCACCGGCTTTTTTGACAGCGAGATATGGAATACACTGTATGATTTTCAAAAAGACGGCGTAAGGGGCGCCATCAATAAAATTTTAAGGCATAACGGGTGCATTATCGCGGACAGTGTCGGTCTCGGAAAGACATATGAGGCCCTGGCGGTTATCAAATATTTTGAAATGCTGAACAGCCGTGTCCTGGTGCTGTGCCCTAAAAAACTCACCGGCAACTGGACGATATACCAGGCAGGCCAGAATCACGCACTGAATCCCTTTAAAAAGGACAGGTTCAATTACACGGTGCTTTATCACACCGACATGGCCCGGGAATCAGGCCGCTCCGGGGCGAATGCCATTGATCTTGAAAACTTTAACTGGGGGGCCTATGACCTTGTCGTAATAGATGAATCCCATAATTTCAAGGGTAACCCGGTTGAAAAACTTAAAGATGACGGCAGCACAAAAATGAACCGGGCAAAATGGCTTATGGAAAAGGTCGTTAAATCCGGTGCAAAGACCAGGGTCCTTATGCTTTCCGCAACACCGGTCAACAACAGCCTCCGCGATCTGCGCAATCAGATTGCCTTCATTACCGAAGGAGACGATCAGGCCCTCTGGGAATCCTGTAAAATAAAAGATATCGGCTTGACACTTAAGAACGCCCAGACCCATTTCACCACGTGGGCGGATCACAGGAAAAACCTGCAAAGGGGCCTTAAACAGCTCCTGGAGAGACTTGATTCAGCCTTTTTCAAACTGCTTGATGAGTTGACCATCGCCCGTTCAAGAAGGCATATCAAGAATTTCTATAAGATTGAATCCATCGGGAAATTCCCTGAAAGGAACAGGCCCCATTCCGTATATCCTGAAATAGACCTCAATAACCGTTTCCCATCCTATGACCGCTTGAATAAGCAGATCCTGGAATATAAGCTGTCCGTGTTTAACCCATCAGCCTATGTGAAAGAGGAAAAACAGAAAAAGTATGAAGAGATTGCGGCCTCAGAAGTCTTGGCCTTTAAACAGAAAGACCGTGAAAACTTTTTGATCGGCATGATGAAGATCAATTTTCTTAAGCGGCTTGAGAGTTCCATTGAATCCTTTGAGATATCAATGGACAGAACCATTCGTAAGATTGAAAAACTTGAAGAAAAGATCAATGCGTTTTTAAAATCAAACCGCAACTCATCTGAGGAATCTCTTGAAGGTCTTGAACCGGACGAAGACGAACTGGAAGAAAGCGCTGATGACCTGGAACAATGGCAGGTCGGCAAAAAACTAAAATTTGATCTTGCTGATCTGGAACTTGACAGGTGGCTTGAAGACCTGAAAAAAGATAAAGAGGCCCTTGTGGACCTTTACAATAATGCCGTTGCCGTAACGCCTGAAAGGGATGCGAAGCTCGCGGAATTAAAAAGGCTGATCGCTGAAAAGGTAACAAAACCTTTTAACGGAAAAAATAAAAAGGTCATTGTCTTCACCGCATTTGCCGATACCGCGCAGTATATCTACACAAACATCAAGGAGTGGAGCTTTAAGGAACTTGGTCTTCACTCCGCCCTTGTATGTGGGAGCTATACCAGGACAAGCCTTGGAAAAAACGATTATGACAGCATCCTCTTGAATTTTTCGCCTCTCTCCAAGAACCGATCTAAAATGACATCGTTTACTCAAAGCGAAGAGATAGACCTTCTCATTGCAACAGACTGCATCAGTGAAGGCCAGAACCTCCAGGATTGTGATTATCTCATCAACTATGACANNTGGAATCCGGTGCGGATTATCCAGCGGTTCGGACGCATTGACCGTCTTGGAAGCCTCAACGATACCATACAACTGGTTAATTTCTGGCCCACAAGGGACCTGGATAATTACATCAATCTCAAGGAGCGTGTGGAGGCGCGCATGGCCCTTGTGGATGTCACCGCCACAGGCGATGATAACATCCTTAATACCGAACAGATCCATGAACTGATCTCCGACGATCTCAAATATCGTAACCGGCAGCTCAAGAAACTGAAGGAAGAGGTCCTTGATCTTGAGGAGATGGATGAGAGCGTGTCACTGACCGATTTTACCCTGGATGATTTCCGCGTTGAACTGATGAATTTTCTTGAGGGCAACAGAAAGCGTCTTAAAGAAAGCCCTTTTGGCTTATATGCAATTGTCCCGTCTCTATCAGGGGAGCACCCTGAATTACATAAAGGGAGGGGGTTTTCCGCTGTGGAGATGGAAATCATAAAGCCTGGTGTTATATTCTGCCTGGCCCAGAAGGGCGACACCGACGGTAATGATGAGGTAAATCCTCTGAATCCTTATTTTCTTGTCTATATCCGCGATGACGGCACAGTTCGGTATAATTATACGAATGCAAAACAGATACTGGAAATATTCCGCTTACTCTGCCAGGATAAAAAATTCCCCTATGATAAACTCTGTGAACTCTTTAATGCCGAAACCGCCAACGGCGAAAACATGGATGTATATTCCGCGTTGTTAAAAAAGGCGGTAAGTGAAGTGATAAAGGTCTTTAGAAAAAGGGGCAGCCAGAGGCTTATGTCCGATAGGGGGGCGCTGCTTATCCCCAAATCAAGGCAAGCGAATGACATGGATGGTTTTGAGCTGGTGACATGGTTAATTATAACGTAATGGGTTGTATACCGGTTTTCATAAAATGGGAAATTTATTAACTGTCTCATAACAGTCTTTTTATTCGTCATGCCGGACCTGATAAGCCTGC
>DIKH01000246.1 GCA_002424495.1 Desulfobacteraceae bacterium UBA5623
TTCAACTGCCGTTTTTAGGTTTAATGCTTCAAAAACTTAAATTCCAAGCTTGTAGGCCAATTTTTGGTAGGTCTTTCCAAGGTAAGTCGCAGCATAATTGCCTACAGCTAATCCCGCCATAGCGGGACTAACATCTGATCGCCTTCTTTAGGCTCACTCATTGACGAAGTAATCGGAAATCACACCCATGAAGGGGTTATATTTGATTGCATAGTGAGTCTTGCCCTCGGCCTGGAATCGCAGTGAGATTTCACGGTCTTCTTCATGGAGTGAGGAAGAGATCTTTTCAAACTCATTTTGATCCATCTGCATCAGCCTTTCCACCTTTTCCCCATAGAATGGGGACACTTCAAGACCGGCGCAGGCATTGACGAACCAGGGCATAATCAGGCCCACCTTTTTAAGAAACAGATTATGTTCGGGGCCAAAATCCAGGCAGGATTCATCAGTGAAATTCAAAAGTGAACCCATCTTGTCATGATCCACATAACCGCCCTGGATGCTTAGTTCATGGGCCTTTGTACCGGGAAAGGGAAAAAAGAATGTCCAGCGGAACCTCCCCGCTCTTGCCTCGCCCAGAAGTGTGATGGTGTCCATCACATCCTGATACCCTTCGTAAGGCAATCCGATCATGACGAAACAGGAGCTGTGCATATGGTACTTGTGGACAATCTTTATGGCCTCTATGATTTTTTTATTACTGGTGCGCCTGTTCATAACCTGTCTGCGTATACGCTCGCTCCCGCTTTCAACGCCGAATTTGACGATTTTGCAGTTGGCGCCTGCAAGGGCCTTTGCCCGTTCATCATCAAAGAAGCCCACATGGCCGTTTACAACAAATGGCAGTGTTGAGGCCTTCTTGTATGCATTACAAAATTCGATCACGTAGTTTTTATCAAAGGTGAACAGGTCGTCATCAAAGATGAACATCTTGATATTATTAAAGTTCTCCTCCAGATAGACCACCTCGTCAATGATTTGTTTCACACTGTGATGGCGTATGTAATGCAGGTCTCTGAAACTGCACGCCAGATCGTCCCGGTATTTCTTCACCATGATGTGATTAAAACAATAGGTGCAGTTAAATGGGCAACCGCGCGATGCCATAAGCCCCACCCAGCCGTTTTTTGCGTCAATAATCCTCTGGAAGTCAAAGAGCTGATAATCCTTGGGAGGCAGTCCGGCGAGATCCGGCAGAGGTCTTATCGGGTTTATCCTGATCTTGTTATCAATGACCAGGCCCATGTTGCGGACATCCAGGACATCTTCCTTGCGGCCCAGTCTATCCACAAATTCCAGAAACGCATCCTCACATTCCCCTGAAAACACGTAATCAAATGTAGCGGTCTCGAGAATCTCCCTGGCGGCAACAGTGGCATGGATGCCGCCACAGACAAGAGGGGCGGCAACAGCCTCGCGGCACCAGTCTGCAAGCTTGGCCGCATAGGGCCATTGATTCGTCACCACGGAAAAGCCTATGATATCCGGATTAATTTCCCTGAGCCAGGAGATGAATTCCCCTTTGGAGGGAAGAGGCCCAAGGTCTTCGCAGATCTGCCGGAAGCTGACCTCGTGGCCCGCGGCCTTTAATAGGGAGGCAAGGTAAGAAACACCGTAATTGAACCCCAATTGAGAACCGACGTTTGGATATATAAAAAGGACTTTCATCTGCTGTTTCTCGCTCCCATCACCTTATTCTTGCATCAATTATCCTGGCGACAATATCCTCGTTGTCGAACATTGGCGGATGCGTCAGGGTGTCCACATGGATAATCTCGCTCCTGGCAGGGCCGCAGGCGTGCCAGCGCCTGATAAAACGGGTGTTGTTGCTGCCGGCAAAGATCGTGCAGGCAGGAACCCCGGCAGCGGCTGCGATGTGCTGACAAGCGGAATCATAACCAATGAATTCATCGCTGTTGGAGATCAGCGCGGATATCCCGCCGATATCGCATTCAACGCTGACAATGCCGCTTGAAAAAAGGGTTCCGGATATTGCATCAAAAGAGGTGTCCAGGCATGGATATGAGCTGTGCCTGAATTCATCCATCAGACCAGCCGTACGCCGGAGCTCTTCTTCGCCGAAGCCCCTGTCGAGGATGACGACCGTCTTTGGCTCCTCGAGTAATTTTAATATCAGCATTTTTTCAAAATCTTCGCCAAGCCGCTTCCTGGAATTGCCGCCCACACCAAAATTGATGACAATTATCCTGCCGCACCCTGCCGCACGAAGACCATCAGTGAAAAGGGCCGCACGATCAAGATCCCTCTTTTGAAGCCAGACCCTTGGAAAGCAGAAATTGGACTCGCCGAACACCAAATCAAGCCAGTGATTGGTCAGCTCGGAAATGGACATCTTTTTTGGATAGGAATCCTTGCCCCGGCTGTTGAAAAACAGGTAATTTTCATCGTCAATCAGTGGCAGCACGCCAAGCTGAGACAGCCTGGAATCAGGGTCCACAAGGATTACATCTTTTGCAATCCCGGCCGGAGCCTCCCTGCTGATAGTCTCAAGCACCGCCTCCCAGCCTCTGAAACGTTCAAATAATCCCCCACGCCGGGAATAGTCAAACACATCAATTTTTATGTGGGGATTTCCGCCAAAGATCTTTGTAAGCTTTGATCCGCCGATGACCAGGATCTCGGCCTCCGGAAACATGAGTTTAAGGCGCTGGATCATCACGCTTGTAATTGCTACATCCGCGCCGATAGTCACCCTGGACAGCAGAATGATCTTCCGCGGGCGCCTGATATCCTTTCTGTACTGATCGCTGTTATTGCGGATCTTTTCGATCCGGCTGAAAATTGAATCATAGGAATCTACACCAAAATCCTTTAGCCTCCTGTTCAGCCAGGCCCCGGCAGGCATTTTCCGGCAGTACGAGACCACCTGGCACATCACCCTGTTGTAGGTCTCGGTCTGGAGTTCTTCAAAATCATCACAAAGCGCTTCTATTACAATACCAAACAGGGCGTCTGAGCCTATCAGATTCAGCTCCTCGTCCTCAAACGCCGTCGCCATCTCGCAAAGCAGGCGTACATATTCCCCTTCATACTTGTCATTGTAGAAATAGTAATCCAGAAACGACAGGGCAAGCTGTCTTGCCAGGGATTTCAGCGTCGGTGCTGCTGGCGATTGCCGCAAGCTTTCCCATTTATCCTGGTAAAATTCAGGCCTCATCTTTAATTGGGTCTCTCAAAAGTTTTTTCACCTCTCCAAGGACCATCTCAGGTCTGATCTCTGTCATGCAGCGATGGTCTTCAGGGCAGACCTTTTTGTGACACGGTGAGCATTCAAGCTCTTTCCTGATCACCACGGACTTTTCCAGGTTCGCCGATGTATAAAGGGGGTTTGTGGGTCCCATGATCACAACGACAGGAACACCAAAGGCGACTGCAAAATGCCTTGGCCCGGTGTCATTGGTCACCAGAAGGGCGCAGCGTTGTATCAGGGGCTTTAGATTTGCAAGATCAATTTTGTCCGGCGCCGTATTGATCACCTCGACCCTGCAATTATTTACAATGGCATCAGCTATCCCCTCTTCGCCCGGCCCGACAAACAGTATAATCTTACATTCAAAATGATTTTTCAGCAGTCCGGCAAGTTCAGCAAAATATTCCGCCGGCCAGCATTTGGACGAACCAAAGCTCGCCCCAGGGTTTAGACCTATGACCATGTCGCCGGGCTTAATCCGGTAAGATCGAAGGAGCCCTTCACCTTTTGCCTTGAGACCATCGGAGACAAAGAGTTCAGGCCTTGGATCAGCTGGCAGCTTCAGGTCAAGTGAGCGGCAGATCTCCAGGTAATAATCCAACATGGCAATGGCCTTCACCTTTCCGGCATTGTCACGAACAGGCACAGGGCCTCCTGTAAGAAACAACCCCCTGAGATTCCTCTTATACCCATAAATGCGCCTTGCGCCGCCAAGCCGGACTGTCAGAAAAGAACGGATGGAATTGGGCAAAACAATCGCCATGTCCGGACGCATGCGCCGGATGTCTTTCACGGTCTGTCTGAAGCCGGCACATGTCTTGTCATCGCAAGCGATAATACTGTCAAACCATGGGCCGTCTTCAATGATGCCGCGGGCATATTTTTTGATGCAGGCCACAATGAAGGCCTTTGGGAAATTCTCCCTCAGGCAGGCAAAGACCGGGGTGGCCATAACAATATCTCCAACCCAGTTCGGGCAGCGCACTAAGAGGGAATTTACCGATGTCAGGTCTTCCTTCATTTTTTTTGAATGCTTTTTCGCCCCCCCACCTGGATTTAACCATAGACAATCTTTGCCCCATTTCCTTGACAGCCAATCAGCCTTCTCATATACTTCGCCACCAGCTACCAGTCAAAGGAAAAAACCGGTTTATGCTGACACGGTCTGACAGGATCTGGTTCCAACCTGATCCGAGCGAATTACCGCATCCCTGCCCCAAGGACCAATCCCGGGATGTTTAAAAAGGAATCAACCTAAAGTTCAGGTTATAGACTAATAAGGCGGCCAAGTGCTAGATTTTATTCTGGGTAAAGATATCGCATCTTATGTAAAGCGCCACAAGGGGCTGGTAGTCCTCTCAATGGTGCTTTCTGCTGTTGCAGCTTTTTTTGCGGTTATGCCTGCTGTCTTGATAGGTCCGTTTATTGATGAATGCATGAAAAAGGGGACTGACCCGTCATCATGGAAAATCCCATGGCTTGCAGTTGACCCCGACTCATGGCTGTCGTGGCATAGAACGGAATTTGTGCTTGTTGATAAGATTTCACAGAATGAACTCCTTGTCATCTTATTGGTAGTCTCATTGATCTCGGTTTTCGGCAAATCCATTACCACTTATCTAAGCAGCTATGCTGCTGCAGCCTTTTCTAACAGGGCCACCAGGTCCTTGAGGGTGGATCTGTTCAGAAAATTTGTCTCCCTGTCTCTAAGTTATTACCATAAAAAAAAATCAGGGGAACTGGTATCAAGGGCTGCAAGTGATGTGACCGCCATGCAGGGCAACATCCCAAACATCCTTATGGGATTTGTCGAGCAGCCACTGATGGCTGTGGTTACCCTTGGCTACCTGTTAATAATGAACTACAAACTCACACTAATCGTATTTGTCGCTGCACCGGTCATTATTGGGTTAGTCCGGCTTTTTGGCAGAAAGGTAAAGAAAAACGCAATCAGGATGCAGGATGCAACTGCCGGTGTTACTTCCTCCTACCACGAGGCCATACAGTGTCTGAAGGTTATTCAATGTTTTGTCAGGTCAGACTACGAAGAACAAAGATTCATGAAACATGTCAACAATCAGTACAAGAAAATAATGCACTGGAGGCGTTGGGACCTTGCGGTAAACCCTGTTATGGATTTTACGGCTTTTCTTGGAGTGCCCCTTGTGTTAATTGCAGCGAGGTTCTATTTCCACCATAGCCTCGGAGAAATCATGGCGATGTTTTTCGCCTTCAGCAAACTTTACCTCCCGGTAAAAAAGATCGTAAAGCTCAACAATGAGCTTAAAACTCTCCAAGGCATTACCAAGCGTGTCTTCGGCATTTTAAGCACAAGACCGGATATCCAGGACAGCCCCCAGGCAAAAATACTCTCGCGACACAGCAAATCCATTGAATTTAGAAATGTTGATTTTGGTTATAATCCTGATGAACTGATCCTGAAGGATATCTCGTTTGTGGTCAAGGCCGGAGAGATGATAGCATTCGTTGGTTCAACAGGGGCAGGTAAAAGTACGCTTCTGGACCTTATCCCACGTTTTTATGACGTGACAAGCGGGGCCATCGCCATTGACGGGATTGATATAAGGGATGTCACACTGGAATCCCTTCGATCCCAGATAGGAATAGTCAGTCAGGACGTGGTGTTATTCCACGACACTATCTTCAATAACATAGCCTACGGAAGGTCTGGAGCGACTGTTGCGGAGGTTGAATCCGCTGCAAAGGCCGCCCATGCACATGATTTTATCATGGCTCATCCGGATGGCTATCAAAGCATAGCGGGCGACCGTGGAACCAGGCTATCAGGTGGACAACGTCAGAGGATTGCAATCGCAAGGGCGATACTGTCCTCCCCTGCAATACTGATGCTGGATGAGGCTGCCTCGGCCCTGGATGCGGAAAGCGAAGAATACATAAAGAAGGCGATTGAAAAACTCCAGGGCAAACAGACCATCCTGGTTGTGGCCCACAGGCTAAGCACTATTTTGAGGGCGGATCATATATATGTCCTTGAAAAAGGAAAAATTGTAGAATCAGGTACACTTGAAGAACTGATTGCCCTTGGAGGCAGATTCCGTCAACTCTATGATATGCAGTCACTCCTGTCCGATTAACTTTAGATGGAAGATTATCTTCACGCATGATCTCACTTGAAAATGTAACAAAAAAATATGGAACCATGACAGCTGCGGATGGTGTTTCATATACCGTCAACAGGGGTGAATTCTTTGCGCTCCTGGGACCGAATGGGGCTGGAAAGACTACCATCGTGCGCATGATTCTTGGTTTTTCTCGTCCGACCAAGGGCACTATATCCATAAACGGGATACCGGCAGGAAGACCTGCCTCACGGAAAAAGACAGGATACCTGGCCGAATCTCACCGCCTGCCTCCTTATCTTTCCGGTCAGGAATATCTCATGCGCCATGCCTCATTTTGCGGCCTTACCGGCGGCAGCGCAAAAAAGGCAGTGGGAGATATTCTCGAACTGGTCGGCATGAACGGCAGCGAAAAGAAAAAGGCGTCCTCATATTCAAAAGGGATGTCCCAGCGAATAGGGCTTGGGGCAGCACTGCTGGGAAACCCCGAGCTGCTTGTTCTTGACGAACCGGTTTCCGGCCTTGATCCCTTAGGTATGCGTGATGTCCGAGTCATTCTGGAGGAATTCAAAAACAGGGGAAATACTATCATTCTTAACTCCCACCTGCTCTCCGAGGTGGAAAAGCTCTGTGACACCGCCGCCATCATGAACAAGGGCAGGATTGTCATAAAAGATTCAATCTCATGTATTGTACAGGATCATGAAACGCTCGAGGATGTATTCATCAGGCATGTTGAGGGAAAAGGCATAAGAAAATGAGCAACCTGATAAGAATAGCCTTTTTTACAATAAAGGATCAGATGCGCCAGAAAAGTTTCTATTTATTGCTGGCTGTTGCCGTCCTTTTTATATTGCTTATCAGGAGTTGTTATCACGGAGACTATTCGGTAAACGGTCAAAAGCTGGACAATGTTTCAGTGGCCTGGCATGCATCACTGCTGGTTTTTCACATTATAGCGGCAGGCATGTTCCTTATGACTTCAATGATCTCAATGGGCGTATTTTCACGCGACAGTGAAGACGGAAGCCTGGTGATGTTTCTCTCCCGCTCTGTTGGCAGATGGCAGTATGCGCTCGGCAGAATTGCAGGAATCTGGCTCCTTGCAGCGGCCTTCATGTTTATCCTTCATCTTACCATCTTTCTGATCGTCCTTGCCAATACAGGCGGAATGATAGCAGGCTATCTGACGGCGTCGCTGTTGTGTTCCGTCAACCTGCTGTTTGCAATCGTTCTGACATTCTTCTTATCACTTTATCTGCCAAATTTTATGGCCGCCCTTTTCACCCTTGGGATAATAGGCATCAGCTTCATATCCGATGGGGCTTACCAGGCAATGAATAATCAACTGGTTCAGCTTTTTGTTTCAGGTGACAGTCCTGTTTCAACCTGGCGCATATATTATCCGAAGGTGTACATGCTTCAGCAACATGCATCCACGTTTATCAGCCATAATCAGTTTGAAGGGATGGGACAAATGGATGCATGGCTCAACGTGGCGCTGTATACAGTGGTTCTCGCTGCGGTTTTATTGCTGGACTTTCACAGAAGAGAGGTTTGAGCCATCCTTGCCTGGCGCAGGCTGAACCTGTTCCCTGAAATTTTCAATCTGATTTTTATCCCCCATTACTGCTACTGTATCGCCATTGGTAAAGCAATAATTGACATCAGGATTAGACTTCACCTTGTCCTTGTTTATTATTCCCACAACTGAAACACCGGTATTGCTCCTGACAGCCAATTCCTGAATTGTCCGTCCAATAAAGGGGCTGCCGTCAGGCAGTGCAATCCATGTCAATTCCAATAAGTGCCTTGCAGGTTGTAACAGAGAAAATGAGGCTGAATGGGAATTGATCTCATAGAATGGGGCGTAAAATTCGTGCCGGACCTGATCCGTAAATTTAACCAGCTCCGCAGGTGGAATATTCAACAGAGACAATGTCTGGCGGGTAATTTCGAGACCCCCCTCGAACTCCGGATGGATGATGTTCTCTATTCCCAGTTCACGTAAGATCTGCATCTGTTCCATCCCTTCGGTTCTTGCCACAATATTTAATTGAGGCTTGATCTTCCGTGATTGAACGATGATATCTTTCGCAATAATAGCCAAGGGAGTCGTGATAACCAACAGCTTTGCACTTCCAATGTTGGCTGCCTCCAATACTATCTCCTGGCTGGCGTCTCCATAGATGGCAGGAAGTCCTTTTTCCTTGAAGCGGTCAATCTGCTGGAAATTTATTTCAATGACCACAAATGGGATTCGAAGGATCTGTAAGACCTGCGCCACATAAGAGCCGATTCGTCCTCCTCCTGCGATTATCACATGATCGTAAAGTCCGTTATTGGGAAGATTAATTGTTTGGAGAGACTCATGTTTGAACCATTTTTTCCGGATTGCATAGATGGGCGCTGTCAGCCCGGAAATAAAAGGGGTCAATACCATGGTGATAACTGCGGTACTGAGCATTAATGCATACAGCTCATTATTGATAGAATGGGTCTTAAGGCCAACCGTCGCCAGCACAAAAGAAAACTCCCCAACCTGGAAAAGCCCCAAGCCGACGGCCAGAGGAATGACATTGCCATAGCCGAATAACGTAGCCAGTGTTCCGAAAATTATTCCTTTACCGATAATCACGAGCGAGACCAGCAGCAAGACTATTTTCAGATTGGCGGCAACAAAGGAGGGGTCCAGCAACATCCCTATGGAAACAAAGAAAAGCAGGGCAAATAAGTCACGCAGGGGGATGATTTCGCTCAAGGCCTGATGACTGTATTCGGATTCGCTCAAGACCATGCCGGCGGCAAAGGCGCCGAAGGCAAAGGAAAGCCCGAAAAGATATGTTGCGTACCCGATCCCCAGGCCAATGGCCGTAACCGCCAGCAAAAAGAGTTCGCGGGAATTCCACCTGGCGATATAGGAAAAAAGCCGCGGGATTAGTTTCGTCCCTACATAAACCATCAGGACAAGAAAACAAGCGGCCTTAAAAACCGCCCATCCCAAAAGGGGCAACCCTGCCGCCGGATTGCTTAGCTGGGGCAAGATGATCATCAAAGGGATCACTGCCAGGTCCTGCACTATCAACATCCCGATCATCACATTGCTTGAAAGTGTTCCCAACAGGCCCCGGTTCATCAGGGTCTTTAAGATAATCATTGTGCTTGAAAGACAAATCAATGCCCCGATCCAAAGGGAGGCTATGTCCTCAAATCCAAGCCAGCGCCCAATAACGAATCCGTAAGCAATGGTCAAAAGCATCTGTATCGGTGTGCCGATTACGGCAATGTTCCTGACAATCCGCAGTTTTTTGAATGACAATTCCAGGCCAAGGGCAAAAAGCAATAGGGCCACCCCGATTTCTGCCAGCAATTCAATATTATGTACCTCGGTAACTGTAATTCCACCTGTATGGGGGCCAACTGCTACGCCCGCCAGGATATAACCCAAGACAAGCGGCTGCCTCAGTTGTTGTGCAATCAGTCCCCCAAGCAATGCAGCTACTATTATGATGGCGATATCAGCGGTGATTCCCATAAAACAGACCTTGTCCTTAATTGGCTGTTTGGATGTGAGAGAAAAAACAAAAAATGGATAACACTGAAGAGTCCACGGCAATGCAACCATTTTGTCTTGTGGAATTAAGCTGAATTTATAGGATCATCAATAATGACTGTCAAGATCGGAATATCATTGGGAGGTGGTGGAACCGGGGGCTTGCCCATATGGGCATATTAAAGGCGCTTCGGGAAGAATACCTCCCAAATTGGTGCGTTGTTTGTATGGAATTATGTCCGGATTGCCATGAAACCATTATTGAAGCCTGTTACCCAAAAAACTTGACAAAAGGCGCAGTTGTTGGTTAATGGAAACTTCAAAAAATCAATAATGCCGGGCCTGGAGATGCTAATCATCTTGAGAGGTTGGCTTTCTTAGACATCTGAGCTAAGAAAGTTAGATTGTCGGGCCACAATCTGGGGGATCAAGTTGTGGCTTTTTTTTGCCTTAAGCATGCCATAGTTGCTCAATTTGAATGACCCGGAGATTTAAGAACCGGGTTAGGAGGCTGCCCGAGAAGGGCTGTTTTCCCAATCCACGAGTCAGGCTCAAATTTTAATCCTCGAAATATTTTAATGTATTCCTGCGGTTAAAATTTTAGTCTTCCTTGACCTTGGAAAATATCTCAACCTCGGACAGCCTCCTAATGGGTCAAAAGATTCAGAGCCTTATCTCTTTAAAATGATGAGTCACCCTGTGGAGACTATTCATGATCTTATTAGCACACGTCCGGCTTTACCTGTCTTATTTTAAAAAGACGTTTGGCGCCTTATTTATGTCACCTATCTCCAAAAACCAGGCCCAGGCCTGCGAGCCGGGCTCTAAAGCTGCTCGGACCGGGCGGGACCAAGTGATTGACCTCTGGCGCGGCCTTGCTCTGGTCAACATGGCGTGGGTGCATCTGGTCGGCAATCAAATCGGAGTCGGCAGCTCGATCGAGGCCTTGATCGGAGAGTACTTGCGCTTCGCAGCAGGCGGCTTTGTGTTCATAGCAGGCCTGAGCGTGGCCAAGGTGTTTGGCGCAGCACTTGAACAAGGCGGACCTGATGGCAAGGCAGCAAGCGCCTGGCTGTTGCGACGCGCCGTGCTTTTGCTCATACTCGACCGGGTGCTCGGGGTCGCAATGGGTATAATCAACCGTTGGCGGCTGTTTCTGCC
>DIKH01000362.1 GCA_002424495.1 Desulfobacteraceae bacterium UBA5623
CCTGTCTGGGCGGTCACATGGGGATACTGGCGGAGGGTGAAAGGGCGATTTCCACCTCAAACAGGAATTTTATCGGCCGGATGGGCCATGCAAAGAGTGAGGTCTATCTTTCAAATCCTGCCATAGCCGCAGCCTCTGCCGTGCTGGGTAGAATCGGCGCACCGGAAGAGATAGGGTGAGTGAGATTACGTGTCTGAACTAAAAGGCTGTCCAGACACAATTGTTAATTTTTAATTGTGAATTTTTAATTAATGATTGCACAATGACGCGTGAAAGACCTTACCTTCTTGCGAAAGCAGGAATCCGGGAACTTTCACAGCCGTTGGAGATACAGCATGAAATTTGAAGGAAAGGTCTGGAAGTTTGGCGACCATATTGATACTGATGTGATTATACCAGCCAGATTCCTGAACGTATCAGACAAAGACGAATTGAAAAAGAGCTGTTTTATAGACACCAGGCCCGACTTTGCAAAGGCTGTGGCCGCGGGCGACATCATTGTCGCGGGAATCAATTTCGGCTGCGGTTCCTCAAGAGAGCATGCGCCACTGGCCATAAAGGCCGCTGGTGTGGGCGTGGTCATCGCCAAGGGTTTTGCGAGGATTTTTTACAGAAACGCTTTTAACATCGGCCTTCCCATCCTGGAGTCGGAGGAGGCTTTTGCTTCCTTTGCAGAAGGAGACCGCATATCAGTAGATCTGGTATCAGGTGAGATCAGGGGGGTTGACAGCGGGACGCGCTTCTTTGCAAAACCGATTCCCCCTTTTATGCAGGAGATTATCGCCGCGGGCGGGCTTGTCAATTATAAAAAGGAGCGAGGCTAAGAAACAAATGAAGAGCGACAGCGTCAAAAAAGGAGTTGAAAGGGCGCCTCACAGGGCGCTTTTTAAATCCATGGGATACACGGACGAAGAATTGGCAAGACCCCTTATAGGTATTGCCAGTTCAGCCAATGATATTATCCCCGGTCACATCCATCTCGATAAGATTGTCGAGGCGGTAAAGACTGGAGTGCTTATGGCCGGCGGCATGCCGGTTGTATTCGGCTCCATTGGGGTGTGCGACGGCATTGCGATGAACCATATCGGCATGAAATACTCACTTGGAAGCCGCGAGTTGATAGCAGACTCTGTCGAGGTGATGGCAATCGCCCACGGGTTTGACGGTCTGGTGCTGGTGCCGAACTGCGACAAGATAGTGCCCGGGATGCTGATGGCGGCGGCAAGGCTGGATATCCCTGCCGTCATCGTAAGCGGCGGACCCATGCTGGCAGGCACACACCCTGACGGAAACCCAGAGCACAAGATTGATCTGATTTCGGTCTTTGAGGCGGTCGGCGCGGTAAG
Organism: Desulfobacteraceae bacterium UBA5623; assembly: GCA_002424495.1. GTDB lineage: Bacteria > Desulfobacterota > DSM-4660 > Desulfatiglandales > Desulfatiglandaceae > UBA5623. The sequence goes on from DIKH01000362.1 coordinate 1,347, forward strand.
CTCCGGAAAGATGTCCCCTGAGACATTGAAAGAAATGGAAGAGACAGCATGCCCCACATGCGGCTCTTGCGCAGGCATGTTTACGGCCAATTCCATGAATTGCCTGACAGAGGCTATCGGCATGGCGCTGCCGGGAAACGGTACAATACCGGCAGTAATGGCTGCCAGGATCAGGAATGCCAAGTTATCCGGCATGCAGATCATGGCCCTGCTAAAAGAGCAGATTACGCCAAGAAAGATCATGACCGACAAGGCATTTAAAAACGCCTTGACAGTGGACATGGCCCTGGGATGCTCCACCAACACCGTGCTCCATCTCTGGGCCCTTGCCCGTGAGGCAGGGATAACACTTGATCTTTCCATTATAAACGAGATCAGCAGGCGGACCCCGCAGTTGTGCTCCCTGAGCCCGGCAGGCAGTCACCACCTGGAGGATCTGAATCGCGCTGGCGGCATCAGCGCATTATTAAAGGAACTGGCAGGGGAAGGCCTCGTCAATGAGGATTGCCTGACCGTTACAGGAAAGAGGGTAGGAGAAAACCTGGAGGGTGTCCGGATTCGTGATAAAAATGTGATCAGATCCACCAAAGACCCTTACAGAAGCGAAGGAGGTCTTGCGGTCCTGTTCGGGAACATTGCCCCGTCAGGCTGTGTGGTGAAGCAGGCGGCGGTTAAAGAGTCCATGCTCTGTCACAAGGGGCCTGCAAGGACCTTTGACTCAGAGGAGGAGGCCTCAGAGGCCATAATGAATGCGAGGATCAATCCGGGCGAGGTCCTGGTCATTCGCTACGAAGGCCCAAAAGGGGGCCCTGGCATGAGGGAGATGCTCACCCCGACATCGGCCATCGCAGGCATGGGCCTTGACGGAGAGGTTGCCCTTATAACTGACGGCCGATTTTCAGGCGGCACCAGGGGCGCATCCATAGGCCATGTCTCTCCCGAGGCGATGGAGGGAGGGCCTATTGCTGCGATCAAAGATGGAGATTTGATAGAGATAGACATCCCTAACAGGAAACTGAGCGTAATGTTATCGGATGAGGAGATAAAGGCCCGGATCTCATCATGGAGCCCTCCCGCGCCTAAGATAACGCAGGGTTATATGGCAAGATATGCAGAAAGGGTCTCTTCGGCAAGTGAAGGGGCGGTGTTGTTGTAGGGGCAAACCTCGTGTTTGCCCGTGTTGTGAGGGCAAATCTGGTGTTTGACCGAAAGGTTAAGGAGGTTTACAAGTGACAAAGATGACAGGTGTGCAAATTCTGTTTCAGGCCTTGCAGGAAGAGGGTGTCAGTACCATCTTCGGTTATCCAGGCGGGGCGGTCTTGGATATCTATCATGAGTTGCACAGGACAGATGTCAAACATATCCTTGTCCGCCATGAGCAGGGTGCGGTGCATGCGGCTGACGCCTACGCCAGGGCATCAGGAGGAGTGGGGGTGTGTCTTGTGACATCCGGCCCAGGAGCAACCAATACGGTTACAGGCATTGCATCCGCCTATTCGGACTCAGTGCCCGTGGTCATACTGACCGGCCAGGTGCCCAGGCATCTGATCGGTAATGACGCCTTTCAGGAGGTGGATATCGTCGGAATCACCAGACCCTGCACCAAACACAACTATCTGGTGACTGACGTCAAAGACATAGCAAGGATCATCAAGGAGGCCTTTCATATAGCAAGGTCGGGGAGACCCGGACCTGTTCTTGTAGACCTTCCCAAGGATCTGATGACAATGACCGCGGAATACAAGCCCTTAAAGGCAGTCGCTCTAAGGTCCTACAGGCCGACATACAACCCCAATCTCAAACAACTGGATAAGGTTGTCAAGCTGATCAAGAACTCCAAAAAGCCCATGATCCTGGCAGGGGGCGGGGTCCTGATGTCAAAGGCGTC
>DIKH01000299.1 GCA_002424495.1 Desulfobacteraceae bacterium UBA5623
TGACTCCCTGACGGCTGTATCTCCTGATATGACAATATCGCCCAGCATGTTGGGATCACCACAAAATTCCGTGCCGCTGGTCATGGGAAACGCCAGCACATTGGTGGGCCCATTCTTTCCCAGGTAGAGGTGGTTAAGTTCGGCTATTTGCCTGTCGTCTGTTACCAGGACGCTCAATTCCTTGTCATGACAGCCCAAGTCGTTTAAGACTTTCGCTAGATTCCGTCTTATCTTCTGGCTTTTTATGCCAGGAATCGCCCGCTTGAGGCGGATCAGTATCTCCATTTTCACCCTTTTTGTATGATGATGTCTTTGCAACCGATTCCGGGTATTCTATCCTGTGATGAAAAATGCCACTCAGGGTCTTATTGAAGCTCTTTGCAATCTCGTGCAGATCTTTCAGTGTCAACTCACACTCGTCAAGCTGACCGTCGGAGAAGACCTTATTGATTATCTTCTGGACCATCCCCTGGATGCGGGCCACGGTCGGATCCGCCAGGCTCTTTGATGCCGCCTCTACAATGTCGGCCAGCATGACAAGCCCCGCCTCTTTAGTCTGTGGTTTGGGGCCTGGATAGCGAAAGTCCGCTTCCGCCACATCATGGCTCTTTCCGCCCTTTTTCTCCTCCTGTTCTTTGGCCTTTTCATAAAAATAAGATATCAGGCTTGTTCCATGGTGCTGTCTGATGATGTTGGTGATCTCCCATCCCAGTTTCTCTTTTTTGGCCAATTCCACACCGTCTTTAACATGGGATATCAGTATCAGACTGCTCATGGACGGGGCAAGCTTTTCGTGTCTGTTTTCCCGATCCGTCTGGTTTTCAATAAAGTATTGGGGCTTTTTGATCTTGCCGATATCGTGATAATAGGCGGCAACCTTGGCCAGGAGTGGATTGGCATTGACCGCTTTGGCCGTGGCTTCCACCATGTTGCTGACAATGACGCTGTGGTGGTAGGACCCGGGGGCCTGGACCATCAGCTCTCTCAGGAGGGGCTGATCCAGGTTCGCCAACTCAAGCAGTTTTATATCCGTGGTGTATCCAAAGGCCATCTCGATCAAAGGCAATAGCCCTGTGGCAATGACCGCGACAAACACTCCGCCGATAAAGGCCGACACCAAGGCCATCAAGACCTCCAGAGGATAAAGAGTGCCGCCCAACGCCTCTATGGTGAGTGCCAGGACCATATTGCACAAACCTACCTTGAGTCCAACTTTGATTAATACCCCTCTCACCCGGCAGTCTCTTACACCGTGGGCCGCCACAAGCGAGCTTATGAAAAAATAGACGAAAAGCTCAATCTGCCCTCCAACCACACTGGAAGCCAGCACGCACGCGATCAGAGAAAAACTTGCGGCAACCGCCATGCCGTGAAATATGGAGACAAGCATTGCACCGCTGGCCACAGGGATGGCAAATATCAATGCCCTGGAGGAAAAAACCCGGCCCCCCCTTGCAACCTCATCTGCAATGAAATTACAGGCGATGACCAGCAAGAAGATGACCAGAAGGGTCAGGGCGTTAAAAAGAAGATTTTTTACCCTCACCCTTGGGGTATGACCGTTCATAAAACCCACAAGGTGCATGGCAGTGAGAAGTGCAAAGATAAGGACTGCCATCGCCGGCGCCTTGCCCAGTGTTTCATCCTGATTGAGGATCTTCTGTTGCTCGGAAATCTTTAGGAGATGCTCCGGTGTAATCCTTTCCCCTTCCCTGACAAGCATTTCGCCCTTTTTTACTTTGAAATAGAAGGGACTGACGGATTTTCTGGCAAGGTCCTTTCTTAATTCGGTCTCACTTTTATTAAAGGTAAGATTGGGTTTGATAACTGCCTCAGCCAGTTTGATGCATACAACAGCCAATTCAGATGAGCCTATTAAATCGGTCAATGCCTTTTTTTGACTCTTAATATAAGCCGTTGCCTCGTTTATGTCATAGAAGCCGTTTAAGTCCGTTACATTTCTTTCATTCTCGGTATTTATGTGACGCAGGATGATGCCTTTTTCTCCCTGGGCCAAAAGCATTATCTTGTTTCCAACGACCCCTTTTCTTATCACTTCAGAGATAATATTTACTGTCGCATTTTCCACGCTGACAGGAAAACCGTTTTTTATCAGTGGGTTGTATATTTCCCTGTCAGGGGGTATATCCAGGAGGCCAAAGAAATTATTATTGGAAGATTCTGTAAAAGATTGCTTGGCCTTATCCGTCTGCACCTGTGCCGTGGCTTCCTTCGAGGTTTCCTGAGAATTGCCAGACTCTTCAATGGACTCCCTGCCTTCTGTAAATGCTTCTTTGATCCTGGCAACCGCATTGGATGCGGCCGGATCAAAGTCATAGAACATCGGCATTGCCTTGACAGCATCCTGTCTGTTTTTTTCCGTCAGTTCGCCGTCTTCAACCATAAACTCATGGGAGGCCTTGATGTTCCTGTCCGCCACGTCGCCGACTTTGTATATCTTTGGGCTGATAAGGAGGTTTGGATACAGCAGGATGGCAATAATTATACTCAGGCTGGATAGGATATACCATATTCTCGGCTCAAGCCCAAACCAGGGACCAAGAGCCCTTGAGTCTTTGCCCGGGCCTGTAATGGCTTTTTCCCCCCTAATGAATAAACTTGAGCCCCTGTGGGCGCCGTTTTTTGTTTTTTCGGCCTTTGTCGTGGTCATAGCTATCTATGTTAATTATTTTTTTCGGCCTGCCTGGCGTTTTTTTTCTTCCAACTTTTCGTATGCATCTATGATCTCCTGAACCAGGGGGTGCCTTACGACATCTATGCTGGTCAGGCGGACAAATTTGATGCCCTTGATGCCATCCAGGATCTCGACGGCCTCAATCAGACCGGAGGCCTTGCCCTCAGGAAGATCAGTTTGCGTGACGTCGCCCGTGATAACCGCCTTGGAGCTGAACCCCAGCCTGGTAAGAAACATCTTCATCTGCTCGCGGGTGACGTTTTGGGCCTCATCCAGTATCACGAAAGAATCATTCAGCGTCCTTCCCCTCATAAATGCAAGGGGAGCAACCTCTATTACGCCCTGCTCAATCAGCCGGGATGCGCCTTCAAAGTCCATCATGTCATGCAGTGCATCGTAAAGGGGCCTGAGATAGGGGTTTACCTTCTCATAGAGGTCTCCAGGCAAAAACCCCAGGTGTTCTCCCGCCTCCACCGCAGGTCTGGTAAGGACAAGGCGGTTGACCTCCTTTTTGATCAGGGCGGATATGGCCATGGCCATGGCAAGATACGTCTTTCCAGTGCCGGCCGGTCCTATTGCAAAGACGATATCTGATGTCCTGATACTGTTTACATATGCCCTCTGATTGACGCTTTTTGGTGTTATGATCTTTTTTTTGGAGGAGATATAGACCTCTTCCCTGAAAATCGCCTCCAGTTCCGCCGACCGGTCTGCGCTAAGTATCCTGATAGCATATTCCACATCATCGAGATAGACGGGGCGTCTGTTTTTAAGCAGATTATACAACTGACTCAGGACATTTTCCGCCAGCTCCACTTCCCAGCCCCATCCCTGAAGGAAAATCGTGTTTCCCCTGATGTTGGCGGAGACCCCGGTCTTTTTTTCCAGCAAATACAAATGGGCGTTACGCTCTCCGCACAGGGCCATAATCAAATCATGGTCAGGAAAAGTAAGCTTTTTACTTACGTCAGGTGTATCCGAGGGTATTG
>DIKH01000079.1 GCA_002424495.1 Desulfobacteraceae bacterium UBA5623
AACGCCACGGTTTTTTGCTCCACGCGCAACATTGGAAGCATATTTCCCTGGCTGGCAAAAATCGCTTAACAATCCTCGACATCATACATAATGCATGGCCGAGTAATACACTAAAGGCAATTAGGCAGAGATCGTCTCACCCCCCCCTTCATTGGTCCTTCAACCTTATCAAAACACTGAATGGAGATGCGGCTGCTCCTCTGTTGCAATCACAGGGACCGCAATTCAAGTTCGCCCCGCATTCCGGGCAAAGCCCTAAGCAATTGTCGCGGCAGAGGCTTTTCTCTGGCAGGCCAAGATAAAGTTGCTCCGCAAGCACGGAATAAACATCCACAACCGGCTCATTCCGATAGACAACATCCGGGGCATTGCTCTGACAAAAGTATTCCGAAACAACAACAGCCTTTTCCTCATCAACAACCACCTCAAAAACGATCTCAAACTCTTCAGCCAAGGTGTGGGCAAAAGAATCAAGACAACGATCGCATTCAAGCAAAAGCAGAAGACGCATACTCCCCGCAAGCAGAACTCGTCCGCCCTTTTTTTTCAGGGAAACGACGCACTCTCCCTGTCCTTGACAGACGACCTCGTTGTCAGGCACCCAAGAAAAGTCGTCAATCGTGAGAAAAAGGCCTCCCTCTGGTATCTCATCCCAGTTAATCCGCATGCACCACCTTTCCACAATGCCGAAATTGGAACAGATTAATATAAATAATCAGGGGCCATTGTCAAGGAAATTCCCCGCCAGGCTTTATTTCTCTCATTGGCACCCACGTCCAATGAGGATTCGGCAAGCATGAAATCTCAGGAGGGCAAAAAAGATTGCGGGCGGTTACAACAACCTGGAGAGACGATCACTCGCCTTGCCTAGACGCTGACCCAGCACTTGAATAATCCGGCGGAAAATTTTCAGACCGAGCGCAGGCGTCCGGCTTAACAGCAACTCCAAATTTTCTTGTGTGAGAATCAAAAGACTACTCTTTTCCATGGCGACAACAGTAGCTTGCCGATGCCCCCCGGCAACAACAGAAATCTCCCCGACCAAGCTTCCTCGCTCAAGCAGGGCAAGAAGGATGAATTTGTCGGGGAATATCCCCTCCATCTTAACCGCAAGACTCCCCTCAACCAGAAACCCCATGAAATCGGCAGAGTCTCCGCTTTTAATCACGGATTCCTCAGGATGCCACTCTCGGAGCTCAAGATAGGGAAGCAACTCACCCATCTCTTCCGCGGATAAAAAAGAAAATATATCACTGAGATCCTCGGGCCTGTATCTATCAAAAAAAACTGCTTCAGGAGTAATCATGGGCGATTATTTGTCAGCCCCCTTGCTAACCCTCTCTTCGAGCTTAGCAATGAGTTCGGGAAAATCCTCTTTACTGAGAATACTGGCAAACTGGGTCCGATAATTATTCACCAAGCTCACACCCTCCACTTCCACATCATAAACTACCCAGCTGTCATCTTGTTTTTTAAGCTTGTAATTAACCGGAGTTTGTACATTTTTACGGACCAGATCGCTATAAACGATGGCCCTATTCCCTTGAACGGCAGCCTTTTTAAAAAGGACCTTTTCTCCGGAATATGTTTCAACCTTGGTTATATATGTGTTTTCCAACAATTGCTTAAACAACAAGACAAATCGGTCCTGTTCTTCAGGGCTCCTTGCCTGCCAGTGCTTGGCCAGCGAACGCATGGACATCTCGCGAAAATCAAATTTCTTTTCGACGATAGTCACCACGCGTTTTTTCCTCTCTGCCTTGTGAGCGGGCGCGGCGAGCTTTTCATCCTGAAGAATAGAAATAATTTCGTCAACGGCTTCCTTAATAAAAACAACCGGGTCCGTTACCGCAGCAGCGGAAGCCACCTGACACAGAACAGGAATAGCGATGGTCAGAATAATTGCCGCGAGAAATTTCAGATTCCACATCTTATTGTTTTTCATTTTTGCCCCTACCATCATTCCATGGCATGCCAATATTATTGAACAACCCAGACATCGGTAAATCCAACAACCGGAAATTCCGGCGAATTCTACCCGGCTATGCCTGAACCGTTATATTTTAAATCCTGTCAAAGGAAGAACTGAACACGGAATCAGCGCCCACATCAGCATCGCTTATCTTTTTATTTCGATGCTGGCGGTAAGCATCACGCAGGGCGATGTACGGCTCAATGGCAGCCTCCTTGAAGTTTTCGTAATCACCCAGGACAAGAGAGGTGTTATTCACCTCCCGACCCACCTGTACCGTCACCCCCAAACCGGGTTCAGACCAGGCAAAATAGGAGACAGGACTCAAGAAAAAATCCCCTGCCAGACCAATGGTATCACGCACGGTCGAGGGCCCAAAAAAAGGCCAGCAGATATATAGACCTTCTTTCAGTCCATATACTCCAAGGGTTTGCCCCAGGTCTTCAGGTTTGGGAGAGAGGCCGAACTCATGTTGGGCAGGATCGGCCAGCCCGGCAATACCCAGAGTGGAGTTGATAACAAACCGGGCGGTTTCGATCCCACTGTTCGCAACCTTTCCTTGCAAGAGATTATTCACAATCCGAACCGGAGCCAAAAGATTTTTCAAAAAGCTCCGCACACACAACCGCACGTCTTCGGCAACAAAATAGGCATACCCCTGGGAGGTGGGCTTGAGTACCCAGAAATACAGCTTGTCATTAAAGTGAAAGAAGACACGGTTCATCGGCTCCAGAGGATCATTAGCCAACCCGATGTCTTGCTCTTCCCCGAAGTCAGGATCATGATCTTCCATAGCGGCCTGCCCCAAGGCCAGAGTCAGTGACCCCAACCAGATGGCCAAGCAGCAGGAGCATATCCTGAACAGCTGCGAAAAAAAACGGTCACGATTTTTCATTGTCATCCTAATATAAGGCAATTCGCTGAAGGAAAAAAACATTCGCCACCTTCGAGGCAAATTGAACAAGCCGCGCAAGCGGAATGCCGGCCAAAAATCCAGACCGCTCACCGACCGAGATATGAATCATCATACCTCGCCAAAAATA
>DIKH01000441.1 GCA_002424495.1 Desulfobacteraceae bacterium UBA5623
CATCACTATGTCCAAAATGGTCTCCTTTTTTCCAACACCAGCCTCCTATCTCAGCATGGAATTAAATTTTAACAATATAATATTCCCACCTCACACCTCTAAAGTGGCTCAGTTCTAAACGACCATTTTTGGCTCAGTTTATTACGACCATTAACATCAGGGAGAATCAGGGAAAAATGATCATACATTGATTTGCTTGAAGCGTAGGGACGTTAGGCAGTTAGTCACTCATGACAGAATAAAAGGGCGGCCCAAGATAGTTCCTTGGGCCGCCCTTTTTCCGTTATGACAGATGTCTCAGATGTCCTTGAAATTTGTTGCCAAGACATTTATGCTATTTCATCAATAAGCGATTGTCTTATCATATTAAATGCTATCTTATTACCATCTATTTTATATGTTCCATCATCAATTTGTCTTTTTATCTCGTCAACTTTTTCAGCCCTGATATCGGGAATAGAGGCCAATTCCTCCCTTGCCTTGTTCACCTCCCTGACAGTTTGAGACAATTCAACCTTGTCACGTTTTGCAGCCGCTTCGGATGTATGGGCAGTAGGAGCGCTTATTTTGTCCTTTTCTTTGATATTATTAAGGTATGCGCCTATTTTTATCGGTGAGATTCTTCCGCTGATTTCCATAATGAAAACCTCCTTAATATGGAGAATAAATATTCAACTAAATCTCTTATCGGCCAGGGAATTGAATGACTTTAGATATTTATCGAAACCAGTCTCTCTTTCTTTTTTCTTACTACAGGGATGCGGTTGTTATTTACCGGGCAGATACATTCAAAATAATTCGGTGTGAAACTAAACAGACACTTTTAAAATACACGAATTTTATTTAGTCCCTTGATTTTACTATATTGTATTATAATTTCAACGATCTCATCGTCGCTTTTCAATTTAGTTATATCATAGTAATTCTCATGAACTTCGATATCTCTTTTAATGGGAGCTTTGACATTAGCCTTTGGATAACCTAACGGTATCAGGGCCTTTACGATATAGAGTTGCGGAATCCCCAGCAATTCCTTTATTTTTACTTCAGCATAAGGTGGAACGGTTTTCCATGCACTTCCACCCAGGCCTAGGGCTGTTGAAGCAAGAAGCATGTTTTCTATGGCCGCTGCCAAGCTTGAGTGAAGAATCTCTTCCCTGACAGGTCCTTTAGGATATGCATCACAAAATCTGGGATCTCCAAGTACGACGAGCAACACAGGTACTCTTGAACGTTCGTTCCATTTCGGCTCACTGCTTTGGCCCAAAGCTTTTTCAATCTGTTCAATAATGTTTTTATCCTTAATAACGACTACTTCAAAAGGCTGCGTATTATTTCCGCTTGGCGCCCATTTGCCGGCCTCTATTATCTGGTTTATGATTTTATCCTCAACAGGGTTAGTTTTATAGGCTCTAATGGTTCTTCGTTTACGGACTAATTTTATAAAGTCTTCGTAATTCATAACCCTCCTCCTTACAAATCCGTAGATTCAATGCTGGTATCTGGGATCATTTTAAAACCTGATCATCAAATCACTCTCTTGAATTTATTTTCTACGGCCCCACATATCGGACACCTTTCAGGGGCTGATTTCTCACTGACATTCCACAATCTCACCGATAACATCATATGAGTAGGCCTCCGTGATCAACACTGGCATTATCTCACCTATAATCCCCCGGCCCTTGTTGATCAATACCTGGTCGTCCACATCCGGCGCCATAGCTGCTGTCCTCCCTGCAAGGAGCAGGTCCGTCTCAGTGCTCGACCCCTCAATTAGCACTGGGATCGTCTTTCCTATTTTTTGCTGATTTAATTCTCTGGAGATCTCCGACTGTATGCGTAAGATCTCTGCCCGTCTCTGTTCTGCTGTTTTTATATCTACTGTAGACTTAAACCTGGCCGCAGGGGTCCCCTTTTCAGGGCTATATACAAAAACACCCAGGTGTTCAATCCTGGTCTTTTTTACAAATTCACAGAGTTCAATAAACATCTCCTCTGTTTCTCCTGGAAATCCCACCATCAGGGTTGTTCTAATACTTATGCCGCGCTTTTTTGCCCTGATCCTCCCAATCAATTCCATGGGTGTCTCCTGTGCGTATCCCCTTCCCATGGCCTTTAGAATTTGGTTATTTACATGCTGTTGGGGCAGGTCCAGATATGGGCAGATCAGTTCTTCAGAATCAATAAGATCCAGAAGGCGCTCTGAAACCCCTTCCGGATGACAATACAGCAGACGGATCCATTTGATACCCTTTACGGCAACCAGTTTTTCCAGCAGGTCCTCAAGACACACATGACTCCCCAGATCGCTTCCATACCGGCTGGTATCCTGGGCAATAAGGTTTATCTCTTTTACGCCCCTGTCAACCATCTTTTCTGCCTCCAGGACCAGAGACTCCATGTTTCTACTCCTGAAAGGTCCGCGCAGTCCGGGGATAATGCAATAGGAACATCTGTGAGAGCAGCCTTCTGCTATCTTAAGATAAGCGCTGAAAAAAGGGGTTGTCCTTACCCTTGGCAACTGGTGGTCTGCCAGAAATAAGGGACGGCCAATATAAAAAGGGGCAAGGCCTTCTGAATTATCAGCCATGATAATATCAGCTATGCGTGAGATCTCACCTGTTCCAATCCACCCGTCCACTTCTGGGATCTCATTGCGCAGTTTATAGCCGTAACGCTGTACAAAGCAGCCTGCGACTACTAGCTTTTTTAGACTTCCTTTTTTTTTGTGGCCTGCCACCTCAAGGATTGTGTCGATGGTCTCTTCCACCGCTGCGCGGATAAAGGCGCATGTATTTACTACTGCGATATCCGTTTTATCAATGTCATCTACAATATCAAAGCCATATGATTTCAAGAGCCCAAGCATGTGCTCGCTGTCCACCAGGTTCTTGGCGCAGCCCAGGCTTATAATAAACACCTTGTTATGCATGCGTGCAGTCATTAAAAAATAACCTTTTTGTCACCAAAGCCCAAAAAAATGATGAAGAGGCCCCCGGCCTCTTCCTATTTCATACCCCGCCCCAGCGCGAATGGCGCCTTCAAGATATTTACGCGCAAGGCCGACACTGTCTTCAAGGCCGTGCCCCCTGGCCAGAAATGACGCTGTGGCAGCGGAAAGCGTGCAGCCGGTGCCGTGATTGTTTTTGGTTTCAATACGCTTTGCCTCAAAGACGATGAAGCGGTCTTCCGGGCTGATATATAGCAGGTCCTTGATGTCATCTCCCTTGAGATGGCCGCCTTTGATCAAGACGCCTGTTGCCCCAAAGGATGCAAGTCTTAATGCAGCCTGACGCATGTCTTCCAGATTATCTACAGGCTGATTAGCAAGGACTGATGCCTCCGGCAGATTGGGCGTGACAATGGCAGCGCGTGGCAGGAGCAACTCCTTCATGGTGTTGAGCGCCTCATCCTCCAACAGTTTGTCACCGCTCTGGGAGGCCATTACTGGGTCAAGCACAACTTTTGTGATGGAATATTTTATCAGCTTCTCCGCTACAGTCTGAATTACACCTGCTGAGTAAAGCATGCCTATTTTTACAACGCCCGGCTCGATATCACTTAATACTGCATCCAGTTGATCTCCAACAAAATCGGGCGGCACCGGATGGACAGAGACTACGCCTCTGGTGTTCTGGGCCGTTAACGCTGTCACAACCGACATGCCGTAACAGCCCAGGGCGGAAAAGGTCTTCAGGTCTGCCTGGATGCCTGCGCCTGCAATGGAGTCAGATCCTGCGATAGTCAAAACTATATTGTATTTCTTTTTAATCACGGCAGATAATCAACATTGACATTTTGAAGAGCGTGAAAGATGTTACCCTTCACCTTCCTGCTTGAGCTGTAAAATTCTTTAAGCATGTTTTTTATCTTTTCCCTTTTTGAAGTCCCGGCAGTAGGGCATCCCAGGCTGATCGCCGACCAGTCCATGAACCTGACATAGCGTTCAATCAGTTGTTCATCAATCATGAAAAGGGGCCTTATTATGGTCAATTTACCCCCGAACAATTCCTGCACCGGTTTCATGGTGCTGATTGTGGCTCCATAAAAGACATTCAAGAAAAATGTCTCGATTAAATCATCCTTGTGGTGTCCAAATGCAATCAGATTGCACCCCAGTTCCGCCGCAGCGTTAAACAGAATTTTTCTCCTGAGACGAGCGCACAAAAAACATGGGTTTTCACTATTTTCAGGCCGGTGCGCCCTAGGCCCTATGTCGCTCCTGATCAACCTGTATTCAAAACCATGTTCAATAAAAAAAGACTCCATCTGTGATGCGGAATCGGCGCCGAAACCCGGGTCAATGTGCATGGCTGTCAGCCTGTATTTAAAGGGCATTCTTTTTAACCTTTCTCTCAGTAGCCACAAAAGGGCCAGGCTGTCCTTGCCCCCTGATACAGCGACCAGCACATGATCTCCTTCTCTGATCATATTCCTGGAGTTAATGGCCCTTCCCATCAGGCGTCTTATCTCATGTTTAGCAAAACCCAAAGCTAAATCGTCCTTTGTCCGAACAGCCTTGTCCCTATCCTGACAATATTCGCCCCTTCCTTGATAGCAATCTGATAGGAGTCTGACATGCCCATAGAAAGATATCTCATGGTTACGCCCGGCAGATCCATTGCCCTGATGTCATCAAATAAACTTTTTGTTTTACAGAAATAATGACGCATATTTTCAGGGTCATCTTCATAGCGGCCCATGGTCATTAGCCCCATAACATGGATATTTTCAAGACCGGAAATCTCCGTGATCAATGAGACGGCATCAAGCGGCAACACACCCGCCTTTTGCTCCTCTTCAGCACTGTTGATCTCTATCAGAATGGGCATTGTCTTTTCTATTTCCCTGCATGCCCTGTCAATGGATGCGGCTAATTTTACGGAATCCACTGTTTCTATCATATCAAAGAGCTGAACCGCCTTTTTGACCTTTCTGGACTGCAAGTGCCCGATCATATGCCATTTGGCCTTTTTCCCTATGACGGCGAAACACTTTTCTGACTCCTCCACATAGTTTTCGCCGATGATCCTAAGCCCTGCGTCAATGGCCTCCGATATCTCTTCCGGCGTGCGGCCCTTGACAGCGCCAACAAGTTCCACGGCATCCGGCAGTTCTTGCAGGACCTGTTTCACATTTTGATAAATCATGGAAAATCTCCTTTTTTTGTGTTATTTATAAACTTTTAATCAGTTTGTCAATAAAACTGAACTGTTACAACTCTATGGGGTAACTTCTCAAAAGTCCGGGTGCGAGCGGGCAGGGGTGGAGGTCTGTTATGAAATGGCGCATAATTTTTGTCGGTGCTGCTGCAACGCCCCCATAACCTTGAATAACTCGCGGAACAGGCAGAGA
>DIKH01000014.1 GCA_002424495.1 Desulfobacteraceae bacterium UBA5623
CCCACACAAATGTGCGATGCGGCATTAATATAAGGCATCAGTTTTTTTGAATAACACACAATAACTCTATTGAGGACGTAAGATGGCGAAGGTTAGATTCTTTACCCTCCTGAGACAGAAAACAGGTATTGATGAAATCGAGATAGATGCGGATAAGGTCCCCGTCCTTGAATTCTTGTATAAAATCAGAGACAAAATAAATAACGATATCATTATCAAAAAGTTGCTGGAAGATGACGGGTCCCTGAGGAGGGGCACAATTATCCTTGTTAACGGCATTAATATCTTCAGTCTTAATAAGCTTGATACTATTATCAAACAAGATGATGTAGTCAGTTTGTTTTCAGCCGGTGGTGGTGGGTGATCGCTTTAATGAAAACGTAAGGGTTGCGAGTTACAGGTTAATGCCATTTATTCAACGAGTTAAAAAGCTTCGCTATCCAGTTTTATCACTGTGGGGAAATTATTTTAAACCGCAGAATATTGAATAAATAATGTCGAATTTCGAAATGATGAGGTTCTGAGGTTGGACGGAGAATATAAGGGACTCAAAAAATGCTGATATATCATTTTCTGAGTCCCTAAGATTGCGGAAAATAGCCGCTTCCGGTCAGTTCTGCTCAAACTGCGCTTTTTCGATAAGCCCGTAAAATTCATCAAGGGCTGCGGTGAGTTTTTCCGGTTCGGCCCCTCCTCCTTGGGCCATATCAGGTCTGCCCCCACCTTTTCCTCCTACTATCTCGGACAAGCGGCCAATAATCTTACCGGCCTGAAATTGCTTTACCTTGTCCTTGGTGACTATGCAGATCAACATCGCCTTGCCCTCTTTTTTTGCACCCAAGACGATGACACCTGAGCCTATTTTGTCTTTGATCTTGTCAGCAGAGTCGCGAAGCTCTTTTTGGGAGTCTGCATCAATTTCTGCGGCCAATACCTTGATGCCGCCAATTTCCCGAATCCCGGCAAGAAAGTCATCTGATTTGTTTGAAAGCAGCTTCGCCTTTAGGGATTCAACCTCCTTGCCCTTGTCTTTCTGCTCTGCGATAAGCCGCTCAATACGTTCTGCCACCTTATCCGGGCTGGTCTTTAGAAGAGATGAGGCCAGTTTTAATTCCCTTTCTTGTCTCTGATCATGTCTTAGAGCCTCATCACCGGTCAGCGCCTCGATCCTGCGCACATTTGCGGCCACCGCACCTTCACTGATAATCCTGAAGAGACCAATATCTCCTGTACGCCCCGTGTGAGTTCCGCCGCAAAGCTCCATGCTTACGCCGTCACCAATGCTTACCACCCTGACCGTTTCTCCATATCTCTCTTCAAAAATGGCCATTGCGCCCGTCTTCATGGCATCTTCCTTGGTCATCTCCTCTGTGCGGACCGGCATGTTGGCCCGGATATAGGCATTGACCTGTGTTTCCACTTCGATCAATTTTTCAGGGGCCACTTGTGTGAAATGGCTGAAATCAAAACGGAGCCTTGATGGGGAGACCAATGAGCCCGCCTGTTTTACGTGGTCTCCCAGCACATCTCTCAGCGCCTTATGTAGTAGATGAGTTGCTGAATGATTGCATGCTGTTGCGTTTCTGTTTGAATACTCAACTTTAGCGTTTATCTCGTCTCCCGCGGAAAGGCTCCCATTGGCAATGAGACCTTTGTGGATAATCAGACCATGACCTATCCTTATTGTACTTTGCACCTCAAAGAGCATATGTTCATTTTCAAGAACTCCGATATCTCCGGCCTGTCCGCCTGCCTCACCGTAAAAGGGCGTCTTGTCAAGCACAACCTCTGCCTGGGCGCCTTTGGCTGCCCCCCCGGAATCCTTTCCATCCACCAGAACGGCTATTATCCGCGCCCCTGAAACGATAGAGTCATAGCCGATGAATCTGGTAGTCACACTTTGTGAAATCAGATTGCGGTAGGCTTCTGGTATCTCTTCTTCCCCGCTTCCCTTCCATGATTCCTGTGACATGCTTTTCTGCCTGGACATGGAGTCTTGGTAACCATCCATGTCAACACCAAGCCCTTCATCACGGGCAATGTCCTCTACAATATCTGCCGGCAATCCGAAGGTGTCGTAGAGTTTAAATACAACTTCACCAGGTATTACATTACTGCCTTTTGCCTTCAAATCGGCTATTTCTTCATCAAGGACCTTCATGCTGAAACGGAGTGTGTCGGCAAAGCGCCTTTCCTCGTTTTCTACAACACCCTCAATGAAACCCTGAGACTGAATAAGTTCATTGTAGTCCTGGCCCATTGTCTCAATCACCCTGGCGCACACAGGCTTGAGGAATAAATTTGTCAGCCCCAGGACATGGCCGAAGCGTATCGCCCTTCGGATAATGCGTCTTAGCACATAGCCCCTGCCTTCGTTTGACGGCATGATGCCGTCTCCGATTAAAAAGGCTGTTGCACGGGCATGGTCAGATATGACCCTGAATGCCACATCGCTTTTTTTATCTTGGCCGTATCTTTTTCCCGAGAGTTCTTCTATCCCGGAGATCAGGTGCTTAAATATGTCTGAACTATAATTTGAGGTCTTACCCTGCACGACCGCCGCCAGCCTTTCAAGGCCCATGCCCGTGTCAATATTGGGCCTTGGCAGCGGAGACAACTTTCCGTCAGAGGCGCGATCAAATTGTGTGAATACCAGATTCCATATTTCGAGATATCTGTCGCAATCGCACCCGGGGGCGCATTCAGGTCTTCCGCATCCAATGGAAGGACCCTGGTCAATGAGTATCTCGGAGCACGGTCCGCATGGACCGGTATCGCCCATGGCCCAGAAATTGTCTTTGTCACCGAGCCGGACGATCCTTTCCGTAGGAAGACCGATCGTATTTTCCCATATTCTGTAAGCCTCATCGTCATCTTTATATACCGAGACATACAAGCGATTATCTGGTAATTTATATCCCACTGTCAGGAGTTCCCACGCCCATGTGATCGCCTCTTCCTTGAAATAGTCGCCAAAGGAGAAGTTTCCCAGCATCTCAAAAAAGGTATGGTGCCTTGCAGTATATCCTACGTTCTCAAGATCATTGTGCTTGCCACCTGCCCGTACACATTTCTGGGCAGAGGTGGCCCTTGCATAGCCCCTTTTTTCCTCTCCCAGAAAAAGGCCCTTGAACTGGACCATGCCTGCATTGGTAAACAGAAGACTAGGGTCATCTTTTGGAATCAGGGGAGAGCTGGCCACAACCTCGTGGCCGTGTTTCCTGAAGTAGTCTAAAAATCTGTGTCTTATTTCTCTGGAATCCATATTACTACCTGTATATCAAGCTGTGTACCGCTATAGACTTTAATAAAAAGATTTTGGACTGCGTTAACGGTCGGAATTCCTTGTGTCCCGCCACAGGCGGGATACAAGGAAAAACGCCTCCGCGGATTCTTCTCTCTGGCTTTGTCAAAACCATTTTTTTAAAGTATATGCACTTTAATAAAGTCATGCCAGGTGCTAGTGGGGGGATTTAATCTATTTTTTGGGCCTTTTTTCCTGAGCATCGCCTGGCTCTTCTTTGTCTTCCTCTTTGGCCTTAACCATCCCTGATTTTTCCATGACAAGCTCACATATTTTGTCCCTGATATCAGTATGCTCCGTCAAGAACTGTATTACATTCTGCCTTCCCTGGCCGATCCTTTCGTCCCCGAACGAATACCATGCGCCACTTTTTTGAACGATCCCCATTGAGGCGCCAAGGTCAAGTATATCTCCCTCCTTGGAAATCCCTGTCCCATATATAATGTCAAATTCCGCCTGTCTGAACGGGGGCGCGATCTTGTTTTTTACGATCTTTACCCTTGTCCTGCTTCCAATGGTCTCTTCGCCTTCTTTAATGGCGCTTATGCGCCTGATGTCCAGTCTCTGGGTAGAGTAAAATTTCAGGGCGTTTCCTCCTGTGGTTGTCTCAGGGCTCCCGAACATCACGCCGATCTTCATCCTCATCTGATTGATGAAAATCACGCAGCACATAGACTTGTGGACTATTGCCGTAAGCTTTCTCAGTGCCTGAGACATCAATCTTGCTTGAAGGCCCATGTGTTGATCACCCATCTCGCCTTCGATCTCTGCTCTGGGGGTAAGGGCGGCAACAGAGTCTATTATCAGGACATCAATTGCGCCGCTTCTGGTCAGGATCTCAGCGATATCAAGAGCCTGTTCGCCGGTGTCGGGCTGGGAGACCAGGAGTTCATCCACATTGACACCAAGCTTTTTAGCATATGTGACATCAAGGGCATGCTCTGCGTCAATAAAGGCCACCACACCCCCCATTGACTGGGCCTCTGCTGCAATATGGAGTGAAAGGGTGGTCTTTCCCGATGATTCAGGCCCGTATATTTCAATAATCCTGCCACGTGGGACACCACCGGTTCCAAGGGCCAGATCCAATGATATTGATCCTGTAGAAATCACCGGTATATCTACTGCCGGATGATCTCCCATTTTCATGATGGAGCCGCGACCGAATTGTTTTTCGATCTGGGAAATGGCCTGTGCTACGGCTGTGTCTCTATCCATAATTTCGTGTCTCCTTTCACATAAGAGCCAATTTCAAAAAGTGATCACCCTCGCCAAAGTTATTCTACCTCCTGCCTGCCAGGAGGCTGTGTCACCCCAATAAGAGGCCAGGCGTTCAGCCTTGAATACTTAGCTCCTTTCGGGCTCAGCTCGCTCCTGAACAAGACCAGTTCATTAAGCGTAATGCCGGGGCTTTCAAGGCCGCCGTATTTTAGCAGAAGATCCTCCAGATGAACACCCAATTTAGAGCCTTTTTTGAACCTGCCAAGGGTAAGATGCGGACTGAAACCGCGTTTTTCCTCTTTTATCCCAAATGGCCGAAGACCCTCTTGCAGCGTATTCTTTAAGACAGACATCCTTTCGATATCGCCGTCAAGTCCAATCCAAAGGACTTTTGGGTTGCGTTTGTTTGAAAAGACCCCTGCCGATTTTAGTGAAATAGTCATTGGCGGGCAGGAATCACATGCGCCTTTCACAATAACAGCCATGTCGTCAAGCAAGTCCATTTCCATGTTGCCGATGAAGATCACTGTCAAATGGATATTTTCCACCCTGACCCATTTTATGTCCAGCGGGGCCTGCCTCATGTCCGCCAATACCCTGTGGAGGATGTCTTTAATCTGTTCCGGCAGTTCAAACGCCAGGAATGAACGGATTTCCATTGATATACCTTCTGACCCAGTCAAGGGCCATTGTTGATGTTTCCAGTTTTATCTGACCCCGGTCTCCCCAGAAAAGATATTTGTCTGAAAATATTTCATCTACTGCTGCAAGGCCGATGTAGACAGTGCCGACGGGTTTATCCGCTCCTCCTCCGTCAGGACCTGCAATGCCGGTGACAGCAAGGCATAAGTCCGTGTTAAAGCATTTTCTGAGTCCCAGAACCATTTCCCGCACTGTCTGATTGCTGACTGCCCCATGCGTTTCAAGGGTCTTTTGTTTGACACCAAGGATGTCCATCTTTGACTGGTTGCTGTAGGCGACAACACCTCCTTTAAAATAAACTGAACTGCCTGGCACGTTGGTCAGCCGGTGACCTATAAGACCCCCTGTGCAGGATTCCGCTACAGATATGGTCAGGGAGTTATCCATCAACCGCCTGCCGATTGCCTCTTCCATGTCCTGATTGCCTGAGGCGAAGATAAAAGGACCAAGAAGATTCCTGATCAGATTTTCCACCC
>DIKH01000451.1 GCA_002424495.1 Desulfobacteraceae bacterium UBA5623
TCGGCCGCGCCTTTTCAGCGCCCGTTCATGCCCGGGCTGGACTGTAAAATCAATGCAAAAATTCACGCCAAGGAAAAGCCCCTTTACGACTGCTTCAATTGGAACTTGCGTATTTGTAGGCGCGGGCCGGGGACCTTATGAAAACACCCGTGATGCGTTAAGCTTCATTGACCTTTCGCCTGCCAGGGGTAAAAGGGTGCTTTTAAAACCCAATGCAGGCCGTCTTGCCCGGCCAGGGGATGCCATAACAACAGAGCCTCAGGTGGTTGCGGCGGCAGTAGACGCCTTCCGCGATACAGGCGCCCGAGTTGCTATCGGCGAAAGCCCGATTGCAGGGGTTAATGCCCTTGAGGCCTTTGAGGCATGCGGCATTGCCGATATCGCCCGTCACCGCGACTGTCCGCTGATTGATATGGATGCACGTCCGGGCGTTGACATTGAGGTCCCGGATGGGCTTGCCATTAGCACCCTCAAAATCTGTCCCGAGGCACTGGAATATGATCTGATTGTCTCCATACCAGTGATGAAAATGCATATGCACACAGGCGTCACCCTTTCCGTAAAGAACATGAAGGGCTGCCTGTGGAAGAGAAGCAAGGTAAAGCTCCACATGCTTCCACCTGTTGAAGGTTATGAGGAAAAATCCATCAACATTGCCATATCGGACATGGCGGGCGTGTTACGTCCTCACCTTTCCATTATTGACGGCACAGTGGGGATGCAGGGTCTCGGACCCAGCGCCGGGGAACCCAAAGAGCTGGGAGTTATTGTTGCAGGGGCAGACCCTTTTGCAGCGGATGCGGTCGCCTGCCGGCTGATGGGCACGGACGCAAAAAAGATTCCTCATCTGGCCATGAGCGCTGAACGGGGCTATGGTGTCATTGATCTTGACAGAATCAGTGTGAGCCCTGCAAACTGGCAGGACATGGCCAGGGTATTTGACGCGCCTCCGGAGAATCTCTCCATCAGTTTTCCCAATGTCAATATCATTGACGAAAGCTCATGCAGCGCATGCCAGTCCACAGTCCTGCTGTTGCTGAAACGACACGGAGACAAACTCTTTGATTATTTTCCCAGAGACGTAAAATTAAACATAGCCATAGGAAAAGGCCACACGGAGCTGCCTGTTGGCACACTTTGCATAGGAAACTGCACTGCCCAGCACCGTGACAGGGGAATATTCATAAAGGGCTGCCCGCCGGTGGGAAGCGAGATAATGAAAACCATATCAGGAAATCCGCCGGATGACACAGGAGAAAATTGAGACATTTTATTGTCTCCTTCGGGGGAATGGGAGAAAAAACCTCGCCTTTAGGCGAAGGCTTCAGTTTGATCTTTTGCGCTATAAGGGTTCAAGGGTTCGAGAGTATAAAAGGTTTACATTTGTTCACTTGGCACCTTGGGCCCTTGAACCCTAGGACCCTTAAGCCATCGGCTTTAGCCGATGATATTTGAGTTTGGCCGTGACCCTTGCACCCTGTTCAGAGTGATGAGCGTTATCTCCGATGGAGCGCCTATTCTGATCGGCGGGCCCCAGTAGCCAGTGCCGCGACTGACGTAGAGCCAGGTCTTTTCATGCCTTACAAGGCCCTGAAGATATGGTTGTTGAAGGCGCACAAAATACTGCCCGGGGAAAAATTGCCCCCCGTGGGTATGCCCGGAAATCTGGAGATCGAATCCCAGTGCAGCAGATGCAAATATACTACGCGGCTGATGTGCGAGGAGTATCTTTAAGTGGGATGCAGGCGCGGAAAATAATGCTTTTTGCGGATCAGATACGTGGGCTTTCAGAAACTGCCCTGCATTATAGTCAGTGACACCGGCAAGTATAATGCGGCCCTTACCCTTGTCTATGATTTTGTGTTGATTTAACAATACCCTAAGCCCGAGCCGGTCTACTTCCTCCAGCCATGCCTCCATCTGGCCGTAGTATTCGTGATTGCCTGTAACAAAAAAAGACCCGTAGGATGAATGAAGTTCCTTTAGAGGCGAGACATCATTTTTAAGCTCCTTGACCGGGCCATCCGCTAAGTCACCGGTAAACGCAATAATATCAGCTTCAAGACTGTTTACCTCTTTGACAATATCTTCTAAAAAACCCTTTCTTACCGTGGCGCTGATATGGGTATCGGTTATCTGAACAATGCGAAATCCTGAAAGATCATCAGGTAAGCCATGGATGCCGACGGAAACTCTGACGACTCGGGGGCTGACCCGCGTATTGCTGAAACCATATCCGCCAAGCGCCCCGGACAGGCCCAATATTCCCATGTTTGTAGAATAGATCAGAAATCCCCTGCGTTCGGGGACACTTGGGCAGTCGCTATGGGAAGACGATTTAAATGCCCCATGCAAAAATTGAATAGATCTTTTGAAAACTCTAATGAAAACGAGAACCATGTCTCTTGCAAAGACAAATGTGAATACCAGGCAGAAATAACCAAGGCTCAAATAGGCGATCCATGATAGGGTGTCGGTAAATGGTAAAATTATTTCATTGCTACGCAGAACAAGGTAGACAGGGACCGCAGGAATAGACAATATCAGAAGCGCCCACAGCATCTTTTTCACACCGGGCCCGAGTTGAAGAGGGACAATAATGCGCCATCCGATATAGATATAAGACAGGATCAATATGCTTGTAGCGACGATAAAAAAGGACATCAAACAACCAATACCGACAGCAAATAAACTCAAAAAAATTATAGTAGTTTAGCTGTGTTCCTTGTTCAGTAGTTATTATCTCACATAACTGAGGCTATATTTTAGGAAACAGAGTATTTTGTTGGATTTCAGCATTGAGTTCCTTTTTGGCTGAAACTATTACTCGGATTGCTGACCGTATCAGGATGAGCACAAGACAGGATGCAACCAGAATATCGGGCCAACCAGAGCCGGTGAGCCAAACCGCACCGGCCGCGACAAAAACGGAAAGATTTGAAGCAATGTCGTTTCTCGAACACTCCCATACCGAACTCATGTTCACGTCTTCATGACGGTGACGCCACAAAAGGAACAGACAAACGGAGTTTGCGGCAAGACCAAGGAGGCTGAATATGCCCATGACTTCGAAAACCGGAACGGACGG
>DIKH01000135.1 GCA_002424495.1 Desulfobacteraceae bacterium UBA5623
TGGGAGAGACCTTGCAGTATTTACTTGCCTCGAATACGGTCAATATCTCATCCATGGCAGCTCCTCATTGGCAATTATATAATTTTAGTTATTATGATTATTATAGTAAAAAAACATTGTCAAGAAAAAAATTACAGTTAATCAATTTATTTATTATAAAAAGTATAAATTCCATAAAGTGGCTTATTGAATTAAATTTCCCCCCACACAGGCTTAATGATTAATGTGATATTCCATATAGTTATAAATGAGTTGAAAATTTTTCTTTAAATCGGCCATGTCATATTATATTTATTACTGAATTTATAATAATTCTAGCATTAAGTCATGTCAAGATATTTTTTTTATCTGTCCATAAAGAATAGTCATAAAAACAATATTAATGGTAATTGCAGAAAGGCTCTTCCTCCATTTTGAAAAAGGAACCACGACGGCCTGTATTTCAGAAATGTGGGAATATTATGATGTGAATGGATTGATATATCAGACCGAAAAACAGAATTCAGAGTAAGACATTAAAGACCAATAGGAGAGCCATATTGCTCAGCCATGCGACTATGGCTCATTATCCCCTGCTTCGTATACTGGTAGGATTATTGTGAAGGTGGTCCCTGATCCGTATTTGCTTTCAACCTTTATGTCGCCGCCATGATCCTTGATAAACCCGTAGCAGACGGATAACCCAAGGCCCACGCCCTTTACCTTGTCTTTAGTGGTAAAAAAGGCGTCAAAGATCTTGTGGAGATTCTCCGGCCTTATTCCGATGCCGGTATCTGACATCAATACGTTAACCTTGCCGCCGACTATCTTTGTCTCAACTGACAGAGTGCCCCCTTCCGGCATGGCGTCTCTGGCATTGGCAACTATGTTTAAAAAGACCTGACGGAGTTGATTCTTTGAGGCATAGACCTTTCCCATGCCTTCCGCAAAAGAAGATCTTATTTTGATACTGTTTTCTCGAAGCTGTTTTTCGTGTAGGAGCAGGATTTCATCAATGAGGGTATTGATGTCTGTCACCTGTCTTTTTTCTTCGTCAGGCTTTGAAAAAGAAAGCATCTTGCGTAACATTTCAGCAAGCCTTACGGTTTCGGAAAGAGCCATGTCAAGGATCTTTCTCCTCTTGTTCTGGGGAGAGATCTCAGTCTTCATCAACTCCAGGGTGTTCATAATCCCATAGAGAGGGTTATTGAGTTCATGGGCGATCTGAGAGGTCAATCTGCCCATGGCCGCGAGCTTTTCAGACTGGAGGAGCTGCTCCTGGGTCTGTCTCAACTCTCTTTCCATGTTAAGCCTCTCTTCGAGATCTACAAAAATTCCCACATAGGCCATTTCCTTTCCGTTTGCATCATAGATAAGGGCCGCAGAAATATTGCCCTCTACTATCCTGCCATCCTGCCTTACATATACCATTGGATAGCCCCTTAACATTCCCACTCCGCCATATTGCCTGCTTCGCACCATCTGCATGACCTTGTTGGCCATCCCCTCTGAATAGATCTTCTCGATGTTCATCTTTCCTATGACGTCTCCGGCCTTGTATCCCAGGGTCTCTTCGGCGACCCGGTTCCAGATGATGATTTTGCCATTCAAATCGGTTGCTATAATTGCATTGGGAGAGCTCTGTATGATCTCGTTTAAAAAGTCATGGGCCTCTCTCAATTCCTGCTCCATCTTTTTTTTCTGGGATTGATCAACATTAATGCCTTCATAGCCCAGAACATTTCCGTACTGGTCATAATTTACATGGGCGGTGAGCAGCACCGGAATTTTTCTCCCATCCTTGTGCTTGAAATCAACCTCATAGTTTATCACCCTGCCCTCTCTCTCAACCATTTCCTGGAACTTTCGGCGGTCTCCGGGCCGGAAATACAGATCCTTTTCAATATCAATTTTGTATAATTCCTCCTTGCTGCCATAACCCAACATATTCAGTAATGCCTGGTTGGCGTTAAGAAACTTTCCCTCCTTCTTACTTATGTATACGCCGCAGCCAACATGCTCAAAGAGCCTCTTATAGTCCTCTTCCATCTTTCTCGCATGAGATTGATCAACACATATTCCCTCGTATCCCAAGACATTTCCATGATGGTCATAACGGACATGAGCTGTGAGCAATACGGGGATAATGCTCTGGTCTTTGCGCTTGAAATCAACCTCATAATTTATCACCTGGCTGTCTTGTTCGATTAGGGTCTGGAATTTTTTGCGGTCTTCGGGCCTCAAGTACAGGTCCCTTGCAAGATCTATCTCAAGGAACTCCTTTTTATTCTCATAGCCCAACATATTCAGCAATGTCGGGTTGGCATCAAGGAATCTGCCTCCCTTGCTGCTGATGTATACACCGCAGCCAACATGATCAAACAGGCTCTTGTAATTCTTGCTTATTTCGACGATGGCAACTTTGTTCACATCCTCGGCTGAAAGGAGCCCGATGTAGTTATCATTCTTTTTGACTATCAAATGGCGGATTTCCGATTCGCTGAACATGTCCAGCAGATTATATATTGAAGCCGAATGGGAGACAAAACCGAACCCGGATTTCATCCAGTCTCCAATATGAGCGGCCTTGGGGTCAAATCCGGGAGTGCTAATGTCGCGCATAAAATCACGCTCAGTCCAGATGCCGACTATCTTATCTTTCTCCCTGACAAGCAATGAACCGGCCTTGTTTTCCACCATCACCTTTACTGCATCATGGATGGTTGTGTCCGGCGTAATCATAATAAGCCTGAAAGCTCCTTCGGCCAGAATGTCTTCTGCTGTCTTCATATCAAGCGTCTCCCTGTTCAAGAGTGCTGTTTTGCTAAGGTAATCTAGATGTTATGCAGCACCCGGTAACGGATGCGGTTTAGCAAACAGGCGGAAAGTTGAAAAAAGATTTGAAAAAGGACGACAACAAAGTGCCCTACCCGGTAGGCCTTGGGCTGCCAGGCGATGAACTGACCGCCCCCACAGTAAACTCGCTGATATTTTCCGGCAGTTTTTCGAATACAATAATAAAATTAAGGGATTCGCCAGAGCCGATGTTGATGTTATTGTCATTGATTCCCTGAGGGTTGTTCATGGCCTTACTTATTTTTTCAACAGGCAATACAATCAATTCCTCATCAGAGAATGTATTCCCAGCATAGGCGGACCTCTCCTTAACAACCTGACCCTTGTCATCCAGAATACTTCCCTTGACAAGGATAAAACTTCTG
>DIKH01000113.1 GCA_002424495.1 Desulfobacteraceae bacterium UBA5623
AATTTTCTAACCGGAAATTACTGCCGGAGAGTAATCATTCGGTCAACATATTGAGGCGGAACAAAATAGAGTAGCGGGATTCCAGTAATCAGCAACATCAGTACGAGCTTTGTTCGGGGAGGATACAGCCCAATGAAGACGAGCAGCATAACTATAAGCGCCAAAAAACCGCCCCTGGAATAAGTGAAAAATAACGAAAGCGTACAAACTATCAGTGTCCATGCTGCCAGGGACTTAAATACAAAAGACTTTTCATGCCACATACGTTCAAATGCCAGCGGAATGAGAGCAAGCAATATCTGCGCAAAAAAATTCGAGGAACCGATTGGCCCACCGATACGGTAATGGGTGGTTCCATCGACAATATCTCTCATTTCCGAAGTTGCCAATCCCCAGTAACTGTTATCAAAGGTTCCTGTCAAATGCTGATAGACACCAAATGTACCCATAAATATGCCTGCAGCCAGAAGCGACCAAATTACCCCCCTCAGGACATTGGCCTGTTTGAGCAGGATTACGACGATAATGGCAATAATGGAATCCTTGACCAGATAAAAAAGTGTTGTACGGGTTTGGGTTATATCTGCTGAATAGACCATGGAGGCAGCGCCGACCAGGCAATAAATCCCGATCAGTAAGGTTACCCGGCCCCAACCGGATGGCCGTTCATCCCAAATGACCCATCGCAGCATGATACCAAAAAGAAGCAGCACTACAAAGATCTTGGCCAAGGAGGGGATTCCGAAGTTTTCGATTGCCACACTGGAAAAATACGAATAGGTGATGAGAACAAAAAGAAACAGTCCCCAATCTATCCTTGCTATAATCACACATGTTGCGAACAACCCAAGACCCGCTGTCAGAACCATTACAGGGCTGGGAATACCAACCACCAACAGGCCGAGTAGAACACCGGCTGCAACGGCAATGCACCCACCTAAAATAACTGACGAGTGGTTACCTTTATTTGATGGAGTGTTTTCGGAAATATATTTTTGTTTTGATTCAGCCATAAACCAGATTCGCCTTCGTCCTTACTTCATTTAAATCAAACTTAAAGCCTTTCGTTTACCGTGGCGCCATTTTTTTAATGATCTTAGCTGGGACCCCACCCACAACACAATTGGCTGGGACATCCTTGGCCACCAGTGCATTAGCGCCAATCACCACATTTTCTCCTACAGTAATACTTCCCAGGACAATGGCGCCCACGGAGACCGTCACATTGTTACCCAGTGTGGGTCGGCCGGTCCTGTCCTTGTACCCGATGGAAACCTGTTGGTTAATCCAGCAGTTTGCACCGATGTCAGCATTAACCATGGTGCTGAATCCGTGCTGGATGAATAATCCAGGCCCGATAGTAGAGGCTTTGCACAGGACCAGGACTGGAGATTCCCTGTAAAAGATTCGGGCAATATAGGCAAAAAGGACTTCTATAAGACGTCCCTGGAACATACGGAAATAAAAAATATTTCTGAATTCTTTATACTGGGCCATCAGTGCCAGCAGTTTAAGGACATCGTATCGTCCGGTTCCTTCAAAATACTCAACCGCAACCCATCTTCTGACATCGGAGATAATTAGTTTTTTTTGTGTTGAAAAATAAAACAGAAGCAACACAGGGATAAAAAAAAATTCCCTGATCCTTCTTGCGATTGTTTTCAACTGATCAATAGACATATATGTCTTGCGAACTGAATAATCCGGTTTTACATAAGGGTCAATCGTGTCTGGGCGTTTGCTTGGGTTGCGGATGAAAGCAATGCACTTTTGCGCCTGATTTTGAGATTCCCCGGACAAGATATATTCATGTACATTTTTCTACTATGGATTGACCCTAATGAATAACTGCAGAGACTTCAAGTCAAATTTTTCCCGTTTGCAATGGATTAGGTCTCATTGCCCAGCCCGGAGTAAATTGACAGGGTCTTTGAAATCATTTTTTCAATGCTCAACTGTTGCCGAACCAACTCAAAAGCGGCATCTCCCATGGCCTTTGCTTTCCGGGGATCTTCAATCATACTTAAAAGCCCCTTTGATAATGTTTCGGCATTTTGAGGCGATACCATTACTGCTGTTTCACCCTGTTTCAGAAATTCCGCCATTCCACCGACCTGCGTAACCAGTACAGGTAGTCGGCAGGCACATGCCTCTAATAAGGCGTATGGCAATCCTTCCGAAAGCGACGGCATGCAAAACAAATCACTTGCAGCCAGCAATGAGCTGATGTCTTCTCGAAAACCAGCAAAATGCACATAATTTTCCAGATTGGACGCTTTTACCTGTGACTGGAGCGCATGACGTTCTCTCCCGTCCCCGGCGAAGAAGCATCGGATATTGGAATGGATTTGAACCACGGATTTTAACGCTTCAATCAGGAATGCATGGCCTTTAACAGATTCCAACCGGCCTACGACAATTACCACAAAATGGTTTTCATCCCATCCAAAAGACCGGCGCAGCTCTGAGCGGTCATGATTTCGTGACGGATCAGGAATGGCGATGCCGTTTGGGACCATAGAGATTCTTTCAGATCTAATGTGCAATGTCGTTAAATACTTATGTACCGACGGTGATACAGCAATAAAATTTGAGTCTAACAAGGCATTCATCTGCATCACTTTTTCATACAGTAACGTTTTTATAAACGGTGCTGTTAAGTCTCTTGAATTGTGCACCGTTGTTACGGTGCGGGACAGCCCCGCCATTTTAGAAGCGATCATACCCCATAAATGCGACTGAGGGTTATGCATGTCAACTATCATGTATCCATGTTTTTTAATAATTCTTAATATGGATAATGCCAGTCGAAAATCTCCACGGGAAAAAGGTAAGGCGAGCACATTCAATTTTGCTTTCTGGAGTTTCTCGTGCAGGGAAGAGTGCTCAAGAGTTACCACACCATAAGGGCAGCGCCCTTCAAGTGCGGAAGCTATATCAAATACACGAACTTCAGCCCCACCAAACCACCTGGATAAATTTATGATTAGAACTGGATCCATGGCTATTAAATGCATCCGGTTTAAAATCTAGCATCCTGATATGATATGGTTTTCTAAACACAAAAAAAGGGGCTGAAAATCAGCCCCTTTTTCATATTACGTTAACACCTTGTTCTCCTAAAACAATCCTGACACCTTACCGGTGTTTACATCTACATCTATTCTTCTCAGAGCAGGATTTGATCCTGTTCCAGGCATCAGACTGATGGTTCCGGCACACGGACAGAGGAACTTGGCCCCTGAATAGATCAGCACGTCGCGGATGGGCAGGGTCCAGCCTTTGGGCACGCCCTTTAGTGTCGGCTCATGAGTCAGGCTCAGGTGGGTCTTGACCATCATGGTTGCATAGTCGGCATACTTCGGGTCGTTTTCCAGCATCTTGGCCTTGGTCTCTGCTTCAGGACTCCATGAAACACCGTCTGCACCATAGACCTCTTTGGCGATAATTGCAACGCGGTCTCGCAGTTTCATCTCAAGTGGATACAGAAACTGGAAGTTGTTGTCCTCGTTGCAAGCGTCAATAACCGCATCGGCAAACTCAAGCGCTCCGTCACCGCCCAGTTCCCAGTGCTTGGATTCCGCACAGCGGGCGCCTGCCGCCTCTGCAATTCTCTTGACGACGGCGCATTCGGCGTTGGTGTCCGTGTAGAAACGGTTGATGCAGACCACGGGGTTAATGCCTGCCCTTCGGATTGACTTGATGTGATGGACCATGTTCTCGCAGCCCTTTTCCACCAATTCGAGGTTCTCCTTGGTGTATTCCTGCGGCAGCGCGATGCCTGGAACAACCTTTGGGCCGCCTCCGTGCATCTTGAGCGCGCGGATTGTGGTGGTAAGGACCGACACATGGGGCTTGAGGCCGCTGAAACGGCACTTGACATTCCAGAATTTCTCAAAGCCTATGTCTGCTGCAAAACCACTTTCTGTCACATGGTAATCAAACATCTTCAACCCAACCCTGTCAGCAATGATCGAAGACTGGCCGACAGCGATATTGGCGAACGGGCCGGCATGGACAAAGCAGGGGTTGTATTCTGCTGTGCACATCAGGGTGGGATTAATGGTATTGCGCATGAATGCGGTCATGGCGTTTCCGACCTCAAGGTCGCCGGTGGTTACTGGTTTGCCGCTCTTGTCAAAGGCCACTGTGATTTCGTTCAGCCGTTTTTTCAGGTCTGCCAGGTCCCTGATCACAGCCAGGATGGCCATACATTCCGAACCCACGGCGATACCGAATTTGGATTGCATGGTGAAGCCGTCGTTTCTGCCGCCAAGGCCTATTATGATATTTCTCAAGGACTGGGCGCAGAAGTCCATGATCCAGCCCATCTCCACACGTGTGGGGTCAACGTCCAGCCTGCGCATGCCGGTCAGACGCTTTAGCTGCTCATCATTGTAATTGCGCTCATGCTGCATGCGTGCGGTCAGTGCGACCATGGCCAGGTTGTGGGCGTTCATGATGTCGTTGATGTCACCGGTGAGCCCAAGGGAAAACTCGGTCATAGGAATCAAAAGCGAGTTTCCGCCGCCTGCGGCAGTGCCCTTGACATTCATGGTGGGTCCGCCCGAGGGCTGTCTCAATGCGCCGCCGACATTTTTGTTACGTTTTCCCAGACCCTCCATCAGACCGCATGATGTCGTGCTCTTTCCTTCACCCAATGGCGTTGGGGTGATGGCGGTGACCTCGATGTATTTTCCGTCGGGTTTATTCTGCAATCTGTTTATGACCTTAAGAAAATCAATCTTTGACAGTCTGCCCATGGGCAGCATCTCGTCTTTTTGAAGGCCGAGTTTTTCTCTCCACTCATCTGGCGTAGGCATGTTAACTTCTGCTGCCTCGGAGATCTGCCAGTCAGCCATTTCTACTGCGTTGTAAGCCATGAATTCAATCCTCCTTAGTTTCTAATAAGTTAAAGATTTTTGTACCCTTACCGGTTTTATAATAGATAGCCAGAATACTTGGCTTTTATCGCGAAGTTGTCTGCCTATCACAAAAAAAAAGGCGCGTCAAGGGTTATCGTCTCAAACAAATTAGACTTATTTTTAAGGAGTTATTAACATGTTGCCGGTGGCCTTTGCATATCTGTCCACATGATGATATGTATGATCATAATCAAATTTACAAAGATCAAGGAGTGCTGACGATGGCTGAAATACAAAAAATAGGTTTTATAGGCGCAGGCAATATGGCAACCGCCCTGATAAAGGGCCTTCTTGAGAGTGGGACCTATAAAAAGGATCAGATCATTGCCTCTGATAAACAAGATGCGGCAATCAAGAACATATCAGAACAGTTCGGATTAAAGTGTTGTCCCACCAATCAGGAGCTGGTGCGAGGAAGTTCAATTGTAGTCCTGTCTGTGAAGCCCCAAAGCATTCGAGAGGTACTTGAGGAAATAAAAGGAGCCATCCGTGATGATCATCTGTTGATATCAATCGCGGCTGGAATTCCGCTTTCAATGATTCAAGACATCATTGGAAAAGACATCGCGCTCATCCGTGTTATGCCCAACACGCCCGCCCTGGTGCAAAGAGGGGTCAGCGCCTTGGCAGGCGGAAAGTGGGCCGGACCACAGCACATGGCAGAGGCAAGGGCAATCTTTAATTCAGTGGGCAAGACCGTTCAAGTACAAGAACCAATGATGGATGCGGTGACCGCCCTATCCGGCAGCGGCCCGGGGTATGTTTTCAGGATAATGGAATGTATGGTGGATGCAGGGGTGGCAGTCGGGCTTGAAACTCAAGCGGCCCTGGACCTCGTAGTAGAGACCTTTCTGGGTGCGGCATATCTTGCAAAAGAGTCAGGGCATTCACTGGCAAAACTTAGAGAAATGGTCACATCTCCGGGTGGTACGACAGCCGAAGGCCTCGCCACATTTGACAAGATGGGTCTGGCGGATATGACGATTGAGGTGGTCCAGGCTGCGTGCAGGAGGTCTGTTGAGCTGGGAAAAAACTATTAGGAGTCAGTTTACTGGACCTGGGTTTTAAAGCCCCTTCCCGGACAACAGGGTTTATTTTAAGAACCACTGATGGATAACCGCCGCAACCAGCCATGCGGCAAAACTTGATAATAGGGTGATAGACAATGGCAGTTGTTTTCTCAGGCAAAATAATGCCACAAGATAAAACAGAATGCTCGGGATAAACCCCCACATCGCCCCCTTGGTAAACAACTCCATAACTTGGGGATTTTCCTTGTTCTCCAGGTACATCCAGATAAAAACCAGGGCTCCTGCCAATGGCATAACAGCGATCAGCCCTGCAACAGACGGAAACCGTCTGCCGATTCCAGTGGCGACCAAAATGATCAGAAGACTTATTGCTGCCTTTACTAACGTCTGCATGGAATAAGTAGTGCGCCTCCGTGTTTCAGAGGACCTATGTGGTAAATAAAGGACTCCAAGGGGGCATTATTTTTGGTCTGAAAATATGCTCAGGTATTCACCGTAATTTTCCTTTTCAAGGTCTTCCTTGGGAATGAAACGAAGGGCTGCGGAATTGAGACAGTATCTTAGACCGGTAGGCGGGGGGCCATCAGGGAACACATGGCCCAGATGAGAATCACCGTGTTTGCTCCTGACCTCGATACGAACCATAAAAAGGCTTGAGTCTTCTATCTCAACAATGTTTTCTGGGCTGAGGGGTCTTGTAAAACTGGGCCAGCCGGTTTTGGAATCATATTTGTCCTTGGAACTGAAAAGCGGCTCTCCGGAAACGATGTCCACATAAATACCTTCTTTCTTATTGTCCCAGTATTCATTGTTAAACGGGGGTTCAGTACCGTTTCTCTGGGTCACTTCGTACTGAAGAGGTAAGAGTTTATTATGGATCACCTGGTCGTCTGGTTTTATGTATTTTGAATCCTGTTCATCTGTCCCAACAGGCCTTTTTTGATCACCCCAGATTTTCTTCAGGAACCTATCGCGTCCCGAATGCCATCTGTAGGCATTATAACGAACCGGGTTCTTATTGTAATAGTCCTGGTGATAATCTTCGGCTTTGTAAAATCTGGTAAATTGGACGATCTCGGTTACAATCGGCCCCTTAAAAATCCTTGAATCTTCCAGTTTTTTCCTGGAAATTTCAGCCAAACGCTTTTGCTCGTCATCATGGAAAAATATGGCGCTTCGATACTGCTGACCCCTGTCAACAAATTGCCCGCCGGGATCGGTCGGATCCACATGCCGCCAGAATACATCCAAAAGTTCATTATAGGAGACCTCCTCAGGATCATAAATCACCTGTATAGCCTCCAGGTGCCCGGTCAAACCGGATGAGACCTCCTGATATGTCGGGCTTTCTTTAGAACCGCCGGTATAGCCTGAGATCACCGCTGATACACCCTCCACTTTTTCAAAGTCCGCCTCCATGCACCAGAAACA
>DIKH01000292.1 GCA_002424495.1 Desulfobacteraceae bacterium UBA5623
TGAAACGGTTTTAAGTTGTCTGCAAGGCGGTGTTGAAAATGACCCATATAAGATCAAGGATGTCGCACAAAGGCTTGCACCGGTCCTCAGACCTGCTGGCCAGGTAGAGCGTTTGTGGTCAACGGTGATTCCCGGGGTTTTTTCGTCATTGAAGGCTCTTAAGGAAATTGGATTAAAGCTTGTGGCGGTTAGTAACTCAGATGGCACTGTAGAGAACATACTTATCCGTCTGGGCCTGAGGCCCTATTTTAGTGCCGTATATGACTCAAGTCTTGTCGGTTTTGAAAAACCCGATCCAAGGATCTTCCAATATGCGATAAACGATTCAAATGCCGATCCCTCTAACACCCTGCATGTGGGAGATCTATATGGTATTGATGTAGTGGGTGCCCGTGCTGCCGGGCTCCATGCCGTCCTGATTGACCCGTTTGGGGACTGGAGCAATGTTGATTGTGAGCGGGTGCGGAATCTGAGCGAATTGGCTGACAGGCTAATTGAAGCTCAAATGACCCCTCATTGACTGAAATGGAGCGCCATCGTCTTTTGAAACTCCGCATCAGACTCCGCCACTATACGATTCTGGAGTTGGCGGAAGCCTTCCAATAAGTCCATTGCAAATGGGGTCAGCTCTGACCCCCCTCCCGTGGTTCCTCCGATACTTCGGACCAGCAATGGACGATTCAGGCGTTCTTCCGTCGCCCTGATCCTGCCCCAGATAGCCCGATAGCTCATCTTCAATTCCTTGGCCGCACCATGGATAGAGCCAAGCCTGTCTATTGCTTCGAGTATCCTCAAACGGCCAAGCCCGAATACTACCTTTCCGGCTTCGTCTTCGATCCAGATTTTTGAGCGGATATGAAGGGGTATATTTTCTTTCATGTAAACTTATTAACACAAGCCCCGATAATCTGCAACCAGGAACTCATGCCTGAAAAATTTTTGTAAGCTTTTGTCCTTTTTAATAGTTGAAAACGAATTCGCCATCACTTTCTACCGGTATTGACTCGATCATGACTTCAACCCTCTGGGTCACGACAGGCACTGTTTCCTTGACAAGGATTTTTGCTTGTTGATTTACCATGGTTTCAATAAGTTATGAAATATGAAAAAAATTGGTTGTCTTATCCTTTTTCTTTTGTAATATAGCACCATAACCAACAGCTCTATCCGGTATTGACATAAGCAAAATAAGCTGGTTTGTCTTAACATAATCAAAAGACGGCATGTCTATTGCTAACTCACTTAATAAGTGTGCTTAGGTGAATTAGTTATAAGCGATTATCATCAACAGGGAAAGCCTATCGGCATGGAAAGAAAAGAAAGAAGCGAACGTACGATCAGGGGTATTCTTATCCCGGTGGACAGACGAAAAAACGATGACGTCATAGAAGTGGCTATTGAGACAATAGATGGTGAAATATATCTTGTCAGCCAAACTGGAAAAGGAGATAAATTAAAGGGCCTTACCCATCATAATGTGCTTGCTACAGGCGCCGTCAGTGTAAATAAATACGGCGATTTTGTTATCAAGGTAAAAAAATACACCTTGTTGGGCCCTGATGATGAGTTCGAACAATTTGTGTAGCCTCTTAACATTTATCATTATTAAACAGATCTCATAAAAAATTTGTCAGCTTCTGCTGCGGGCAAATATCATTAACCCTTTTTTTGCAACCTTAAATTAGCAATTCCTAATGCCGGCGCCAATGGTATGGGGCGCTTAATTTGTGCCTTTTCAATCATAATAGTTTTTTACTATTACAGGTAATCGCCTATGAAAGCCAAGATAAAATACAACGTCACTCCCAATTTGCCTAAGCAGCTGGATATGATGAGAGATCTGACCTTTAATGTATGCTTCAGCTGGAAGGGCGAGATCGGAGACCTTTTTCAACGCATAGACCCTGGGTTGTGGGAAGAATGTAAACACAACCCTGTTGCCATGCTGGGTCAGGTCAGCCAGAAGCGCCTGAATGAACTGTCACTTGACCAGGGTTTTTTATCCCAACTGGAGAGGGTGAACCAGGATTTTAAACGCTACATCTCTCAGCCGCACAGCAGATCTGTTGATTATTCAGGGGTTCCTTTTCAGGTGGCCTATTTTTCCGCCGAGTTCGGTCTTGCCGAGTGCCTGCCTATATACTCAGGCGGCCTTGGTGTCCTGTCAGGTGATCACCTGAAATCCTCCAGTGACCTGAATGTGCCTCTGGTAGGCGTTGGTCTCTTGTACCAGGACGGCTATTTCAGCCAGTATCTTAGTTCTGACGGCTGGCAGATGGAGAGCTACCCCGTAAATGATTTTGCCAACATGCCTGTAAGAGTGGTCAGGGACAAGGATGGAAAGGCCTTGACTGTCTCGGTAAAATTCAAAGGTCAGCCTGTCCATGTATTAATCTGGCGAATAGATGTTGGGAGGGTAAGGCTCTTCATGCTCGACACCAATATTGATATTAATCCACCCGAATTTAGAAAGACCACTGCCCAGCTCTACGGCGGGGACCGCGAGATGCGCTTAAGGCAGGAACTAGTCCTTGGCATAGGTGGCGTCAGGGCTTTGAAGGCCCTGGGTATCGAGCCTACGGTTTTCCATATGAACGAGGGCCATTCCGCCTTTTCTGCATTAGAACGGATCAATATACTGCGGAGGGAAAAGGGCCTTTCTTTTGACGCTGCGAGGGAATTTGTGCTTTCCACCACGGTTTTTACCACCCACACCCCTGTTCCCGCAGGCAATGACGCCTTTGACGTGAATCTGGTTCGAGCATACTTTGAGGAATATACAAAAGAGTTGGGAATCAATTTCAAGGTGTTATTGGGCTATGGTCGCATTGACCCGTGGAATGAAAACGAGCCATTTGGCATGACCCCTTTGGCCTTGAGGCTTTCAGCACATGCAAATGGGGTAAGCAGACTACACGGTCGAGTCTCCAAGGCCATGTGGGAGAAGATCTGGCCCAGTCATCCGGTTGAAGATATACCCATCGATTACGTGACCAATGGAGTCCATGTGCCCACCTGGATTTCCAGGGAAATGGCTGCGCTTTTCAACCGCTATCTGGGGCCTGACTGGGCTGAAGATCCGGACAATGAGAGGGTTTGGGCACAGGTGGAAAGGATACCCAGCACAGAGTTATGGCTGACCCATGAGCGTTGCCGGGAGTATCTGGTGGGGTTTACCCGTTTTCGACTTGCAGAGCAATTAAAAAGGCGCGGATATTCTGATGTTGAGGTCCAGGCTGCCAGGGAAGTTCTGATGCCCGAAGCCCTAACCATAGGTTTTGCCAGACGTTTTGCCACATACAAAAGGGCCTCTCTCCTTTTCAGGGACCCGGACAAGCTGGATAGAATTGTCAATCGTCCTGAGTACCCGGTTCAGATAATCATTGCAGGCAAGGCCCACCCCCAGGATAACGAGGGAAAGGATCTGATTAAAAAGATTTTGCATCTGGCCAGAGAAGAACGTTTTCGCGGCAAAATTGTCTTCCTTGAAGACTACAATCTAAATATAGCCCTTCAGCTTGTTACCGGATCAGACGTATGGCTTAACACCCCCAGACGTCCCCTTGAGGCATGCGGCACCAGCGGCATGAAGGCCCTGGCCAATGGATCGCTGAATTTAAGCGTCCTTGATGGCTGGTGGGATGAAGGCTATCATCCATCATTCGGATGGGCTATCGGACATGGAGAGGTATTCAACAATCATGACGCCCAGGACGACCTGGAAAGCCGCGATCTCTACAATCTCCTTGAAAAAGAGGTCGTCCCATTGTTTTACCAGAGGGGCCGTGATGGTATCCCAAGAGGGTGGATTGAAAAAATGAGGGCAGGGCTAAGACACCTCTGCCCAATCTTCAACGCCCATAGAATGGTGCAGGAGTATGTCAATCGTTACTATCTACCGTGCTCTCAACGGTTCAATATTCTGTGCCATGAAAATTTTTACGGGGCCAAAGAGCTTGCAGACTGGCGGCATAAATTAATGACAAGCTGGCATGGGGTTTCAGTCCAGGAGCTTATTGGCAGCCACGGCCTTGAAAAAACCGTTGGCGAGGAGCTTGATGTTGTGGCGAAAGTGAGGCTAGGGGCATTGTCCCCCGAGGATGTTACAGTCGAGGCCTATTATGGACGACTTGACCAGAACGGAGATTTTGCCGAGAGAAAAACCATCCCGTTAAGCCTTACTGATTCATCCCAGGACATTTACACATTTCGCGGCAAGATTCCTTGCTCAGACACGGGTCGTCTTGGATATACTGTTCGTATTACACCCAGTAAAGACAAGCTTGAAAACCGCTTTATCATGGGCCTTATCACCTGGGCGTGACAATGGGCCACGCTGGTTATAAGGGATTTATCTTCATGGCAATAGCTCACCCTTTCCGTGCCGTAGCAGACCATGCTCTTTTCAGCCTGTTGTATTAAGCGGATGAGTTCAGTCTTCTTAATCTTATAAGGTTTAATCCCCATACCCTTTGCCCTCTGCTGGATCTCGTTATACTTTATTTTATCCTCCATCTTTTTTCATGGATGATTAATGATCTGAACCTAAAAAAACGGCAATAGCATTATCTTATGGGTCTTGTCCTCTTTACCTATTAAAAATTATCATCCCTGATTTTATATTTACAAAACCCGTGATTTTAATGGACACTTATTATTGACCGAACAGGAAATGCAAATTCTACCGGCATCAAAATTATATAGATGAAAAATTGTGAAAAATCAAATTGTTATTTATTCTGCTATTTTTATGGTGTATGCAGAAATCTCTATAGTGCGAAATTTGGGTGATTTTTTAGTGAGGTTGTCATGATTAGCAAAGAGAAGAAAAAGTATTTCACAGAACTTCTTACGCAGAATCTGCTCGAATTGTCGGCTCAGGCAAACAAGATTGTCCTTGACTCTGCTGAACTCAAGGACAGGACCACCCGTCTACCGGCACTGGTAAAATATATTTTTGTTTCAGCATTTTCAATGACATCCACTCCATGAAGGATTGGAAAAATCTTACCAAAAAAGAAATTTTAGTTCCGTTATCACCGAGGTCGGAACTTAAACTTCCTCTTTGAAATTACTTAATTTTATCAAAGGATTAAAGGTTGTCTACAGACGTTCTTGGGTGAATAATATAGCCGCCCTCAATAAATCGGAACAGACAATTCCTGTTGGTTATTTAAATAAAGGAAAAACATCTTGAAAAGTCAATTGATTAGCCATGTGGCATATAACTTGCCTTTAGAAGAATAGTTTTCAGGCCCTGTGTGGACTTCTATTTGGAAGTTTTTGGGAGAAACCTAAAAAGAGGAGTTCTGTATGGATTCTTTAGATATGATGCTGTTGAGTTTTGCAAACACAAATTCTACCTATCATTGTGGGTACTTACTTGCCTATGAAGTGAAGTTCCATGAATATTAAAGTGCCGTGAAGGAGATTTTTGATGAAAGAAAATACCAGTGAAGATCATATCAACAACAGCCAGCCTTGGGGCCTTCTTTCCTGCATTGATTTATACGAATGCGATCCTGACCTGATCCGAAGCGAACAAAAAATCAGACAATTTGTGATAGAGCTTTGCGAGCTTATTGAAATGAAACGTTTTGGAGAGACGCTTGTGGTCAATTTTGGAGAAGATGAAAGGGTGGCTGGCTTTTCCATGACCCAACTGATAGAGACCTCTCTCATATCCGCTCATTTTGCCAATCTTACCAATACTACCTACTTAGACGTCTTTAGCTGCAAACTCTATGACCCTCAAGCTGCTGCCGATTTTGCCATGGCATACTTCAAGAGTAAGAGAGCCAATCTGCAGGTTGTAAAACGATCTTGATCAATGAGAAAAGAAAATAAGAGGGCAACGAGGAGGATACAGGTTGATTAACAGGATATTTATAAGGGATCTGGAGGACTGCAGGAAGTTATGGGAAACTTTTGTCAAACCGAGGAACATCTCTGATGCATGGGATTTCCGGGTTTGCTTCCATCGGCATCTTAAGCACGAACCAAGCTTTATGCTTCTGGAGGACAGAAAGGGAATTGCAGCGATGCTTCCGCTTTCATATGTGGATGACTTGGATGCCTACTTTTTTTTCCCCGGCGAGGTTTGGCACAACAAGACCTGGATAGAACGGACTCCTATTTATTTAAGGGAATCATATCACTTGGAAGACCTCCTTTCATTCTGCCCTCCCAGGACCTTCTTAAGGTATATGGCAGTTCCAAAAGAATCTCTCTTCCCAGGTCTTCATGTAGATGAAATTGGCTATGTGCTTTATCCCCATGCGCTCAATTTTGATGTTACCGTCTACGGTAATAGGTTTTCAAATAAGAAATTCAAGAACATCATGAAGACGATCAAAGGCTTTACCGATTCTGAATGCAAATTCCATATTAACAGATTGACAGACTTCCAGCTTATTGTAGATATGAGCATAGAGCAGTTTGGATCCAACTCCTACCTTTACGACTATCGTTTCAGAGAAGGCTTCAGAGACATTATGTCTTCCCTTAATAAGAAGGGTCTGCTCCGGATGGTCAGCCTGGATATTAAAGGAAAGACAGTTGCAGTAGATTTGGGTGCATTATACGGGGGGAATTATACGGTATTTTTGGGCGGAACACATTCCGGGTTCCCTGGGATAGCAAAGGTCATCAATATGCACCATATTGAATTCGTCTGCGAGCACAGGCTGTCAAAGATTGATTTCCTCTGTGGAGATTTTTACTGGAAAAAGCTCTGGCATCTGGATGCCGAACCGCTTTATATGTTCATGAATCCTGAAAACTGGTTTGAAGAAAAGGCAGATCAAGCCCTTGAAGAAGTTTTCCCTGCGTCCATGATTTGTCATGCATAAGATGGATATCTTTATTAAGTCCGCTAAGGAGTGTTGGTAAGTGGTAATTGTGGTAGGGACCACACCCGACTATATCGCAAAGATCCATAAAAGACGTCCTAAAGATGTAGCCTTTCTAGTAAGCAATAATTTCCATGGTCATCCTCTGCTAAGTGTTGTTGATAACTCCCGCCTGATATTCACATCGTTTGGCAATCTTAACGGCATTAGGCGATCTGTAGATCTTTATCTATCAGAAAACAACATCAAACCTGATGGCATAGCATGTTTTGACTGTGAGTCTTTGATAGCCGCAAGCATTCTGGCCGGTTATTTGGGTGTGCCGTTTCCCGAACTTGATGCTGTGAAAAAGACAAGAAACAAGTTTGAGTTGAGAAAGGCCTTAAACAACGCGGGCATCGGCACGGTTGATGCCATTGTCGCCTCTGGACCTGGGGAAATAACAGATTTTTTTCATGGTGGAAATAGGGACATAGTACTCAAACCCCTTTCAGGAAGCGGAAGTGAGCTGGTGTTCCATTGCGAGGACGAAAATGAGATTGTCCGCGCCATAAAGACAATGAAGGAACAGCTGCCAAAAAGGAGATCAAATCCACTTTTTAAAAGCATCCAAAACGGGGCTTCAACAAAAGAGGTTGTTGACCCTTGCAGTCATTGGCTCGTAGAAGAATTTATTTCCGGCCCGGAATACAGCTGTGATTTCGTGCTTCATCAGGGAGAAGTGAGGATTATAAGATCAACGGGAAAGACCCCGGCGTCCGACCAGACCTTCGGCTCTGTCCTTGCCTACACATTTCCTGCTGCATATCCGGAAGGTTTTTCAGTTGAACGTCTTTGCACTATTTTAAAAGATGCTGCAACATCACTGGGTTTTAGCAGGGGTCATTTTATGGTGGATTTTGTCATAAGGGACGATTATCCTTTTATCCTTGAAATGACACCAAGGCCCGGCGGCGATTCCATCCCGGATCTGGTGGAAGTGGCGACGGGGGTGGATCTTTTGACCTTCCACATTGACATCTCATCGAGCCATTATTCCGCCCCAAGGGATATCCCTGTTCCATCTGAGCCATTTGCAAGCATAAATCTTTTTGCGAGAAACGAAGGGGTGATAACAGGCCTGGATGTGTCTCGAATAAGTGCTTTACCCAATGTAAGATCGGTGAGGCTAAAGAAAAATGTGGGAGACAAGATATCTCTTCCTCCCGATGATTATGATAACAGGATAATCGCTCACTGTATTGTCCGTCTTGATCCTCAAATGGATCTGCTTTCAAACTATCATCGTCTCCATGAATTGCTTCATGTCAATATGGCTGATTAGGGCCGGTGGTTAATCTATATGGAATCCAGACAATCTGAATTAAACTCAGCTTTTCTCCAAATAATAAGAAGCCGTGAAAAAGTCCTTTCAAGGGATGTCCTTCAGGGATATGTCGAGGACTTTTTAACAAAAAAAGAAATTTATTTAGAGAGCGACCGGCGATTCGGCGCCCCCCAGTACTTCTTTGACAGGACATCCCTGGCACAAAAGGCAGATCAGTTTGATGCAGCCTGTTCAAGACATCTTGACAGGTACCAGATCTTTTATGCAATGAAGAGCAACTCCTTCAGGAGGATAATTGATCATATCACCTCCTGTGGAATGGGGCTTGATGTGTCGAGCGGCCATGAGCTTTCCATGGCGCTTGCCACTGGTTGCCAAAAGATCATCTTCAGCGGCCCAGGCAAGACTGATGAAGAGCTTGGGCTTGCCATCAGCCATCCTCAACAGGTTGTCCTTTTGATGGACAGCCCTGGCGAGCTTTCAAGACTCGCTAAGCTCGTCGGTCAAAGGGTAAGATCTAAAGGTGAAATCAGGGTTGGCATACGCGTTCAGAACGTGCAGGGTGGAATATGGAACAAGTTTGGTATACCGCTGTTTGACGTTACTAAGACCTTTATAAATGCCTTGTCAATAAAAGGAATAGATCCTTGCGGCATACAGTTTCACACGAGCTGGAATTTGAATCCCGCGGCCCAGGTTAAGATGATTGATCAGATCGGATCTTATATTGTCCGAAAGATGCCGGAGGATATCAGCAGGAGACTTAAGTTTATAGATATCGGAGGAGGCTTTTGGCCGGAACACGGCGAATGGCTAAATGCCCAAAATACTGATAAAGGGACGCTGCTGGCGCATGTAAAACCGGCATTTAAGTTTAATAAAACCCATTACATCCGCGAGGCAAGGCCGATTGATTATTTTTTAAAGAAAATATCTTGGGCAATCTCAAGGCCCGGCAATCCCCTGCAAGGCCTGGAGGTCTGGATGGAGCCAGGTAGGTGGATTTCCACTCCTGTCATGCATATCCTCCTAAAGGTTATAGACAAAAAGGGCAGCCGTATAGTGATCACTGATGGAGGAATCAATATAATGGGCTGGGAACGGCCATTGACGGAGTTTATCCCGATCATAAACCTCAGCCAACCTGGCCTGAAAGAGTTGAGTACAATGGTGTTCGGATCATTGTGCACACCGCACGATGTATGGGGGAGATCTTTTTTCGGCACCGGTATTAAGGTCGGTGACGTTCTTTTGGTTCCGGATCAGGGCGCCTATACTTATTCTTTAAGACAATCATTCATCAAGGCAAAATGCCGGGTGGTTCAGTATGACGGCAATTGTTTGGAAGAGGTGGAGAGACAGGAATATTGAGGGACTCCTTATCGCCTTTCCTGCCATGATGTTTTTTGAAC
This sequence comes from Desulfobacteraceae bacterium UBA5623, assembly GCA_002424495.1. GTDB lineage: Bacteria > Desulfobacterota > DSM-4660 > Desulfatiglandales > Desulfatiglandaceae > UBA5623. The sequence continues at coordinate 9,591 of DIKH01000292.1, forward strand.
TCGGCCCTTGACATTTGATAGCTTGTTATTAATTTACGTACAATTTTGCGGGCGACTATTCCCAAAAGTCCTTGAGTTCAATGTGTTAAGCCAGATTTCGACCCCATAGGGTATGCTTTATCACACGCATACAATAAAAGAATTTTTGGAACACTGACAGTCTCCTTGGGCGCCGCCTGCAAATGAAAGGCAGCAAAGCAACCTCTGATGGTTAAGAGGTAGAGTTTTTTATAGTCACAAGGGGGAGGTGAGACCATATTTTTATTTTGTTTAATTGACGTTTAGCCACAATTTTTATTTTTTTGGAGGATACACAAGATGAAAATTAAACCGTTGCACGACAGGGTTATTGTTAAAAGGATTGAAGAAGAGGAAAAGACAAAAGGCGGCATCATCATTCCCGATTCAGCAAAAGAAAAACCCGCTGAAGGCAAGATTGTAGCTGTTGGAGATGGCAAGGTGTTGGAAGACGGAAGCAGGCAGCCTCTTGAGGTAAAAGAAGGAGACAGGGTCCTGTTCGGCAAATATGCCGGAACAGAGGTCAAGATAAATGGTGAAGAACACCTGATCATGAGAGAAGATGATATTATTGCTATTGTAGAATAGCCCCTCTCAAACAACATACTGAAGGAGGATGTTAAAATGGCAAAAGAGATCAAATACGACGTGAAGGCCAGGGAATTAATGCTTAGAGGAGTAGACACCCTTGCCAATGCGGTTAAGGTCACACTGGGTCCAAAGGGAAGAAACGTTATACTGGATAAGTCTTTCGGCGCCCCTACCATAACAAAAGACGGTGTGACTGTGGCAAAAGAAATTGAGCTGGAAGACAAATTCGAGAACATGGGCGCACAGATGGTCAAAGAGGTTGCCTCTAAGACATCCGATGTGGCTGGTGATGGTACGACCACTGCCACGGTGTTGGCCCAGGCTATTTACAGGGAAGGTTCCAAGTTGGTTGCTGCAGGTGTCAATCCAATGGCACTCAAGAGGGGTATTGAAAAAGCAGTGGAGGTTGCGGTTAAGGAGCTGGAAAACATTGCCAAACCGACAAAAGATCAATCTGAAATTGCACAGGTGGGCGCTATTTCAGCCAATAATGATGAAACCATAGGCAATATTATTGCTGAGGCCATGAACAAGGTCGGTAAAGAGGGCGTCATCACGGTGGAAGAGGCTAAGAGTATGGACACCACCCTTGACGTTGTTGAAGGCATGCAGTTCGATCGTGGGTATCTCTCTCCATATTTCGTAACCAATGCCGAGAAGATGGAAGTACACATGGCAGATCCTTATATATTGCTCCATGAAAAGAAGATAAGCAGCATGAAGGATATGGTGCCTATTCTGGAACAGATCGCAAAAATGGGCAGGCCTCTTCTGATTATAGCCGAGGATGTTGACGGTGAGGCGCTTGCAACACTGGTGGTCAATAAACTGAGAGGGACGCTCAATGTAGCCGCTGTAAAGGCCCCGGGGTTTGGTGACAGACGTAAGGCCATGCTGGAGGATATCGGCATTTTGACAGGCGGACAGGTCATAAGTGAAGACCTTGGCATAAAGCTTGAAAATATCTCCCTGAACGATCTTGGAACGGCAAAGACTATTGCTATTGATAAAGATAATACCACGATCGTAGACGGCGGCGGCAAGAGGGCGGATCTGGAAGGAAGGGTAAAGCAGATCCGTGCCCAGATCGAGGACACAACCTCTGATTATGATCGTGAAAAGCTTCAGGAAAGGCTGGCCAAACTGATCGGTGGTGTGGCGGTGATCAAGGTTGGCGCTGCAACAGAAATTGAGATGAAAGAAAAAAAGGCAAGGGTTGAGGATGCCTTAAATGCAACAAGGGCCGCTGTGGAAGAGGGAGTTGTCCCTGGCGGCGGCGTTGCTCTTGTCAGGACAATCGCAGCCGTCGAAAAGGCCAGATCCAAGGCCAGGGGCGAGGAAAAATCCGGGGTTGATATTGTAATGAGAGCATTGGAAGAGCCGGTGCGTCAGATTGCAAACAATGCAGGCGCAGAAGGTTCTGTGGTTGTGGCAAAGGTAAAAGAGGGAGAAGGTGCATTCGGTTATAACGCAGACACAGGTGTATTTGAAGACCTCATGAAGGCAGGTGTTATTGATCCTGCAAAGGTAACCAGATTCGCCTTACAGAATGCTGCGTCCGTTGCATCTCTTCTGCTGACAACCCAGGCTATGATTGCTGACAAGCCAGAGGAAAAGGACGCAATGCCCGGCATGCCTCCTGGCGGGATGGGAGGTATGGGAGGTATGGGTGGCATGGGAGGTATGATGTAACAGGTTGTCCCCTTTCCAAATTAGGACATAACTTCATTGAGATACATTAACTCTATCAAAAGTTGAAAGATTGTATCCGGCAGGAGGTCCTCCGGGTACAATCTTTTTTTTTGTCTAACTGTTACAATCTTTCCAATAATACGGTGAGGGAAGGCTGCTATGACAAAGAAAGATCAGGTCCTGTTGGTAACCGGGGTGGCTGGATTCATAGGATTCAGCCTGGCAAGAAAACTGCTCGAAGGAGGCAGGATCATTGTTGGTATAGATAATCTTAACAGCTATTATGATGTGAATCTCAAAAAGGCAAGATTGGAAATATTGAAGTCATTTGATAATTTTGTTTTTCATCATGTTGATATCCAAGATCTTAACGCACTTAAAGAAATCTTCAACCAACATATTGATGTGGTATGTAATCTAGCTGCCCAGGCGGGCGTCAGATATTCCCTGACAGATCCTTTTTCCTACCAAAAAAGCAATCTTGAGGGTTTCTTAAACCTGCTGGAAATGGCCCGTCATAACGGGGTGGCAAATTTTGTTTATGCCTCGTCCTCATCCGTGTACGGAAGCAACAAAAAGATCCCCTTCAGTGTTGATGACAGGGTGGATAATCCTATTTCTCTCTATGCTGCTTCCAAAAAGGCAAATGAACTGATGGCCCACGCATATAGTCATCTTTACCAGATAAACTGTACAGGACTCAGGTATTTCACTGTTTATGGTCCCTGGGGGCGTCCGGATATGGCATTGTTTCTGTTTACTGACGCAATATTGAATAACAGGCCCATAAATGTATACAATTACGGAGATATGAAGCGGGATTTTACCTATGTTGACGACATCGTAGCAGGGACCATAGCTGCGATTGACAGACCTGTCCCATACGATGTGTTTAATCTCGGAAACTCAAAGACTGAACACTTGATGACACTGATTGAGATCCTCGAAGAGGAACTAGGCAGGAAGTCAGAGAAAAATATGATGCCAATGCAACCGGGGGACGTTAAAGAAACATCCGCTGATATCCAGAAATCAAGAGACCTGTTGGGCTTTGAGCCAAAGACCACTCTCAGCGTTGGTATTAAAAATTTTGTTCAGTGGTACAGGGAGTTTTATAAGGTCTGAATAAACAACACAGTTGTGGCCAATGTGTGCGAAAATAAGGCAAGATGAACAGGGCCAAGCAGAAGATAAAATTTGTGGTGGGCATTCTGATCAGCCTGTTATGTCTGTATCTTGCATTCCGCAAAGTTGATTTTGGTGAAATGTGGCAGGCCGCCAGGACTGCCAATTACTGGTATATGGCGCCAGTACTCGCTGTCATCTTCCTGAGTCACTATCTTCGTTCTCTAAGGTGGCGATATCTTCTCGTTCCTCTAAGCCGGATAGACACCTTCAGCCTTTTTTCATCTCTGATGATTGGCTATGCCGCCAATTTGATTATGCCTGCCCATCTGGGTGAGTTTCTGCGCGCCTATGTGTTGAGCAAGAAGCGGCAGATACCTCTAAGTCCCGTCTTTGCAACCATAGTGGTTGAAAGGATAATAGATATCTTCTCGCTTCTCGTACTTATGCTATTTGCCTTTTTTATTTATCCTTTTCCCGAATGGCTAGTCAAAAGTGGTTATATAATGCTTGCTTCCGCCTTTGGGCTCTTGGCATTCTTGATTTTTCTGAAGATGTTGACACCAAGGGCAATAGCAATTGTTGATATTGTCCTGAGTCCTCTGCCTGAAAAATTTGCAGAAAAGATCGGCTCTGTGATCGAAAGATTTGCCTCAGGCATCATGCCCATGAAGAGATGGCACGATTATGTTACTGTGGGCATCCTGTCTGTCATAATCTGGACCTGCTACGGCATTGTATTTTTCTTTTGCCTGCATGCGTTTGATTTTGCTAAGCCATACAATTTGACATGGTCGGTCAGCCTTGTCCTTCTGGTGGTTACCACCATAGCGGTAGTTGTGCCTTCTTCTCCAGGCTATGTAGGGACTTATCATTATCTTTGCCAGATAGCCCTTGCCATGTTCGGTGTGCCGGCCGGTCCTGCCCTGTCCTTTGCCACTGTTGTTCATGGGGCGAATTTCTTTCCAGCGCTCATAGCAGGGCTCCTGTTTGCCCAGTATGAAGGAATGACTATATTTAGGACGGCCGGAAATGAAAGTATTATTGAAAATGACGCCCAAAAGGGGTTGGAATGATGGATTGATGCCCTAAAGTATCACATTATGTCATATCTGACATAGGACAGTGAAAAAACCTGTCTATCCATTTTGCATGTTATATGCCTTTACCATTTTTATTATGTATTTTTTAATTTTTTCATAGCTTTCGCAAAAGCTGACTCCTGCTTGAAACTTTCCCATCTTTGTTTCTTTGCGGTAAGCAATATCACCATTGATCTCAATCACCTCATTGTCAGCATCAACAAATGCAAGCAATATCTTATTCGCATCAATAGGCGAGTGGCTTTCCAGGAGCAGACCTCCCTGACTGACGTCCACAGCGATTCCAATCCCCTGGCCCAATTCGTTGCCGTCATTATCCAGACAGACATATGACATTAAATTATCTGTTTTGATTCTACGATGTTTTCTCCTTTCATCCTGCTTCATTAAGGTGTTCTCCTTGGCATTTGGAAACATTCAATATCCTTAAACCGCTTGGATTCAAATATGATATAGGCTGGGAGGTAATTTATCAAGAAGAATATGAACTGTTTGTGAGGGCTAATGTGCTGTTTTGAAATGTGTTAAGATCAATTTCGATGGTTTCATTCTTGTCCATAACATAATGCTCTTCGTCTTTTTCTGATGAAAAGCCAGTTTCAAAACGTTCAATGTTTGTCGCAAACCTAAGGAAGAAAATTCCGCTGCTATGGCGGGATGATAATATTGGACAGTGACTGGACAAAAGTGGCCATATTGAAGAAGGTAAAAAAATATTAGATTAACTGGCTGGTACCTGACAATAAAAGCACTGGCTAATAGATCCGGGCAGACACATAGGCCACTTTTGGGATTGCTAACATTGTTTCAACGGATTGTATAGGATTATCAGGCATGATTCATGCATCAATCATTTAGCGATGGTGTTTTTTGTATTTCAGAAAGGCGCTGTTGATTGAATATTGACTGTGATTACAAATGGTTAATTTGACGTCATCCTTTTATTTAGCTGTTTTTCAGCCGAATATTTAACAGAAAAAGGAAAAATACATGAGAAGCAAGGTGCTGCTGGTCAATGATGATGCCAGATTTCTAGATGTCTATGAGCGGGATTTAAGGAGTGAATTCAACATAGTGACTGCACTGGGCATCGAAAATGCCCTCAGTGAAGTCGCTAATAATGGGCCATACAGCATTATTGTTGCGGATTATAATATGCAGGGGATGAATGGGTTAAATTTTTTAAACCGCGCAAGGCAGATTCATAACCCGACAGTCTGCATCCTCTTAGCCGGGCAAGAACACTTGGAGACAGCCATCAAGGCGGTAACTAGTGAAAATATCCTCAGATTTCTGATAAAACCTTTTAAATCTCATATCTTGTTCAAGACGTTGAATGCTGGAATTCAACAGTATCTAAAAAATTTAAATATAGATGATAAAAAAAAGGCCCCTCGTTCAATCAGAAAAATTTTGATTGTTGATGATGATCCGAATGTACGATCAATAATATCAAGTACTCTGAAGAGTTTTGATGAGTATGGGGTATTGACCGCTGAAAATGGAAAGGTGGCAACAAAAATTCTTGATATTATCAAAATAGACTTGGTGATAACAGACCTTGAAATGCCGGAGATGAACGGTTTTGATCTTCTTTCTTATATCAACAACAACTATGCCAAAATACCTGTCATTGTATTGGCGTGGTCTATTACAAATATGGTGGAAACTAGAATAAAAGGACTGCTTGGCTCTTGCAAATATCTGGAAAAACCTCTGGATATAAACGCGATAACAGAGATGATATATGAGGAGTTCAACAGGGGTGGCGGGCAGATTCAGGGCATAAGCACTTCCGCATTTATGCAATTGGTAGAGCTGGAAGAAAAGACATGCACCCTGACAGTTAAATCAAAAAATAGAGCTGGTTATATGTATTTTCTGAAAGGTGGCCTGATTGACGCTGAGACAGATGGGTTGCAAGGAGAAAAAGCTGCCTATAACATAATTTCCTGGGAAAAGAGTTTAATCGAAATCGAAGATATTTGCAGGAAGGAAAAAAAGGAAATCAACAAACCTCTTATGATGATATTGATGGAAGCAAATAAGCTAAAAGATGAGGCTGGACCGGAAAGAGAAGATTACCGTTATTCAGATTATCAGGAAGGAGATGCCTTTGCAGTGTAATTACTTCTCTACTATACTTATTGATTTTTGTTTAATTTGTTACCTCGGCAATTAAAACAAGATGGATTTAAATTCAGAAATAATTCAGTCTTCTTCAAAAGTTGGGGCTTTGCTGGTCAAAGAAGGCTTTTTAAATGAAGAAAATCTGAGAAGGGCATTTGATATACAGCAGAAAGAGGCTGAAGAAATCAAAATGCCTTTTAGCAATATCCTTGTAAAAAAAGGATTTCTTACGGAAGAACAGATTAAGAAATTGATGTTGCATCCTGAGATCCAAAAGGCAGTGGAGTCTGTGATACGTGAAAGCGGGCTGATCAACGACCGCGAATTCCGGGAATGTCTTAACAAAAAGGGCCCTTTTGAACATCTAGGTGATGTGCTAGTCAGAGAAGGTTATGTCAATGAAAGTGAGTTGGAAAATTTATTAAAAAGGAACCTTGACGGAATAAAACTGGGAAAATTTGCACTTAAACTCAGCATGCTGACTGAAAAAGAGCTTGAAGATGCCTTTAGGTTTAAGCGATATAGAAGGGCACTGGGAGAAATCCTTTGCGATTTGAATCTTATTACACTTTCAGAGCTTAATCTTGTCTTTCAAAAATATAACAAGAGACTTAGACTTGGGGAGATCCTGCTTCAGCAGGATATCATAGACAAGAATATTCTGGAAAAGGTGCTTAAGGAGCAAAACCATAAGGGTGAGACCTTAGGCCAGATCCTTGTCAGAAGAAGCATAATTACTGTCGATCAGCTATATTTTGCCTTATCAGTTCAATACAATGTCCCTTTTCATAACCTTGACGGATTTGTTTTTTATGAAAAGCAAAAAGGCGCGCTCCGTGACATAATAGGGAGAAAATATGCAGAAGAAAATTTCGTTCTGCCACTGTTTCTTAATGGCAACAATCTTACTCTGGCCGTATCAAATCCGTCGAAGGTTGAGGTTGTTCATGAATTACGAGCGGTGAACAGTCATCTGAGAATAAATTGTGTCTTGATTACTGATGAAAAATTTGAACAGCTTTTTGCGATACTTTATGGGGAAATGCTGGATACTTCCAAGACCTTCAATATTAATGGAGGGCAAACCCTTTTGGTTCATGATAAGGCAATAGTATCAAATCCTGAAACTGACAGCCCGGTAATTGACAAGTTGTATGAACAATACGAGATGGTTAAGATAAAACTTGGCATAGAGTCCCAAAGGTCTGACGGAAAATTATTCAAGGAGTTTATCGAAGATAATTACAGGACCATATGCAACAAATTTCATTGTAACAAAGTATCTTTTTATATTGAGCCGCTCAATGGGAAGATGGAAATCCTCGCCGCACCAATTGTGGAAAATAACCAGGTAATTAAAGCACAGGCGTCTGCCAAGGAGTTAATGCAATGCCAAGACTGATTACAGTCACCAGTGGTAAGGGCGGAGTTGGGAAGACTAACCTAAGCGCTAATATCGCCCTGTATATAGCCAGGCAGGGTTATCGTGTATGCCTTTTTGATGCTGACCTGGGTCTTGCAAACATAAATATCCTTCTTGGGCTCTATCCTGAACATGACCTGGCAGATGTAATATTAAATGGAAAAAGTATTGATGACATTTTAATAAAAAATTACAAAGGCATAGATATTATCCCAGGCAGTTCCGGGATTGAGAAGATAGCTAATCTTGATGCTGATAAGCTTGAACATCTGGTACGGTCTTTTGCTGAATTAGACAGCAGGTATGATTTTTTTATCTTGGATACATCTGCCGGGGTCTCCAGAAATGTTATTTCTTTTTGTATGATTTCTTCAGAAGTGATTCTGGTCGTCACTCCTGAGCCAACTTCATTGACTGATGGTTATGCCCTATTGAAGATTCTTTCACTGAACGGGTTCAAGGATTCTGTAATGGTGACTGTAAACCAGAGTAAAGACGTCCAAAACGCCAAGATGGTTTTTACAAAATTTAAAGAAACAGTTCAGAAGTTTCTTCCGATCAATGTTGTGCCTCTTGGGGCAGTGATGCAAGATGCAAACGTGGTAAAGGCCGTAAAGGAACAAAAACCTTTTGTTTATCTTTATCCGAACACAATTGCTTCAACTTGTATAAAAAGCATAGCAAAACATCTTGTAAGTAAGAAGGATTGGGGCGTTGATGCCTTTTGCCTTGATACATTCTGGAAAAAATTCTTACATGTTTTTAAAGGCCCTCTTAAGACTACCAGTCCGAAGGTAATTAAACATGATAAGCAGGAGGACAAGAGATCAGAAAATGAAAGAGAATTAACCAGAGCCGTTGCTGCTGATGAAAAGACTCAACACAAAATAGAAGAAAAACCTCATGAAACTTCCCAAATAGCCCAGCTCAAACCTATTGATAAGCCGGACCTGACACATGAAATCCATTTTTTATTGGAAGGTCTTGTTAAACATATGACATCCATATCCCATGATATTGGCGCTATCAGACAAGTCATTGAAAATTGGAGAATGGAACCGCCAAAGACCCAGGAGCCGTCTGCATTCACTGCGAACAGCGAGGCAACAATTATCCCGCTTGATTTTGAGGCCTTTCTTGAAAGACGCAAGACGGGTTAAGGCAAACATGGTATTTTTTCGGGGCCTGCGTTGATGGAGAAACAGAAAATAATTATTGGAAAAGACAGGTTTAAACTTCTTGATGAGCTTAGAAAAAGGGTAGTGTAAAATGTTTTGTGTAA
>DIKH01000105.1 GCA_002424495.1 Desulfobacteraceae bacterium UBA5623
ATATGGACTGCCAGGGATGTGACGCGACCGCCGAGCCCCTGAGGGCCGATGCCGGTCTTGTTGATCTCTGTCAGCAGTTCATCTTCCATCTTGCTCAAGTCCGGGTCCGGATTCGGTGTCCCTAAGGGACGCAGCAAGGCCTTTTTTGCCAATATGGCGGATTGTTCGAAGTTGCCTCCGATCCCCACGCCGATTATGGTGGGCGGGCAAGGGTTAGGTCCAGCCTGGGCAACGGTTTGGATAACCCTCTGCCTGACACCAGGCCATCCGGCAGATGGCGGGAGCATGAATAGCTGGCTCATGTTTTCACTTCCACCGCCCTTTGGCACGACCCAGATCTTGAGCCTGTCGCCTGGCACCATGTCAAAATGAACAATAATAGGGGTGTTGTCGCCGGTGTTTTTTCTTGTAAAGGGATGACAAACGGATTTTCGTAAGAACCCCTCCTGATAGCCCTGCCTGACCCCTTCTTCGAGTGCAGATCTAAAATCGCCTCCCACAATCGAGACCTCCTGACCGACCTCGGCAAAGATTACGGCCAGGCCTGTATCCTGACACATGGGAATCCTCTGATTTCTGGCGATAAGGGAATTTTCGATCAACTGATTCAGGATATCTCTTCCAACCGGGGATTCTTCTTTTGTAAGCCCGTCTTCAAACGCCCGGACCACATCTTCTCCCAGCTCATAATTAGCGCTGATTGATGCGTTTTTGACTGCATCAATAATCGCCTGGGTTGAAATCTCGCGCATAAAACCCTCCAATAATGATTGACTAATTTTTGGTCGCTCACTATACAGAAGGTTGGACTGATAAGCAATGGAAAGATGAGCCTTTCTTAGGTCACAAGATAATGTGGCCTCTTAATGGATTAACCTTTGAGAATCCTCTTGACCAATGATGACGGGATCTATGCCCCCGGGATCTATGCCCTGTATGAGGCGCTAAAAGACGATTACGATCTTGATGTCGTGGCGCCGGAAGCAGAGATGAGTGCTGTGGGGCATGCAATTACATTGACCATGCCGCTCAGGGTCCAGAGGATAAAGAGAAACGGTTCATTCTTTGGTCATGCAGTTACCGGCACTCCTGCCGATTGTGTAAAGATCGCAGTCCAGGAATTACTTGAAAGACCTCCTGATATCATTCTTTCAGGTATAAACCGCGGTGCCAATGTTGGCGTCAATATCCTTTACTCAGGTACTGTCTCTGCCGCCACTGAGGCCGCGTTCTTAGGGTTTAAATCTGCTGCTATTTCATTGAACACCAGGAAAGACCCGGACTTCAGGTTCGCAGCCAGGTTCGCAAAACAAATCATTGGGTTTATGATTGAGAACAATTTAAGCAAGGGAACCGCGCTGAATATCAACATCCCGGCAGTCCCTCCGGAGGAGATTGCAGGTGTATGCATCACAAGACAGGGTACTGCCAGATTCAAGGAATTTTTTGAACGCCGCAATGACCCCAGGGGGAACACCTATTACTGGCTTTCTGGAGAGGCGCCTGTGGAGGATGCCAACTCTGATACGGATGCGGTTTGCTTAAAAGAAAATAAGATTACCATTACCCCTGTTCACTACGATCTGACCTGTGACGAGGAGTTAAAAAGGCTCAAGACCTGTATCCCCCCTTCATTGAAAATGGAATAAGAAAAAAGGGCGGATCAATGCCGCCCTTTTCTTTCGCCCGAACACCTTTTGATGAAGAACTTTTATGCCGCTGACCCTGCCAGACGCTTGTAAGTCTCGTATCTGTCTTTTACGTCTTCCTCTGCCTTTTCAAACAGCCTCTTTGCGCTTTCAGGGAAGGTCCTAGTCAGACTTGAATAGCGGACCTCGCCCATAAGGAAGTCATTAAATCCTTCTTTCGGCTCTTTTGAATCAAGGACAAATGGGTTCTTCCCCTCCTTTTTTAGCATCGGATTATACCTGTATAGGGGCCAATACCCGACTTCCACGGCCCTTTTTTCCTCTTCCTGTGACAAGCCCATGTTTATTCCATGATTAATGCATGGGGCATAGGCAATAATCAGCGAAGGCCCGTCATAGGCCTCCGCCTCTGCAAGCGCCTTTAAGAGCTGATTCTTGTTTGCCCCCATAGCCACAGAGGCGACATAGACATAGCCATATGTAATGGCCATCTGGCCAAGGTCTTTCTTTTTGGTGGGTTTGCCGCTTGCGGCGAATTTGGCGACAGAACCTGTGGGCGTTGATTTTGAGGCCTGACCACCAGTATTGGAGTATAGCTCTGTATCCAGGACAAGGATGTTTACATCATGGCCTGATGCTATAACGTGGTCCAGACCTCCGTAGCCTATGTCATAGGCCCAACCGTCTCCTCCGAATATCCAGATGGACTTTTTGGTAAGATAATCGCTTAGGTTCAGGATATCCATCAGCAATGGATTCAGCTCGCCTTCAGGGTTAGTGATTTCCATCTCGATCAGATCAACAATCTGTCTGCCGAATTCTTTTGACTGCCGGCCGTCATTGTTATTGTCAAGCCATCCCTGAAAGGCCTCTTTAAGCTCCTGTGATACGCCCTTGTCCATGGCCTCCCGGATAAGATCAATCAATTTTGATCGTCTCTGGGACACTCCCAGCTCCATGCCCAACCCATATTCCGCATTGTCCTCGAACAGGGAATTGGCCCAGGCCGGACCATGGCCTTCTTCATTGACGGTATAGGGGCATACCGGAGTTGAACCACCGTAAATCGAAGAGCACCCTGTGGCATTGGCGACTATCATGCGTTCGCCAAACAGTTGTGTGATCAGCTTGATATAAGGGGTTTCTCCACATCCGGGGCAGGCCCCTGAAAATTCAAACAGGGGCTTTAAAAATTGGCTGCCCTTAACAGAGGTGGCGGGCATCAGGTCATCTAGGACAGATAGCCCCGTGGAGAATATATGATTGGGGACCTGGATATCTGTCTGGGTGTTTAGCGGTTTCATGACAAGCGCCTTTTCTTTTGCCGGACAGACCTGGGAGCAATTACCGCACCCGGTGCAGTCAAGGGTGCTGACCTGTATTCTGTAGCGAAGGCCTTTTAGTTCATTGCCCTTGGCCTCCAGTGTGACAAAGTCTTTCGGGGCGTCCTTTAGGTCTTCCTCATGGGCAAGGACCGGACGAATGACCGCATGGGGGCAGACAAATGAGCACTGGTTGCACTGAATACAATTATCGGGCTGCCATTCCGGTACATATATGGCAATACCCCTTTTTTCGTACTGAGTGGTTGCTGTGGGAAATATACCGTCAGGCGGCATGGCGCTGACAGGCAGCTTGTCGCCCTGCTGGGCGAGCATTGGTCTCATGACATTTTTGACATACTCCGGTTCATCCTTTTCACCATATTCCTCAAGTCCTGCCCGCAACCATGACTCCGGCACCTCAATCTTTTGCAAACCGCCTATTGCCTTGTCAACGGCGTCACAGTTCATTTTGACGATCTTTTCACCCTTTTTGCCGTAAGTCTTTTTGATGGCGGCCTTCATGTAATTGATGGCCTCTTCAGGGGGGATGACATCTGCAATCTGAAAAAAAGCAGCCTGCATCACCATATTGATGCGACCGCCCAGGCCCTGCTTAGCCGCGATTTTTACTGCATCAATATTATAAAAATTGAGTTTTAACTGGGCGATCTTCCTCTTTAACTGTGCAGGCAGTTGCGTCTCCATTCCTTCAAGGCTCCAAGGGGAATTGAGCAAAAAGGATCCGCCCTCTTTTATTCCCTCCAGCAGGTCATACTGATTGACATATGCAGGATTATGACATGCAATGAAGTCTGATGTTGTAAGGAGATAAGGGGACTGTATCCGGTGAGGAGAAAACCTCAGGTGGCTCATAGTGACGCCGCCTGACTTTTTTGCGTCATAGGCAAAGTATGCCTGTGCGTACATGTCGGTATTTTCGCCGATGATCTTGATGGCGTTTTTATTGGCGCCAACGGTTCCGTCAGATCCTATGCCCCAGAACTTGCACCTTACCGTCCCCTTGGGTGAAGGGTCCACTTCCGGGCCCAGCTCAAGAGATGTGTGGCTTACGTCATCCACAATACCAACGGTGAAATAGTTTTTGGGTAGCCTTGAACGGAGATTGTCAAATACGGCCTTTACCATTGTGGGTGTAATATCCTTGCTGCCAAGGCCGTATCTGCCGCCAACCACCACCGGAAATTCCTTCCTGTTGTGGAAGACAGTGCAGACATCCTGATAAAGTGGCTCCCCTAGGGCGCCAGGGGCCTTGCACCTGTCAAGCACTGCGATCTTTTGGGCAGTGGCGGGCAGTGCCCTCAAAAAATGATCGCCGGAGAACGGCAGATTGAGCCGGACCTTGACAAGTCCTACACGTTCGCCAAATTTGGTCAAATAATTGACAGTCTCCTCAATCACATCACAGCTTGAGGCCAGAGACACTATGACCCTGTCCGCTTCCGGGTCACCAACATAATCAAACAGGTTGTATCTTCGGCCAACCAGGTCTCCGACCTTGTCCATCTCTTCCTGAACAATATCAATTATCCGGGCGTAAAATGGGTTTGACGCCTCACGGTTTTGAAAAAAGATGTCAGGATTCTGCGCAGTTCCCCTGATCTGCGGGTACTCGGGGTTCAATGCCCTGCCTTTGAAATTATCTATTGCATCCCAGTCCACCAGACGGGCCATGTCATCGTAGTCAATTATATCTATCTTCTGGATCTCCATGGAGGTCCTGAAGCCGTCAAAAAAATGGACAAACGGCAGGCTTGCCCTGATACTTGCCAGGTGGGCGACAAGGCTAAGATCCATTACCTCCTGAACAGAGGCGGAGGCGATCTGGGAAAACCCTGTTAGCCTGACAGCGTTTACGTCCGAATGATCACCAAAAATAGAAAGTGCATGAGTGGCGATAGACCTTGCGGCTACGTGAAAGACCGTAGGCATGAGTTCTCCTGCGATTTTATACATGTTGGGGATCATCAAAAGGAGCCCCTGCGAGGCGGTAAAGGTAGTGGACAGGGTACCAGCGGACAGTGCGCCGTGCACAGCGCCTGCGGCCCCAGCCTCTGATTGCATCTCCATAACCTTTAAAACCTGACCAAAGATATTCTTTCGGCCATGGGCGGCCCATTCATCTGCGTATTCTCCCATGGTGCTGGATGGTGTGATGGGATATATTGCGGCTACTTCACTCATGGCATAAGCCACGTGGGCCGCTGCTTCGTTGCCTTCTATGGTTTGAGTTTTTGTACTCATTGTAACTTCCTTTCCTGACAGTTTGATCTGTATAATTTGATGGGTTGTCTGTAGCTTTTTTCCCGCAATCGAATTTTTGTGACTTTAATATTGATATTCTCGTAAAAAGTCGAAAAGCGCTTTTTTACTCGGTTTTAAGTTTTAGGTGTTAGGTTTTA
>DIKH01000284.1 GCA_002424495.1 Desulfobacteraceae bacterium UBA5623
GACCTGCATCGAAAAAAGGCAGGATGTGACAACAATAAAGGGCCTTGCATTCCTGGATGAAAAAGGCGCGTTTGTATTTACCGGTAACAGGCCCTTTATCGAGGATCTGGATACCCTCCCCATGCCTGCCTATCATCTTTATAATATGGAGCACCCATATATCGGGCTTCCTTCTGAAAGCGAACGGGGCTTTCTGGTCAATTTTGCGCGCGGCTGCTCATATGACTGCACCTTTTGTTCAGAGGCCGCTTTCTGGCAGAACAGGTGGCGTACAAGGGGTCCGAAGAAGATCGGCGAGGAACTGGAACTCTTAAAGGAGCGTTACAACCGCGACACCCTGTATGTGGGGGACAATATCTTTAATCTTACGCGGGAAAAGGGGGAAGGATTTATCAGGGAGATGACCGCAAGAAAGACCGGCCAGAACTTCTGGCTTCAGTCAAGGTCAAATCTGATCATCAGGGACAGGGACCTGATGGAAGGCTTTAGAGACGCTGGCGTCTATCAGTTCATGCTGGGAATAGAACACAGCAGTCAGAATCTCCTGGACGGGGTCAACAAGCGCATCACCGCCAGGGAAAATGAAGAGGCCATGAAGATACTCAAAAAACATGGCTTCATGGTAATGGCCACCCTGATTATCGGGTTGTGGGAGGAGACCAGCCAAGATAGAAGGGACCTGATGAAGTTCCTCAGGCCTTATGTCGATCATTTGGGCCTCAATGTGGTTACTCCTTATCCCGGCACGGAATATTATAGAGAAATGAAAAGGCTTGGCAGGATCAAGACCGACGATTATTCAAGATACGATCAGATACAGGCAGTGATGCCCACCAGAGAAGATCCTGACCTTAACAAGATCACGGAAGAGCATATATCTCTGATGAGAAAATACTACTGGCAGCCCAAAGAGGTCTTAAAGGCATTTTTTTCGAAGAACAAAATACTTAGGCATCATCACAGACACTTTCTGAACATCGGCATAACTGCCTTCAAGCACGAGGTTTTCGGCTCTGCCATGTGGCAGCAGGAGACTTATCAGCAATTTGAAGACTATATCAAGGAACGTGGTTATTCCCTGAAGGAGGATGGATTTTGATGAGTATATTTGAAGGGCATTTTATCAACGGCGGACCCGTTGATGATACACAATAGATTTTTTAAAAGCAGCTAAACTGTTACGATTTTTTTGGTCATGACATGAAATTTACAATTTTCAAAAGACTGGCCGTCAGTTACATGGTTTTTATGCTTTTCGTCGTCTTTCTTGCCGGCTATATGACCCTAAAAATCAATCAGATAAATAAGATCACCCATTCTATCGCATTTGTCAGCACCACCACAATAGGGCTCGTTGAACGTATCCTGGATTCTGTCTCGTCCCAGGTGGGATTCGAGAAAAAGTATCTGATCTCAAAAGACAAGGATTTTTTAGCAAAATTTACGGAAATACAGGGAGATGTGATTAAGGATATACGCTTGCTGGAGCAATCTGATGATGACTCTGAAAAAAAGGTATTGTGTGTTAAAGTAAGACAGTTGTATGACCACTATGTTTTTCTGTTTAACAGAGAGGCCGATCTGTTTGCAGCAGGCCAATCGTATCCCAAAATGCAATACCAGGAGGAAAGGGAGAAGGTATTCGCGGATATCAATCAGAAGTTAAGACAGATTATTTATGTGGCTCGCTCTAAAAGGGACCGGATGATCGAGGAATCAACCAAGACCTCATACCATATGGTGAAGGTCGTGATCATCACCTCCGTATCAGCCATCATACTTGGTATGTTGGTCAGTATTTTGACCACCAGGGGTATAAACCAGGCCATTTTGCTGCTCCAGCAAAGTACAGCGGACATCGCCAGAGGAAGATTTGAAAAGGTTCCCGATATAACTTCACCGCCCGAGATCAAGGCCCTTGCGGATGATTTTAACATTATGTGCAGTAGGCTGAGGGAACTGGACCAGATGAAGATTGATTTTATAAGCCATGTCTCTCACGATCTTAGAACGCCCCTGACAGCCATACGTGAGGCATCATCCATGTTGCTCGAAGGAACCTATGCTGCAAGCCCGGAAAAGCAACACGAGCTTCTGACAATAACAAAAGAAGAATGCGAAAGGCTCATTGATTCAGTCAACAAGATACTGGATTTGTCCAGGATGGAAGCAAAGATGATGGATTACCAGTTCAGAAAATGCAGCCTGGCCCCTGTTATACAGAGAGGTGTCTTGAAGGTTGCACCCATTGCGCTCAGCAAAAACGTAAGCCTGGAACTGGAGCCGCCTCCGGATATCCCCCCTGTCAACATGGATGAAGAGAGGATCTATCAGGTGATCCAGAATCTGATCGGCAATGCCCTGAAATATACAACAGACGGAGATTCCATTGTCATTGCCATCTCATTGAGTGATAATGACAAGAATTTTATCGAGGTCTCGATCTCAGATACAGGATGCGGTATTCATACGGACCATCTGGGCCTGATTTTTGACAAATTCAGACGGATAGACTCAGACATGGAAACAGAAAGGGGGACCGGATTAGGTCTTTCCATTTCCAAACACATTGTCACTGCTCATGGAGGTAAGATATGGGCGGAAAGCGAGCCGGGAAAAGGCAGCACATTCTATTTTACACTGCCTGTTTCATCATAGTCGCCTTAGGGGGCGGATGCAGTCATTATCAGTTGTCCTTACGGGCAAGGGAGCATCTTTCAAACGCAAGGCATCTGATTGCAGCCCAAAGATATAAAGAGGCGATTCAGGAATCCGAGCAAGCACTGGAATTATCTCCTAAAACCAGAGGGGATCAGGCCTTCTTTTTGATGGGGGTAAGTTACGCCCACCCCAAAAACCCGAGCCCTGACCAGGAAAGATCAGTTAAGTGTTTTGAGAGTCTGATGGAAAGATATCCCGGGAGCGATTTCATACCTCCTGCAGAATTATACATCTCGATATTGGGAAGGATCAAAGGCCTTGATAATGAAATTTCGAAGCTCAGAGATACGAACGACGCAAGGCAAAGGGAAATCAACGGGCTTCGCAGGCAGTTATATGACCTGAAGGAAAACGAAATCAAGATGCTCAGGAACCAGTTGGACGAACTGAAAAAAATTGATCTGGGCATAGAAAGAGATAAGAGAAAAACTCTGCCCCGTTAACAGGAATAGAAGCATGGAAAAAATTCTAATCGTTGATGATGACCAAAACGTATTAAAGGTCATAAAAATGAGGCTGGAGGCCAGGGATTATCAGGTGACGACCGCCACAGATGCGGAAAAATCCATTGAAATTGCGAGGCAGGAGATATTTGACCTGGCAGTTGTGGATCTGAGACTCGGCAGCAAAAACGGCATAGAACTGATGGAAGAGCTTCATAAGACAATTCCTGACATGCCGATCATAATATTCACTGCATATGGCACCATAGAAAATGCGGTTGAGGCCATGAGGAGGGGCGCATACAGCTATCTGACCAAGCCGTTTGAATACAATGATCTTCTGGCAGAGATAAAGGACTGCCTTGGCAAGAGCAGGCTGTCAAAGGAGGTAAAAAACCTTAGAGATCTGGTAAAAGAACGCTATGGGTTTGAGCATATCGTATACAAAAGCGAAAAAATGAAGAAGGTCCTGGAGCAGGTCTCGCATGCAAGTGCAGTTGATTCCAATGTCTATATAGAGGGGGAAAGCGGCACGGGCAAGGAATTGATCGCCAAGACACTTCACGTGGCCAGCGCCAGAAAAGACGGGCCGTTTGTGGCGATCAATTGTGCTGCAATTCCAGAGACCCTGTTGGAGGGTGAACTCTTCGGCTATGAAAGGGGTGCCTTTACCGGCGCCGCCAAAGGGAGAAAAGGGCTTTTCGCCCACGCCCATACTGGCACATTTTTTTTGGATGAGATATCCGAAATGCCCGTATCCATGCAGGTAAAGCTTCTTCGCGTGCTGGAAGAAAAGGAATTTTACCCCTTGGGCGGAGACAAACCGGTTCGGGTGGATGCCAGGATTATTGCCGCGACAAACAAGAATCTGGAGGAAGAGATAAGAAGGGGCAATTTCAGAAAAGACCTATATTACCGCATACATGTTATACCAATAAGACTGCCGCCTTTAAGGGAAAGAAAAGAGGAAATCCCCTATCTGGCAAGGTATTTTCTGAAAAAAAACGCCGAGAAGATGAACAAACAGATAAGCGGGTTTTCTGCAACCGCTATTCAGAAACTCCTGCTCCATTCATGGCCGGGAAATGTCAGGGAGCTGGAAAATACGGTTGAATGTGCTGTGGCGCTTACAACCCGGGATGCCATAACCGACGATCTCATTCTAGACTTCCGGGAATCCGGCCCTACTGTTGTAAATTCATTTAAAAGCGCAAAGGAAAATTTTGAAAGGGATTATCTTGTCCAACTGATAGAACTTACCCATGGCAACGTAAGCCAGGCGGCAAAACTTGCTGGTAAATTCAGGGCCGATCTCTACGAACTCTTGAAAAAATACGATATTAATCCTTCAAATTTCAGGGATGCAAGACAGGACACATTTTAAGGTTCAACAGCCTCTGCCCTGATATTATTGCGCAGAAGCCGACATCCGGGTTATCGTAACGTCATCGAAAGGAGCGATAAATGAGCCACCTGATTACCCCACATGGAGGAGTTCTCGTTGATCTGATAGCAGACGATGTGCGAAAAGATGTACTTAAGGATCTTTCTTTGCACATTCCCTCTATTGGACTATCTGAACGACAGATGTGCGATCTTGAGCTGTTGATGAACGGCGCCTTTTCTCCCTTGACCGGTTTTATGACGCAACCGGAATACGAGGCAGTGCTTGACAGGATGCGGTTTCAGGACAACACTCTCTGGCCGATCCCTATCTGTCTTGATGTGACAGAGGTGGAGGCGGGGCGGCTTGAGGCTGGTCAATCGGTAGCGCTCAGAGACCCCGAGGGCTTCATGCTGGCTGTGATGCATATTGAAGAAATCTGGCCGGTTGATAAGCAGAGGGAGGCCTTGGCGGTATACGGCACGACAGATCAGGCACACCCCGGTATATATCATCTCTTTCATCAGACAGGCGGTTACTATGTCGGGGGCAAGGTGGAGGGAGTTTATATGCCGCTTCATTTTGACTTCAAGCACTTGCGCATGACACCCCTTGAGGTGAGAAATACCTGCACCAAACTCGGTTGGCGGAGGATGGTCGGATTTCATACCAGGAATATACTCCATCGCGCCCAGTTTGATATGACCCTTGGCGCCATGAGAGAGTCAAGGGCAAACCTCCTGTTCCAACCGGTTGTGGGTCCGACCAGGCCAGGTGACATTGATTATTATACGCGTGTGCGGTGTTACCAGAAAACGGCCCACCATTATCCTCCAAATATGATGCTTCTCTCCCTCTTACCTCTTGCCATAAGGCTGGCAGGCCCGCGCTCGGCCCTTTGGCATGCATTGATTCGAAAGAACTATGGGTGTACCCATTTTATCGTAGGCAGGGATCATGGAGGCCCGGGACTTGATAATGGAGGAAAGCCCTTTTACGAACCTTATGCCTCCCGTGAACTGCTGGACCGGTTCAAGGATGATATCGGCATAAAAATCATACCATTTGAGGAAATGGTCTATGCTCCTGAAAGGGAAAAATATGTCCCTCAGAGCGATATACACGAAAATGAAGGCTTTAAGACACTTTCAGGGACAGAATTGGTTAAACTTGTGAGGGCAGGTCTTGAAATCCCTGTCTGGTTTACATTTGAAGAAGTAGCAGAGGAACTTAGAAACGCCTACCCGCCAAGACACAGGCAGGGGTTCACCGTTTTTTTTACAGGTCTTTCAGGTTCAGGCAAGTCAACTATTGCCCAGGTGCTGATTTCGAGATTTCTTGAAATGGGAGACAGGCCGGTAACCCTTCTGGACGGCGATATTGTTCGAAGGCATCTTTCAAGCGAATTGGGGTTTTCAAAAGAAGACAGGGATATTAATGTCAAGCGCATAGGCTTTGTCGCCAGCGAGATCACAAAAAACAGGGGTATCGCCGTATGCGCCCCAATCGCGCCATACAAACTCTCCAGAAGGCAGCTCCGGGAAATGATTGAGCAATATGGCGGCTTTATTGAGGTGCACGTGGCCACTGCCCTGGAAGAATGTGAAAAACGCGACCGGAAGGGCATTTATGCCAAGGCCAGAGCAGGCCTGATAAAGGGGTTTACGGGAATTGATGATCCCTACGAGGTCCCTGAAAGGCCGGAGTTGCGCATAGATACGACCGAAATAACACCGGATGAGGCAGCCCAGGAGGTGTTGCTTGAGCTGCAAAGACAGGGATATATCAGATAGAAAAAAGAATCCACCTTATAGTTAGTGCCCATCCAGAAATGCC